>JAAYVZ010000175.1 GCA_012516935.1 Holophagae bacterium
AAATCCGACTCGGTGATCCTCGACCCGGGGATGCCCGCCACAGCTCGGAGCCGGCCACCAGGTTGGAGCCGTCACCCCCGACCTCGAAACCCCGTGATCGAGGCCACGTTGACACAGCTCGAACGCACCTCGACCTACCTCGTATACTGCCGCACTCAGAACCGCTCGGGCGCTGTGACCTCCATGCTGCGACGCCCGGGCTTCGAGAAAGCTTCGGTCTTGCGCGGCGGCTTTCTCGCGTGGCCGCGACGCGGCTTTTCGAGCGAGCCGCAGCCCGGTAGATAGGAGCGTCCTGTGACCAACCGTCTGGTACCGCTCGCCCTCGCACCGATCTTCCTCGCGGGTTCGGCGGTCGTCGCCGCCCCCGTGCGGGTCTTCATCGAGCTCACCTCACCCGGCACCGTCGCAGCCGCGCTCAGCGCGACATCAACGGAGGGTGACCGCCTGGCCGCTGCCGAGATCACCCGACCGCTCGCCTCGCGACTGCGGGCCGAGCAGGACGAGCTCATGGCCACGCTGCGTACGGCCGGCCTGGTCGGGGACGAGCTGTTCCGTGCTCACCGGGTGCTCAACGGCGTTGCGGTGAGCGTCGAAGAGAGCGACCTGGCCACGCTCTCGGCGCTGCCGGGCGTGAAGTCGGTGCACCGCCTGCGCCCCAAGTACATGTCCAACTCATCTTCGGTGCCGTTCGTCGGCGCGCCCACGGTGTGGAACCCGCAGGGGCCAAACGTCACCGGCACAGGCGTTTCGATCGCCATCATCGATACCGGTATCGACTACATCCACAAGAGCTTCGGTGGCACCGGCTCGTACTCGGGACAGCGCTTCGACGACGCCCAGGTGCCGTGGACGAGCTCGGTGGTCGGTGGGTATGACTTCGTCGGTGACGACTATACCGGCAGCAACACGCCCAAGCCCGACCCCGACCCGATGGACTGTCACGGCCACGGTAGCCATGTCGCCGGCTCGGCCGCCGGGCTGGGGCTGGACGGAGACGGCAACACGTACCGCGGCGCCTACTCACCCTCGATGGGGCTCGGGACCTTCCGCCTCGGCCCCGGTGTCGCCCCCGGTGCGAAGCTCTATGCCCTCAGAGTGTTCGGCTGCGAAGGCGGGACCGAAATGGTGATCCCAGCGATCGAGTGGGCGCTGGACCCCAACGGCGACGACGACCTCGCCGACCACCTCGACGTGCTCAACCTCTCGCTCGGCACGGACTTCGGGGATCCCTCCGACCCCGACGTCCAGGCCGTCGACCAAGCAGTCGCCGCCGGTATCGCCGTCGCGGCGGCAGCCGGTAACGCCGGTGATGGCTACTTCATCGGCTCGAGCCCAGCGGCGGCCGACGGCGCCGTGTCCGTAGCCTCGGTGAGTGACGCCGGCGTCATCGACTACACGCTGACCGTCAACCAGCCGGCCGGCCTCGGCACCACGCGGGCCTACGCGGCGCGTTTCGGGCCGCCGCTTTCTGCGACGTCGCTCACCTCGGACCTCGTGCGCGCCAACCCGGCTCGCGGCTGCACGGCGTTCGCCAACGCTTCGTCGGTAGCTGGCAAGATCGCCTTCATCGACCGTGGTGACTGCCTGTTCACCGTCAAGGTTCGAAACGCCCAGCTCGCCGGCGCCATCGCCGCGGTGATCGCGAACAACGAGCGCGGCGTCATCTTGATGGCCGGTGACGACCCGACGATCGACATCCCCGCGGTGTCGATCAGCGGCGAGGACGGCAGCACCATCCGCGCCAAGCTGCCGCTACCGGGGGTCAACGTCACGCTCACCAAGTACGCGTGGGCCGACGTTGTCTCCGACTTCTCCTCACGCGGGCCGCGCCTGGGCGATTGTGCGCTCAAGCCCGACCTGGCGGCGCCCGGCGACGCCATCACCTCGGTGTACGCTGGCAGCGGCGACGATCTGTACACCGCGAGCGGCACCTCGATGGCGACGCCGCACGTCGCTGGGGCACTCGCGCTGCTGCGTCAGCTCCACCCGACCTGGCCGGTCCACTGGCTCAAGGCGGCGCTCATGAACACGTCCGTGCCGGCTGTCTACACCAAGCCCAACCTCGGCCCGCCAACGGTGGGACCGGGACGGGTAGGCGCCGGGCGGATCGACCTCGGCCGCGCCGCCGCCACCACCCTCCTGGCGTTCGACGACGAGCACCCGACCCGCGTGAGCGTCTCGTTCGGCCGCCTCGACGTGCTCGGGCACACCGTGGCCGAGCGGCGCATCCGGCTCGTCAACACCGGTGCCGACGCGGTCCAGGTCACACTCGCGGTCCAACCCACCGTCGACATGCCGGGTGTCGAGCTCACCTTGCCCGCCGGCACCGAGCTCGCCGTCCCCGGCGGGAGCGAGGTCACGGTGGTACTGCGCCTGGTCGCCGATGCCTCGAAGATGCAGCGTACCCTCGATCCGGGTGCCTCGCGCACCAGCGGCACCGACCCGCGGCAGTGGCTCGCCGAGGAGGCGGGGCTGGTGACCGTCACCCCGGCCGGAGGAAGCCCCATCGTGCTGCCGTACCACGCTGCACCGCGACCGGTCTCGGCGATGACGGGCGCGCACATGTACCCGGCTGGCAACGGCCTTGTGCAGGTCGGCTTGCTCGGCATCGGGACGGCGACCGACGCCGCCTATCCGGAGGGCGTGGTGCCGCTGGTATCGGCGTTCGAGCTCGCGTACACGAGCCCCGACGAGGAAACCACCACCGGCCGCAGTGACATGGCGGACCTTCGCTACGTCGGTGTGGCCACCGACTACCCAGCCCAAGTGGCGGCCGGCAAGGGCCTCGCCGACAGCCGGATCTACTTCGCCGTCGTCTCGCAGCAGGAGTGGGCGACACCAGCCGAGGTGCGCTTCGATGTCGAGATCGACACCAACCGCGACGGCAAGAACGAGTACCTCGCCACCACCACGTTGCTGCCCGACAGCAACGATGTGTTCGCCGCCAGCGTCTGCCGTACCTCGAGCCAGCCCTCATGCACGCTGTTCCACCTCAACGGCGTGGCGCCCGACGTCCGCGACACCGCGCTGTTCGGCAGCAACGTCATGATCATCCCGGTGCCGGCCAACCTCGACGGGCTGTCGGTGCTCTCGACCCGCTTCAACTACCGGGTGCGCACCTACCTCGCCGGCAGCGGCGAGATCGTCGACGAGACGCCGGTCCTGACCTTCGAGGTCGCCAAGCCGGGGCTTGCCTTCGGCGGCATCGGGTTGTTCGGCACCGCCCCGACCTTGCCGATGTACGAGGACTTGCCTGGGCGCACCATCACCGCCACCTTCGATGCCGCGGCGTACGAAGCCAACGCCTCGCAGGGGCTGCTCCTGCTCCACCACCACAACCTGCCGGGTCAGCGCGCCCAGGTGCTGGCGCTCGGGTCGGGTGGCTGCGCCCTCACCTGCTCCGCGTCGGTCCCGAGCTGGGTACAGACCGACTCGTCCGCCTCGTTCGCGGCCACCGTCGCGACCTCCGGCTGCCAGACGCCCACGGTCTCCTGGACGTTCGGCGACGGCGGCTCGGGGACCGGTGAGGCGGCCTCACACGCTTTCGCAACGCCTGGCACCTACACGTGGACGCTGGCGGTGCAGGCCGGTGCCTTCACCTGCCACCGCGCCGGCACCCTCGACGTCTCCGACACCGCGCCGCGCCTCCCCCGCCGCCGCCTCACCGGCAGCTGAGACAGACCCGATCGGTGCTCGGTGTTCGGCGCCAAACAAAGCCCAGCACAGCCGCTGCTGTGAGCACCGACCACTGCCCTCCGAGCAGCGGACGGGTGGAGGGTCAGTGCGTCGTGTCCTGCTGGTGGATGAGGTGGCGCTTGATCTTTTGGGTGGTGGTCTTGGCGAACTCGGACTCCTGCACGCGTACCTGGCGGATCTGCTTGTACGAGGCGAGGTGGCGGTTGAGGGCGCGGACCTCCCGCTCGAGGACCTCCTTGACCCACTCGCGGGTGACCTCGACTCCGAGCTTGTGCGAGAGCTTCAGGAGCTCCTCGGCGTTGGGCACGACGATGACGCCGATGACCTCGTCGCCGTCCGGCTGGCGGACGCCGTGCACCACCGACTCGAGCACGTACGGGATGCGGTTGACGAGATCCTCGAGCTCCTCGGGAAAGACGTTCTTGCCGTTGGCGGCTACGATGACGTTCTTCTTCCGCCCGCACACGTGGAGGAAGCCGTCGGCGTCGAAGTACCCGAGATCGCCGGTCGCGAACCACCCATCCTGGAGGACCGCACCCGTCGCCTCCTCGTTGCGGTAGTAGCCCATCATCACGCTCGGCCCCTTGGCCTGGATCTCGCCCACCCCGTGCTCGCCCGGCTCGGCGATTCGCACCTCGACGTTGCACAGCGGGATGCCGGCCGCGTCGTCGCGGAACTTGCGCAGCCGGTTGAGCGCCAAAATCGGCGAGGTCTCGGTGAGCCCGTACCCCTGGATGAAGGTGAAGCCGAGCGAGCGCAGCCCGCGCGCCACCACCGGGTCCGGCGCCGCACCGCCGACGATGAAGATCCGCACCGCACCGCCGAAACGCTCGTGCACCTGGCGGAAGAGCTTGCGCCGCACCCCCTGCGCCCCCACCGCCTCGCCAGCCGCCGCGGCTGCACGCAGCGCCGGCAGCAGCACCGAGACGAGCTTCTTTTCGGCCATCCCGGCTGAGATCCGCCGGTACATCTTCTCGTACAGCAGCGGCACCCCGAGCAGGATCGTGGCCTTGACGCGCTGCAGGTCCTCGAGCACGGTCTTCAGCGAGCGCGCGTAGTGCACCGAGCAGCCAGCGAGCAAGGGACAAAGCTGCCCGCAGGTGCACTCGTAGGTATGGTGGATCGGCAGCACCGAGAGGAAGCGGTCAGAGGAAAAGAGCTCGATCATCGCCAGCATGCCGGTGAGGTTGGCGGCCAGGTTGCGCTGCGAGAGCATGACTCCTTTGGCGCGGCCCATCGCCCCCGAGGTGAAGACGATGACGGCGAGAGCCTCGGGGTCGACCGCGGGGAGCGCCTCGTCGAGCCCCGGCACGGGCTCAGCCGCGAGCAGCTCGCCCATCGAGTGGATGCGCCCGTCGGCCTTCTCGAGGTCCATGTCCACGAACACCTTGAGCGTCTTGACCGAGGGCGCGAGCGTCAGGATGGTGTCGCGGAAGCGCTCGGAGAACACCACCGCCTTGCTCTCCGAGGCGTGGAGCACAGTGATGATCTCGTTGTCCTGCAGGCTCTTGTCGATTGGCACCGCGACCAGACCGAAAGCGTGACAGGCGAGGTACGCGACCATCCACTGCACCCGGTTCTCGCCGATCACCGCCACGTGGTCACCGGGCTCGAGGTGCAGCTTCCCGAGCCCCCGCCCGAAGCGCACCACCGCCTCGAAAAGCCCCCGGTATGACAGCCGCGGCATCGGTGTGGGCGCGAGGTCCTCGAGTGCCAGCTTGTCGCCGAAGGTACGGGCCGACCGGCATAGCAGGTCCTGTACCGAACTGATCGGCGGAACGGGAAACAGCGGATAGTCCTCGTTGAGCGTGCGCACGGCGCCTCCGGTTTGGCGTACCAGTGTGCGGTGACGGAAGGACGCGAGTCAAGGGAAGGCTGGAAGTCGGCAACGACCGTCTGCGTTGCTCGCGCTCTACAGCCCGGCTGGCAGCGGCTCGTTGGCGAGGCGCCACACCAACACGGCGATCTTCGCGAGCCCGTCGCGCAGCAGCGTCGGGTCGACCTTGTCGAGGGTGTCCGCACGGCTGTGGTGGACGTCGAAGTAGGGCTCGAGGTCGGTGAAGACACCGATCTGCAGCACGCCGTCGCCGAGCGCCGAGATGTCGGCGCCCCCACCGCCAGCTCGAATCGGCACCCCGGTCGGGGCCGCCGCCTGCGCCAGCCAACCGAGCTGCAACGCACTACCCGACGCCCCGAAGTGGAGAACGCGGAACGCCCCCAGGTCGGACTCGACCGCCGCTACGTGGAGCTCGGAACCGTGGGCGGCGGCATACGCCTTGCCGCCGTCGAGACCGAACTCCTCGTTGGCGAACAACACGGCCCGTACGGTGCGCTTCGGCGCCACGCCCAGCTCCCGGATCAGACGCAGCGTCTCGATGACGTGAATCACCCCGGCCCCGTCGTCGTGTGCACCCTGGCCGACGTCCCAGGAGTCGAGATGAGCACCGACGAGCACGACCTGCTCGGGGTGCTCCGAGCCGGGCACCTCGGCGAGGACGTTGGCGGCCTCCACGCGACCGCGGTCGACCGACTCGAGTTCGAGCTGCAGCCGGACCTCGACGCCCTGCGCGGCGAGCCGCGCAAGCCAGGCGGCGTCCTCGGAGGCGAGCGCCGCCGCCGGGATGCGGGGGACGCCGTCCTCGTAGTACATCGCGCCGGTATGCGGCGTCCCCAGCGAGTGGACCGGGGTGGAGGCCACGAGCAGCGCCACCGCACCGTGTCGGGCCGCAGCCGCGGCCCCGTCGCGGCGCGGGAGGCCGAAGTACCAGTAACGCTCGCCGGCGGTCGCGGTGGCTGGAATGTCGGGTACGAAAACGACGATGCGTCCCGCCGCCAGCGGTCCGATCTCCTCGATCGCCTGCACCACCACCACCGGAGCTTCGACGCTGCCCGGCACCGACCCGGGCAGCCCGAGCACCGCGAGCTGGCGCGGAAACGGTGCGAGGGCGGCGCAGCGCTCGCGGCCACGGTCCCAGGTCGGCACGCTCACCGGCTCCTGCCACACCCGCTGGTGCCGATCGGTCCGGAGCGTCTCGACCGCCCAACGCACCGCCTCGCGGTACGTAGGCGAGCCGGCCGGTCGGCTGCCGATGCGGTCGCACAGGTGGGCCAGACGTGCATAGGCGAGCTCGTCGGTGTGCGCCCGGTCGCGCAGGATCGATACCCGGTCAAGCGCCGGTGCCTGCTGCGGCTCGACCGCAGCCGCGAAGGCCGCCAACATTACCAGCAGAGCCAAACCCGATCCGACAATGTGCCACCGTGAGCGCTCCATCACAGACCCTTTCCGGCACCTGGTGGTGCCCTTCGCTCAGCCCTCGCGGCGCGGTGCGAGCGGTCCGACCAGGAACGAGCCGTCGAGCCGCGCCTCCATCGCCTCGAGCGCTCCTTCCAGACGCTGCAGGGCGGTCGCCAGTTCCTGATCATCCAGCACCCCCGCGGCCCGCTGCGCGAGGAGACGCTGCCGCTGCAGCTCGAACCAGCGCTCGGCGTCGAAATTGTAGGTCACATCGCCCTCCCCTCGAAAATGGTACGCTCTCCCACGACTGCCTACCCGCGTCCGCTCCGGCCTCCGGTTCTGGGCTTTTCCGTCGACCGCCGACTCGCGCCGGTCGACCGGGTGGGCGGCGGATGGCCTTCCTTTTGCAGTAAAATCCGCACTTCGGCGGTACGCCGCCGGAGACGCACATGGCGTTCACCTCGCAGGTCTTCCTGTTGGCCTTCCTGCCCGCGGCGGTGCTGTTGCACTGGCTGGCCCCGGCGCGCGCCCGTAACGCCGTCCTGGCGCTCTCCGGCCTTGTCCTGCTCGCTTGGGCAGGGGCGCTCCTGCTGCTGCCGTTGCTCGCCGTTGCGGTCGTGGACTGGGCATGCGCTCGGATCATCGCCGCGCCCCAAGCGGGCGAAACCGGAGCCCCCAAACCCGGAGGACCACGCACCCGGCGGCAGAAGCTGGCGTTGGGGCTGTCGCTGGCGACCAACCTCGGCCTGCTCGCCGGCTTCAAGCTCGTCCCGCCCTTGCTCGCGTGGCTTTCGGACCTCGTCGGCTGGGACTGGGCTTTGCCTGACGGCTGGCTGGTGGCGGTGCCGCTGGGGCTGTCGTTCTACACGTTCCAGTCGCTGTCGTACACCATCGACGTCTTCCGCGGCCACATCTCGCCCTGTCGGCGGCTCGTCGACTACGTTGCGTACCTCGCCGCCTTCCCGCGCCTGATCGCCGGCCCGATCGTGCGCTTCCATCAGGTCTCGGACCAGCTGGCGAGCCGCCGCCTCGAGCTCGATCGCCTCGCCCGCGGCTGTCTGCTGTTCGCCCTCGGGCTCGGCAAGAAAGTGCTGCTCGCCAATCCCCTGGGGACGGCCGCCGATGCCGCCTTCGCCGCCGCGTCGCCGGGTGCCTTCAACGCTTGGTTCGGGCTGCTCGCGTTTGCTTTCCAGATCTACTTCGACTTCTCGGGCTACACCGACATGGCACTCGGGCTCGGTCTGATGGTGGGGCTCGAGCTGCCCCCCAACTTCGACGCACCGTACCGCTCTGCCTCGGTCATGGAGTTCTGGCGGCGCTGGCACCTCACGCTGTCGTTCTGGCTGCGAGACTACGTGTTCCTGCCCGTCGCCTATGCCTCCGGAAGACGACTCGCCGACTGCGGCGCCCCCCCTCGGCGGGAGGAGATGCTCTCGTACACCGTGGCATCGATGACCACGATGGTCCTCTGCGGGCTGTGGCACGGGGTGACCTGGGGGTTCGTCGTCTGGGGTGGGCTGCACGGGGTGTGGCTGGTGCTCGAGCGGCTCGTCATGCGGAAGCGGTGGTACCGCGCCGCACCCCGCCCGCTGCGGGTGGGGGCGACGTTCGCTTTCCTCACCGTGTCGTGGGTGTTCTTCCGTGCTGGCTCGCTCGCCGCGTCCGGGCGCTACCTCGCGTCCCTATTCGGTTTCGACAACCCCGGCCCGTCGGCTCTGGTACGGGGCCTTCTGGTCACGCCGGCGCAGCTCGGGGTGCTCGCTGTCGCTGCCGCGCTCGCCTGGTTCGCAACTCCGAGCCAGCGCGTCGCGGCCACCCTCACCCCGGTGCGCGTCGGCCTCGCGGCCGTGACGCTCTGGTTGGCGCTCGCCATGCTCTCGGTCCAGGCCCACACCGGCTTTTTGTATGCGGCGTTCTGATGCGTGACCGCACCTTTTCCCCGGCGACCGCGCCGACGCTTGGGCGTCGGTGTGCGGTGACCATGGTCGGCGTCTTCTCGGTCACCCTGCTGGCCGGCACCGTCGGAACGGTTCTCGGGCTGATCCGCGATCGCGCGCCAGCACCAAAGACCGCCAGCGGCAACGACGAGTCGGTGTGCGAGCGGATCACGGCCTCGACGCGGCGATGGGAATCGGCACTGGCTTCACACTCACCGCTGGCGACGCACCTGCGACCGCCCGTTCAGGGGTGGCTCGCGGGGTGGCCACGGGTCGGCACCAACCAGGTCGCAGTGGGGCGCAACGGGTGGCTTTTCTTCCGACCCGCGCTCGAGCACCTCACAGGACCGCCCTTTCTGGCGCCCGAGCGCCTCACAGCGAGCAACCGGCGCGCCGACCCGCGTCCGGCGATCCTCGACTTCGCTGCCCAGCTTCGAGGACGGGGCATCCACCTCGTCTTCGTGCCCGTACCGGTCAAGGCGGCGCTCGAGCCCGAGCCGCTCGCGGGCCGCGTGTTTCCGGACGCGCTTCCCCTGACGAACCCCTCACTGGCACCGCTCGTGCGCGAGCTCGAAGAAGGCGGCGTGCTCGTCTTCGATCCCGGCCCCGTCCTCGCCGACCTCAAGCGCGTCACGGGCCGATCGGTCTACCTCGCGACCGACACCCACTGGCGGCCCGAAGCGGCGACGGCCGTCGCCGAGGCGCTGGCGCGGTTCGTGCGCGAGCGGGTGGAGCTCGACGAGGTCCCGGACCCTGGCTTCACCACCGAGAGCGCTGAGATCGCAGGCCGGGGCGATCTCGTCGGGATGCTGGGGCTCCCAGCCGACAGCCGTGGCTTCGCCCGCGAGAAGGTCTCGATCGACGAGGTCATCGACAGCGACGACCGGCTCTGGCGGCTCGACACCCGAGCCGACGTGCTGCTGCTGGGCGACTCGTTCGCCAACGTCTACTCGCTCCCTGCGCTCGGCTGGGGCGAGGCGGCAGGGCTCGCGGAGCAGCTCAGCCTGGCGCTCGGCCGCCCGGTCGACGCCATCCTGCGCAACGACTCGGGGGCCTGGGCGACCCGCGCCCTGCTCTCCCGCGAGCTCGCGGCCGGCCGCGACCGGCTGGCCGGGAAACGCGTCGTGGTCTGGGAGCTCGCGGCCCGGGAGCTGTCCGTGGGCGACTGGCGACCGATCCCGATGGCGCTCGGCACGGCGAGCCAGGGCGGGTTCTTCGTGCCCGGGCGCGGTGCCAGCCTCGAGGTGGAAGGCGTCATCACCGCCATGGGCGTCGTACCGCAGCCGCGCAGCGCGCCGTACGCCGACTACGTCGTCGCCCTGCGGCTGTCCGACCTGCAGGCCGCCGGGTCGGACGTGGCCGACCGCGAGGCGGTGGTCTTCGTCGTCGCCATGCGAGACTATGCCCTCACCCCGCCCGCCGCCTGGCGGGTCGGGCAGCGGGTCGCCCTGCGGGTGCGGCCCTGGGCGGACATGGCGGACGAGTACGGGTTCTTCACCCGTGGAGAGCTGGCCGACGATTCGCTCATGCTCGTGGAGCCCTGCTTCGGAGAGGAGATCGCACCGTGAAGCGAGTGAGTATCGCCATGCTGGCCGTGCTGGCGGCGGGGGCCGCCGCGGCCCAGGACCTCAAGGCGCTGGAGGCCGAGTTCAAGGCCACCTGCCAGAAGATGGTCTCCGCCAAGCTCAAGGGTACCGGCGAGGACGTCATCGGCAAGGAGGGCTGGGTGGTGCTCACCACCGAGCTCAACTACGCGGCGAGTGGGCCGTTCTGGGGGGAGGGCGGCCGCAAGGCCAACCCCAAGGCCGCGCCGGAGGTGGCCGATCCCTTGCCGGCGATCCTCGACTTCGACCGCCAGCTCAAAGCCAAGGGCATCACCCTCGTTTTCATGCCGGTGCCGACGCGCATCGTCGCCTACCCCGAGGCGATCCTCGGCAACGAGAAGCTGGCCCCGTTCAAGCAGCCCCCGCACCTGCACACGCCCGAGCACGAGTTCATGCAGCTCCTGCGCCGCAGCGGCGTGAAGGTCGTCGAGCTCACGCCCCTTTTCCTCGCCAGCCGCAAGAACCCTCACGGACCGTTGTTCATCCCGTCGGAGTCGCACTGGACCCCTGGCGGGATCGCGCTCGCCACCGCCGAGCTCGCCAAGCTCATTACGGCCATGCCGTTCTACTCCAGCGTGCCCAAGCAGGAGTTCGTCGTCACGTGGCAGGAGAACGACCACTTCGGACACATCTACAAGGACATCCGTGACAAGGCGGGCCTCCCGGAACGCCCCAAGGACCACGTCTGGATCCGCTCGTGCATGCTCAAGACGGCGACCGGCGAGGCGAAGATGGACTGGCGCAACCCGCAAAGCCCCGTGGTGATCATCGGCGACTCGAACATCATCTGGTGGCGCGACCAGCAGAGCTCGCTCTTCCACCAGCTCTCCGCCGACCTCGGCTTTCCGGTCGATAACCTCGCCACCACCGGCGGTGGTGCCACCAATACCCGGCTCAACTTCGTCCGCACCGCCCTCGCCGAGAAGGACTATCTGGTCGGCAAGAAGGTCGTGATCTGGTGCTTCACCTCGCGCTCCTTCTACAACTCGGTCGACGGCTGGAAGCTGGTCCCGCTCGATCGGGCGCCCGTTCCCGAGCCCACCCCATAAAGACAGCGAAAAGCTCCCCGTCCACGCTGGCAACGTGGACGTGGTTTCGGATCTGGACCGCCAGCGTGGACGAGCTTCGCACGAGAGGCGAACCCACCTCCAACGAGCCGTTCGCTTCCTCTTTCTCCCGCTACTGGTTCGAGCCCCACACATCGTGTAATCTACGCGGCGTGGACGAGATGCTTGCCCGCCTCGACGAGGTCTCGGAACGCTGGCGGGCACTCCGCGAGGAGCAGTCGAGCCCCGACGTGTTCTCCGATCCCAAGCGGCTACGCGAGGTCTCCCGCAAGCTCTCCGAGATCGAGCCGGTGGTCGAGGCCTACCAAGCGTACTGCAAGCTCCGTGAGGAGGAAGCCGGCACCCGGCAGATGCTCGAGCAGGAAACCGACCCGGAGCTGCGGGCGATGGCCGAGGAGGAGCTGCAGCAGCTCGGCAAGATGTTGGAGGCGAAGGAAGCGGAGCTGAAGCTCCTGTTGCTCCCGGTCGACCCCAACGACCGGCGCAACGTCGTGCTCGAGGTACGAGCCGGCACCGGCGGCGAAGAAGCGGCACTTTTCGCTGCCGAGATCCTGCGCATGTACAGCCGCTACGCCGAGGACCGGCGGTGGAAGGTCACCGTCACCGATCTCTCCGAGGCCGGAATGGGTGGCGTCAAGGAGGCGGTGGCGCTGGTCGAGGGTGAGGGTGCCTACGCACGGCTCAAGTACGAGTCGGGGGTGCACCGCGTGCAACGCGTTCCAGCCACCGAGGCCTCGGGGCGCATCCACACCTCGGCCGTGACCGTGGCGGTGCTGCCGGAAGCCGAAGAGGTCGAGATCGACATCCAGGAGAAGGACCTGCGCATCGATCGCTTCTGCTCCTCGGGGCCGGGCGGGCAGTCGGTGAACACCACGTACTCGGCGATCCGCATCACCCACCTACCCACCGGCATCGTCGTGCAGTGCCAGGACGAGCGCAGCCAGCAGCAAAACCGCCTCAAGGCGATGCGTATCCTCAAGGCGAGGCTGTACGAGATCGCCCAGCAGGAGCAGCAGGCACAGCTCGCCGCCGAGCGCCGCTCGATGGTCGGCTCCGGGGACCGCTCGGAGAAGATCCGCACCTACAACTTCCCGCAGTCGCGGGTCACCGACCACCGCATCGGGCTGACGATCCACCGTCTGCAGGAAGTCCTCGACGGCGCCCTCGACCTGGTGATCGACCCGCTCATCACCCACCACCAGGCCGAGCGGCTCGAGCGCGAGCTGGCCGCGGCGTCGTGAGCACCGCCCACCGCCTGCCGGAGCGAGAGTCGAGAGTCGAGAGCTGTCCGCCTGGGGGAGGGCGGGGGCGCCGCCAAACGTCAACCACCACGCAACGTCCGACCATCGAGGGCCGTCATGACGGTGCGTGAGCTGTTGGCGGAGGCGGCGCAGGTGTTGCCCCATCGCGACGGGCTGCCCGACCCCGCACGCGAAGTGCGCTGGTTGCTCGCCCACGTGCTCCGGCGGAGCGAAGCGTGGCTGTGGGCGCATCCCGACGAGGCGGTCGACGACGAAGCCGCAGCTCGGTTTCGCGCTTGGGTCGCCGAACGCGCCGCCGGCCAACCGGCGCACTACGTGGTCGGTGCCTGCCCGTTCTGGGGCCGTGGCTTCGAGGTCACCCCGAAGGTGCTGATCCCTCGCCCCGAGACCGAGCTCGTGGTCGAGCTCGCTTTGCAGCTCCCCCTGCCTGCGCACCCCCACGTTCTCGACGTGGGCACCGGGTCCGGGTGCCTCGCCGTGACGCTCGCCCTCGAACTGCCGCACGCCAGCGTGGTCGCCACCGAGATCTCCCCCGCGGCCATCGCGATCGCCCGCGCCAACGCCACTCGGCTCGGTGGGCGGGTTCACTTCGTGCTCGACGATCTCGCATCGTCGGCAGCCGGCGGCTTCGACCTGGTGGTCGCCAACCTCCCGTACGTGCCCGAGGCCGAGATCGCCGGCCTTGCCCCCGAGCTTACCCGGGAGCCGCGCGTGGCGCTCGCCGGGGGGGCCGACGGCACCGAGCTGCTGCGACGCCTGGTCTGCGACCTGCCGCGCCTGCTGACACCGGGCGGACACACCCTCCTCGAGCACGGCGATGGTCAGGCTGGCCTCATCGCCCCCCTCCTGCCGGCGCTCGGCCTCGACGAGGTCACCCGCATGCGCGACGTGTCCGGCCGGGAGCGGGTGCTGGTCGTGCGGCGACACCGGTGATGGGCGTCTCGTAGCACGCGGATCACGGCTCGTCGGTGGAGGCACCCCCAGGGATCAGAAAGACGCGGGCACCCGCGGCACCATCGCGTCGCACCCACACCCGACTGGATCCCTCAGCCGACGGAAGGCTCGGTGCTCGGGAGAGAGCGGTTGCGGTGCACGGTCCAGCGCTCATGACCGTAGCGCTCGGCGGCCAGGAACGCGGCCCGTGCCCGCTCGGCGGCGGTGAGAGAGGACGCCTCGAAAGCGATCCCGAACGTCGTCTCGAAGCCACCGACCAGCGCTGCGACCAGCCTCGCAGGATCCGGTGTCACGCCCATCAGCTCGCCAAGCGTGGTTACCACGGGGCGCAGCGACGAGTCATCGAGCAGCCCGAGACAGCCAGCCTGGAGCCGGCTATCCCAGCCCTCGAGCAGCGAGCCGTGCTGGAGGATCGAGCGGTTGTGACGCCGCATCGCCGAGCCAATGAGCTTGCGCCCGCCGGCCACGACCTCGCCCGAGGCCGGCCCGACGAAGCACGGGATCGCCTCGGTCGGCTTGATGTAGCCACCGGCCGGCACCCCGGCCAGGCCCGCCGGCGCACCGAGCTCGCGAAGCCCGGCCACCAACGCCGTGCAAATCCCCTGGTACGCGGCCTGCAGGTCAGTCGAGAACGGCGCCTCACCGAGACGAGCCAGCACACAGTACGTCTGCTCGAGGTGGTGCAGCACGGCCCGCCCGCCGGTCGGGCGGCGAACGAGGTCCACGCCGTTGGCCGCGCAAAACGCCGCGTCGGCCGCCGCCAACGGCTGGGCAAACCCGAGCGAGAGACACGCGGGCTCCCACCGGTACAGGCGCAGCACGGGCGGCGAGTCGCCGCGGTCGACCGCTTCGACGAGCGCCTCGTCCACGGCCATGTTGAGGGCCCCGCGCAGCGCCCCGTCGACGATCAGCCGCCATCGCATCGCCGGTTCCCTCCCTTCCACCCGGTTGAGGGTCGAAAGCCGAGAGTCGAGGGTGCGCTGAAGGCGAGCCCCGCCGGCGACCCGACTCCCTCTTTCGACTCTCGACTCGCGGCTTCTGACTTCCTCACGGAAGGACGTCGAGTGCCTGTCCAAGATCGGCAATGAGGTCCTCGGGGTCCTCGAGGCCGACCGAGATGCGGATCATCGAGGGCGTGATCCCGGCGTGTGCCTTCTCCTGCTCGGTCATGTCCGAGTGCGTCATGGTGTGGGGGTGCTCGATGAGGCTCTCGACACCGCCCAACGACACCGCGAGCTTCATGAGCCTGACCCGGTCGAGGACCGCGAACGCTTGCTTCTCGCCCCCCTCGACGAAGAACGAGATGATCGAGCCGGTACCCAGGCACTGCCGGCGCCACAGCTCGACCTGTGACTCGCCCATCGCCGGGTCGCCCGGGTATGCCACGCGCACGACCTTGGGATGCGATTGCAGGAACGCCACCACCCTGCGGGCGTTTTCCTGCTGCTGCTCCATGCGGATCTGCAGGGTGGACAGCGAGCGCAGGATCAGCCACGCCGTGTCGGGCGCGGCGTTGGCACCGAGGATCGTGCGGGTGACCTTGATCGGCCCCATGAGCTCCCGGCTGGCGAGCGCGAGGCCGGCCACGATGTCGGAGTGCCCGCCGATGAACTTGGTCCCCGAATAGAGAATGACGTCTGCCCCGAACTCCTTCGGCCGGCAGAAGATCGGTCCCATGAAGGTGTTGTCCACAAAAAGCAGGATGCGGCGGTCGGGCGTGGAGTGGCGGTCGGCCACGCGGCGGGCGGCGGGGATGTCCGCCAGCTTCATCGTCGGGTTAGCCGGTGACTCGAGATAGATGATCTTGATCGTCGGGTCACGGCGTACCAGCTCGTCGAGCTCGGCCTCCGGCGTCCCGACCGGAAACGGGATAGTCCGGATGTGAAACGCCGGCAGCAGGTGGCGGAAGAAGTACTCGGTCCCGCCGTACACCGGGTCGGAGAAAGCCAGGGTGTCCCCAGGCCTCAGGAACGCCAGACACGAGTTGGAGATGGCGCCCATCCCGGAGGAGAACAGCGCCGCAGCCTCGGTGCCGTCCCAGGCGACGACCTTATCCTCGACCATCTCGGCGTTGGGGTTGTTGACCCGAGTATAGATCAGCGCCGGGCTCTCCCCTGGCTCGGCCGGGCGCAGCCCATAGGCGATCTCGAACGCCCGCTTGCCCTGCTCGGCGGTGCGGAAAACGAACGTCGAGGTACGGAACACGGGCGGCACCGCGGCACCTTCGGAGAGCTGGGGATCGTAGCCCTTCTCGAAGATCACGGTTTGCGGCTTGAGGTGGTGGCTCATGCGGCTCTCCTTGTCGAGCAAATAGCGTACCCTGTCAGCGCCGGCTGCGCCACCACCGGTGCCGCGTCCTTCTGCTGGCAGCGGCGCCTCGGAGATAATCGTCGTATGGCCTCCCCGATCGCCAATGCCCTCGCCGCGACTCTCCTGCTGGCGGCCGTTTCCGGAGCCGGCGAGCTCGGCCTCTCGTTCGAGGCGCTGTACGCCAGCGCCTACATCTGGCGCGGCGTCGAGCTCGACTCGGGCCGGTCGCTGCAGCCCGGGGTGACGCTCTTTTGGGAAGCGAGCGACAAGGTCGGGTTCGACGCCAACGTCTGGTGGAACCTCGCCCAAACCGAGCCGGAGCCAGGGCACGAGGAGGCGCTGTTCGAGCGCGACCTGACGCTGTCCGGCCGCCTCGCACCGGCAGAGCCGTGGACGCTGTCGGTGGGCTGGGTCGATTACCGGAGCCCGAAGGCCCCACGGCTGCCCAACGGCGATCGGCCCCGGACCCGGGAGGTCTTCGTCGAGGCCGGCTACGCAGGCAAGGTCGCGACGCACGCCGCCAAGCTGTCCTACGACTTCGGCCAGTACCGCGGCTACTACCTCGACTGGACGAGCACCGCCACCGTGCCGCTCGGGGAGTGGCTGGACCTCGAGAGCTCGCTCCACCTGGGCGCCGCCCAGGGCATGGGCCCCAACCCGTCCCAGCCCGACGAATGCTACTACTACGACGAAGACGGCGTGGTGGACGGCTCGGTAGGCGCGGCGCTGGTGACGAGCCTGACCCCGCACCTCTCGCTGCGGATCTCCGGTGTCTGGGTCGTCCGCTTCGACAGCGACGAGGCGTTCGGCGGGAAGAGCAAGAGCACGACCTGGGGCGGCGTCACCCTGGCGTGGAGCCTGTAGGGCGAGCTCACCTGGCCACTGGCCAGCGCTCGCCCGCGCCGGTCTGCCGACGATCCGGCCGAGCGGGCGGGGGTCCTACCAACTGCGCACCGGGCGCCACTCGTCGACCACGGCCTGCCCCTCGACGACGTGGTAGCGGTCGAAGCAGGCGGCGGCCAGGCACGAGTGGTTGGGAACGATCCGCAACCGGTCACCGACCCGGAACCGGCCGATCGTGTACGGCGGACCGGACACCACCCCGTGCTCCTGCGTCGCCACCGCCACCACCTCTTCGCGGTTCCGGCAGGCGTAGGCATGTCCGGCATGGGTGAGGACGCCTGCCAGCTCGAGCGATCCACCGTGGCTGCCGGGGTCGGCGCTGCCGAGAGATCCATCGCGCCAGGGTAGCAGAGGCGGACACTCAATCGGGGACACGGATTCGCATGGCATTCGGCTTGTCGGATGCCCATTCGGGCCAGCGAACGAACAGCCGCGCTTCGCGGTGCGGCAAGATCGCTCAGAGTGGCAGACCTCTTGCAGGTTGCGAAAAGATATGAGATGGTTTCCGCATCTGCCCGGGCGAAGGGAGGGTCAGCGCCAGCAAGATCGCCGAGGTCCTTCACGCTCAAGAGGTTAGAATCAGATCGCGCAATCAACCCCAAGAAGAAGGAGGAGAGTGAATGAGCAAGCGTTTTCTTATTGCGTTGTGCGTCGTGGTGCTGGCGTTGCCGGCCCTGGCGCAAAACCCCACCGGCACCCTCACAGGTCGAGCCAGCGACGACAAGGGTGAGGCGCTGCCAGGCGTCACCGTGACAGTCACCTCGCCGGCCCTGCAGGGCACCCGCGCCGCGGTGACCTCCACCAACGGCGACTTCATCTTCCGGTTCCTGCCCCCCGGTGAGTACACCATCAAGTTCGAGCTGCAGGGGTTCTCGACCCTGGAGACGACCAAGAAGATCTCGGCCGCCCAGACCATCACGGTCAACGCCGAGATGCCGCTCGCCCAGGTCGCCGAGGAGGTGACGGTCACCGGTTCGTACGAGACCATCTCGCAGAGCTCGCAGGTGGCCACGACCATCACCCAGGACCTCATCAACAAGCTCCCCGCTGGCACCGGCATCAACTCCTACGCCGTGCTGACCGCTGGCACCACCTCCACCGGTCCCTCGGGCGCGGTCACGATCTCCGGCGCCATGTCGTACGAGAACCTCTTCCTCGTCAACGGCGTGTCGGTCCAGGACAACATCCGCAACACCCCGACGACCCTCTATATCGAGGACGCGGTCGAGGAGACGACTACGGCCACGGCGTCGGTGTCGGCCGAGTACGGCCGCTTCTCGGGCGGCGTGGTCAACATGCTGACCAAGTCGGGCGGCAACCAGTTCTCCGGGTCGTACCGCCTGGGCCTCGACAACCAGACATGGCAAGAGCCCACCCCCAAGACCGTCTCCCGTACCAACGAGACCAACTACACCCACCAGGCGACCTTGGGCGGCTTCATCCTCAAGGACCGCCTGTGGTTCTTCGCCGCCGGTCGGCTGCGCGAGACCGACACCACCGCCCAGACCACGTACACCAACATCCCGTTCCCGGTCAACGACAAGGACACCCGGTACGAGGGCAAGCTGACGGTTGCGTTTACCCCCAACCACCGCGTCATCGGCTCCTACATCGACTATCTCCGCGAGCAGGGCAACAACCAGTTCGGGACCATCATGGACCTTGCCTCGCTGTACAACCGCGAGCTGCCATCGACGCTGCTGACCGGGAACTACACCGGCGTGCTCAGCGACAACTTCTTCATCGAAGGGCAGTACTCGAAGAAGGATTTCGCGTTCGTCGGTTCGGGCTCGCGCTACACCGACCCGATCAAAGGCACGCTGCTGCTCGACCGCTCGCGCGGCTCGGCGCGCTTCTGGAGCCCGACGTTCTGCGGCGTCTGCGAGGACGAGGAACGCAACAACGAGAACTACATCCTCAAGGCCTCGTACTTCCTCTCCACCCCGGGCCTCGGAACCCATGACATCGTGGCCGGGTTCGACCAGTTCGACGACATCCGTAAGCAGATGAACCACCAGTCCGGCTCCGACTACCGGATCTACCTGGTGAAGACGATCATCAACCCCGCCACCAAGGAGATCTTCCCGGTCTTCTCGCCCGGCACCAACACCTACTTCTACTACCAGCCGATCCTCAAGGCCAACCGCGGCACCTCGTTCAAGACCCAGTCCCTCTTCGTCAACGACAAGTGGCGGCTGTCAAACAACTTCAGCTTCAACATCGGGGTCCGCTACGACAAGAACAACGGTAAGGACGGCGAGGGCAAGACGGTCGCTGACGACGCCAAGGTATCCCCCCGCCTGGCTATCACCTGGGATCCGAAGGGCGACGGTGACTGGCTGTTCAACGCCGGCTACGCCAAGTACGCCACCGCGCTCGCCAACTCCGTGGGCGACTCCACCTCCTCGGCCGGCAACCCGGCGACTTGGGGCTGGTACTACAACGGCCCCGGCATCAACGAGAACTGTCAGACCGACGGCACCAACTGCGTCAACACGACGACGGCCCTGACGCAGTTCTGGGCCTGGTTCGACTCGATCGGCGGCATCAACAACACGAGCCAGTGGGCGTTCGATCCCGACATCCCGGGCGGCAACTCGAAGATCGCGAATACCCTGAAGTCCCCGTCCGCCGACGAGATGACGCTCGGCTTCACCAAGCGCTTCGGCGCCAACGGCATGGTCCGCGTCGACCTCGTCCATCGCGAGTTCTCCGACTTCTACGTGACGCGCCTCGACCTCACGACCGGCAAAGTGACCACACCCAACGGCACCTTCAACCTGCGCCTGTACGGCAACGAGAACTCGCTGCTCGAGCGGACCTACGACGCCCTGCAGACCTCGTTCTCGTACCGCCTCTCCAAGGCGTTCTCCCTGGGTGGCAACTACACGTTGTCGCGGCTGTACGGCAACGTCGTGGGTGAGAACGTCGCCTCCGGCCCGTTGACCTCCTCGGTTCGCGAGTACCCGGAGTACAGGGAGCTCAAGTGGTGGTCCCCCAAGGGCAGGCTGGCTCAGGACCAGACCCACAAGGCCCGCTTGTGGCTGGTATGGGATGCCTTCAACACCCGGCTCCACGCCTTGTCGGCCTCGCTCATGCAGAGCTACTTCTCCGGCTCCCCGTACGGCGCCGCGGGCACCATCGCGCTGCGCAACGCTGCGAACCAGCCTTACGTCACCAACCCCGGGTACCTCACGCCGCCCACCACCACCGGTTACTACTTCACCAATCGCGACAAGTGGACCACCGAAGCCACCACCCGGACCGACCTCTCGATCACCTACACCTTCAAGATCCCGGCGTTTGGCACCGACCTGCAGCTGTTCGTGCAGCCCGTGGTGACCAACATCTTCAACGAGGCCGGCATCGAAGGGGTGGACGCCACCGTCTACACCGGCAACGACGCCAACCGTGGCCTGACCCGTTTCGACCCCTTCAAAGACAAGCCGGTCGAGTGCAAGGGAAGCTACAACGAGAAGAATGTGTGGGTCTGCAAGGGCTCCGGCAACTGGATGAAGGGACCGAACTTCGGCAAGCCGACCGCGGTCGCCTCCTACCAGACCCCGCGTACCTTCACCCTGTCGCTGGGCGTCCGCTTCTAGCCTCACGTTCGCTGCACCTTCGAGCCCCGGTCTGCGGACCGGGGCTTTTCTTTTTCCCCGGCCCTCACAGACCGCCCCAGACGTTGCACGCCTCAAAAAGGTCCCAAAGGGCAGCACAGCTCCAACCGTTGGCTCCCCGGCCAGCTCTTACGAAAACGAAGCCCTCACGCCGCCCGCTGGCTCGCCTCACACGGGCTTGCTGCGACGTGTGACAGGGCGGATGACAGACCTTGACAGCAACGCACTTGACCTGCTAGAAGTCATCTCCGATGCAAACAGAGTAACCTGACCATGGCTTTCAAGGGTGAACGCAAGACCACCACGACCGTCAAGGTCGCCGCCGCCCAGGGCTCGGAGGCCTCCGTGGATTCGATCCAGTGGTACGACGGCCTCGGCCGCCTTTAGGTTCTGCTTGCAGGTCAACGGCGTGGAGCGGCCCCAGTGATCGGGCGCGACAGGTGAGTCTGATGGCACTGGCTAGAGGTCTGTGGACATGGGCTCACTATGGCGCTGTGATCATGTTCGTGGCAGGCGGGGCTGCGGCCTTGCTCCATCTCGCCGACATCCGCCAGCCGACGCACGTCTCGACGCTGCCTCTCGTTCTTGTTGGAGCGATAGTCTTCCTCGTCGACTCAGCGCTTGGGAGTGCTCGCGCGACAAGGTCCCTGGCCTTCGTACTGGTGACGCTGGCCTCAATGGCCGTTCTAGTAAGACAGGAATTGGTTTCTCCCACGATGCCTGGGTGGGCATCTCACTTCTATGTTCTCGCCCTACTGGTTTGCTGGGGCTACTGCGTCATCTACTGGCTGACCGAGCAGTCGCTTCTTTTGCGACAGCATCGCCGCCGAGGCTTGCCAGCCCCTACTGCCGGCGCCAAGGCGCACTCAGCCGCTCAGGCGGACGCGAGTCCTACGGGAGACGCCTCACGACCCGGAGAAGGCGGTTGACCGTCCCCCTTGCGAAACCTGCAGACACCATGAAGGGGGGAATCGGCCGCATCAACACACTACGCCCGCCAAGCGCGAGTTCGAGGTCAGCGCCGGGGTGGCCGAGATCTGTGACTACAACACGAGCGACGCGATGCGCCGACCGCGGCGGATCTACACCGACGGCGTGACGATGCCCGGCAGCACGCCCGGCGTCGAGGGCGACTGGTCCACCGGGTACTACTCGTACGACGGGTCAGGCAACCTGATGACGCTGACGGCCCACCCGCCGCTCAAGACGGGGACCGACTACTACGTCTACGACAAGGTGAGTCGGCTCACCAGCGGCAGCCTGAGCATCGGCGGCACCACCTGCAGCCAGACCTACGCGTTCGACCCGTACGGCAACATGACGAGCTACAACGGCACCTCGCTGCCGATCCTCGGCACGAGGATCTTTATCAACCCGGCTTTCTTGCCACAGGCGTTCGGCGGTGTCCCCAAGACGGCAGCGACTTCACTCGTTCACGAGGTCGGGCATGCACTGGGGATGCTCTTTCGAGCGCAGGCTCTGAAAGTCAACGACCTCTCCATGCCCGGGGTGCGCTACAAGGGCGAGGGATACCCTATGACCTTCGAGAACCGGTACCGCTCCGAAGTTGGCCTGCCTCTCCGAGAGTACTACATCCAGCCTCGCGACTACACTGACCCTGGCGACGTTTCGCTCTTCCCGTAGGGGACGCACCATGAGAGAGATCATCACTCGCCGGGTCATTGGCTTCTGCCATCGTGTCACTTACGCCGCGCTGATCGCCGGCGCCACTTGGCTGTTTTCCTGGCTGCCGAGCGCCGTCGGCAGATCTCGGTTCTTAACCCGCATTTCTCATCGATAGGTATCGAAAAGGGGCTCGATCTCGGCTATCATATTCTTGTCGAGATAAATACGAGAGCCAAGGGGAGCCCCATGAAGCCAACACAGTGTACCGCACCCGACTTTACCTTCCAAGCCCTGGGGTCCCGCCAGGTCGTGACCCAGTTC
>JAAYVZ010000176.1 GCA_012516935.1 Holophagae bacterium
AAGGATGTCTTCCTCGCGGCCTGCGCCAATCTCCGACGCGCAGGCCCATTGCCGGCCTGACGTCCTACCGCATCTCCATGCTGTGCATCATCTTTCAGGCCGAGGTGTACGCTGACCAGACCATTGTGTGCCCCACAACACCGTACACGACGACGCGACTGCACATCCTCATCGCCAACACCACGGCACGTACCCCACAATCACACTCCTACCCCACCACAACCACCCCACCGACCGCAAAAACGCGTGCGGTGAGAAATGTGGGCTAGTCCCCCAGCGCCTTGACGAGGGCGTCTCGGGCGTCGAGATAGAACTGGATGTTGATTTTGGCAGCCATGTCGTCGGAGAGGTCGTTGAGCTGCTTTCGGGCCGAAATGGGGATGAGCAGCGTCGTGGCGCCCTTCTCGACTGCCAGCTCGGCGACAGAGACGGCATTGTACACGGGGTCGAGCGAGCCGCCGAGGTTCAGACTGCCCACCATCACCAGCCCACCCTTGAGGCTCTTGCCGAGCAGTGCGCTGCACAGCGAGAGGAGAACCGGCAGGCCGAGTCCCGAGCCCGTGCGCGAGGCGTCGAAAGCGCGGAGCTGCATCGAGAACTCGTGCTGACGGGGGTCGCGGTCGCCCACGAGGTCGCGCGAGCGGGCGTAGAGGTTCTGCTCCCCGAATCGCACGCTCTCGACGAAGGCTTGTGGCGCTGGCCGGTTGAGGATCCTCACGCCCGAGCCCGGGCCTTCGTTGACTTCGATCCGGTAAAGGCCGGGGTTCTCGTCGATGCCACCGGGGCTGATCGCCCAGACCTGGCCAGCGGGAAGGGGATCGGCACCGATCGAGTCCTCGCTCTGCAGCTCCGGCGTGACGACGAACTTCTCCACCCCGTCCTCACCCATCTGATAGCTGAACTGGGTGTTGCGGAACTCGGCGGAGCCGATGCGCTTCTGCTGCTCCTTAACCCGTCTCCGGCTTTCGAGCGCCAGGCGCACCGCCCACTCAAGAGTCTCGTCGGGTACCGGCTCGTCCGGGTCGGGGTGGAGCAGCTTGATCAAGCCTGACACGGTCTTCTGCACCGCCGTGGTGTCGCGGCCCGAGAGGGCTCCGCCGAAGAACACACGGTTCATGAGCACCGAGCCGCGAGGCCGCGCCCGGAGCTGGTTCCAGCACTCCGACAGGAAGTCGCTCACCAGGCCGAAGTGGTTGGTGAACAACAACGCCGCCATCTTCGGGATGTCCCACCCTGGCAGGTAGGCGTGGATGCGGTCCATGAATGCCGTGTCGTTGCGCATCTCGGGAGGCAGGGGACCGAACAGGTGGCCAATGCGCTGTTGGTGAGCAACGTCCACGTCGAAGTTGCCGACCATGACGATGCAGCCGTCCGCGCGGATCGACTCCTTGCCGCGCGAGAACTCCCCCGACTCCATGTACCCCTTCATGATGTTGACGCCGTCCTTCTGGTCGAAGGAGACGCCGGAGATCTCGTCGAAGCACACCACGTCGTACTGACAGACGAGCCCCCGCTGACCGCTGGCCATGTTGACGAACATCCGGGCCACGGTGGTCTTGCCCCCCGACACCAGGTGCGCATAGGGCGAGATCTGCTGGAACAGGTGACTCTTGCCGGTGCCACGGGGTCCCAGCTCCACCATGTTGTAGTTGCGCTCCACGAATGACGTCATGCGCAGGAGCGAGATGTCGCGCGCCCGGGGCGTGAGCGCCGACGGCTCGAGGCCGATGCTGCGCAGCAGGAAGTCCTTCCATTCCTCGGTGGTGAACAGCTTGCGGCCGCGCACGAGCGCGCCCAGGACCTCGCGCTGGGAGAGCTGGATCTCCCGCAGCGACTCAACCCCGAATGGGCGCCCGGCGTTCTCCTGGGCGATGGACGCGTCGTAGGAGAGCACCACCTCGGCGTAGAACCCTCCGGTCAGCATGCGCTCGTGCTCGGCGATGAGCCGCTCGTCGATGCGCACGTCCCGCAACCGCAGGCTCGGGAGCTCCGCCACGTACGAGTCGGTCTTGGCGTCGAGGCGGGCGGTGATGATGTCGATGAGCCGGACCGAGCCCTTCTCCCGCGCCCGGGACTTGAACAGCTCCTCCTCGCCGGCCCGCACCGCGCGCTCGGAGAGCTGCCGGTCGACGATCTGCAGCCCTTCCTGGATCTCCTCCTCGTCGAAGCTCGCGCAGAACTTCCCGAGCAGGAACTCCACCACAAAGGTCGGCACCGGGTACTGCCCCTTGTAGCGCCGCACCAAGTCCTTGCGTACGACGTACCCTTCGAACGCCTTGGCGGCAATCCGGTCCAGTGCATCAAGCTCGATGGCCATCACATCACTCCCCGACCGTCGTCATGTGGTGTGCGATCACCGTCCCCTTGTCGTCGAGTAGAACAAGGAACGCAGCGGTGCCGGTAAGCGCGTCATCGGTCACCAAGAGAGAGCCAGAACCCGTCGGGTCAAGAGCGCGGGGTCCAGCCAGCGTCGAGGACGGGTCGCCCGCCCTGGAACGAAGGGCGACCGACATCCCTTGCCCACCCCCTGCCACCTGGGCCCTGCACCGCAAACCGCTCCAGCCAACCGCCGCGAGCTCCGCCGATGTCCGAACAGCAGTTGGGACGATTGTCAGCTCCGGAACGACGCACTCGTGAACCGAGAGACCGCCATGGGCGTACTCCATGCCTCGCACGAAGGTGCTCACACCTGGCGCGAGAGCGACCTGCACACCGGGGTCCCAGTGAAACTCACAGGTTGGAACGGGCACCCGAGCGCTCTCGGTGGGCAGTGCGCATCGTCCCCATCGGCTCTCGAGCAAGCAAACCTGCAGCTCGGCGTGGGGTAGGCCGCCCGGCAAGAGCAACCAGCCGTGGTCGGTGACCACATGCACCCGGCGCCACCCGGCGACGAACAGCGCCGAGATCCTCGCCACAAGTGGGTCGAGCACGTCGTTCAGACGCCTGGCCAGGCCCGCGCCCTCGTCGTGGCCAAAGCGGTCCAAGCTCCCGCACTCCGTCCAGGCCACACCTTCACCCTTGCCGACCTCACCGGCCGCCAACAGCTCGACGACCCCCCCAAGCATCAGCTCCCGCAGACGCTCACTCGTGGCGGGCTTCCCGGAAACCCGATCGAGAGGGACGAAGCCCCCACCATGCCCGCCGAGCTGATCACCTACCAGCGATGCGGCCGGCTTGGCGGTGGCGGTCACCGACGGCAGCGGTGCCCACCGCCAGCCCATCTCAACCCGCCACCCCTTGGCGAGGCACGCCTGTCGTAGCAGCATGCCCACGTCGAAGCGCAGGCCGTCCACGAACACGATCGCGCTGCCGGGTGCCACCGACCGCCGATCGACGCCCCCACGCCCGCCACGTGGACCGACGCCCGTGACCATGGCTTGAAGACGGAGCGAAGCCTGCTCGATCCACGGCAGGTACATGGCCCGGATCGCAGCCGCTACGGCGGCTTTGTCCTCGGCCGATGCCACGAGATCAAGGGCCTGGAGCACTGCCAGGTCAGCCCCGCACCCCCGTTCGGCGTACGCCGCCGCCATCTCGTCGGGCGTGGCGCCGGCCAGTGGCCTGGAGGTGATCTCGGCCAGCGCTCGGAGCGGTTGCAGCGTCTCGGCCAGAGGAGCCTGGCCCAGCTTCGCCCACACCCATCCCCGTCGCAGGCCGTGCTTGCCGTCAAGCTCCGCGATCTGTTTCGCGGCGGGTGCAGGTAACGCCTCCACCATGGCCAGCAAGGCTGCTCGTAGCAGGCCTTCACCGGTCTCGTTCTCCTGCGGCCACGAAGCCTCCACGTAGAACATGTCCCGCGTCTTCGGCCGCGCCCGACGCAACAGCGGTGGCAGACCCGGGCTCAGCTCCGGCGCCTCGACAAACCGCTGCCACACCATCGCCCATGGGCCGTTCTGGCTGCCCAGCAGCTCGGCCGCACGCATCTCACCGTCCCGCTCGGGGTCGAGCTCGTACTCCTTGCGGCAAACCGCCGTGAACGCGGCCCACTCGTCGGGTGTCATCGCGTCTCGCGCGGCGGCCGGGTTGTCGAGCCAGGTCAGCATCCGCCGGGCCTTGTCCGGGTTGAGCAGGTCGTCGAGGAACGCTGCGTCGATGCGGCGGCCGCGCAGCCCCGCCACCGGCAGCGCGGCCAGGCGTGAGAGGGCGCGCGAGAGCGCCTCGGTGGTCGCCCCGTCCTGTGCCACGTCCAGGCCCAGCCCACCGTGCGGCGACTTGAGAAACGCTAGCGGCGTCCAGTCCCGCCCGTTCGCCTGTGACCACAGCACCCCCCGATACTGCAGCTCCGCAAGGGGCTGCAACGGCTCGGGGCAGTCCTCAACGGCCCGCAGCTCGGCCCGGCTCACACCTGGGAGGTAGACAACGGGCACCTTGCCGGCAGGCCAGGGCATCTCGGGCAGCGCGCGAGCCAGCGCGCACGTGAGCCAGATGGCAGGGCCGGTGCGGGTGGCCGGGTCGAACGCGCCCAGGGTCAGCAGGTGGGGCAGCTCCCTTCGGAGCACGCCGAGCAACGGCTCCCAGCGCCGCTCGCCGTCGCTCCACAGCACCGCCGCCGGGGCGACCTGGTCGTTGCGGTTGTATTCGCCGGCCGCCTGCAGCGCCGCGGTGAGCGCGCCCAGGACCGTGGTGACCTCACGCATGCTCGGGCTCCCGTGTGCGGTACTCCTGGGCCGGGTGGCTGGGCCGGTCAGGGTAGCGAAGATCCAACCTCCCCTCGCGGATGAGCGCCGTCAGGTAGTGCACACGCAGGGTATCGCTCGTGCGGCCGAGGAGCGCCGCCAAGGTGCGCAGGGAAACGAACCGCCCCGCACACACGCGGAGGATGGTCGCCTCGACGTCTGCATGGGGTGCCTTGCGGGTTGCGCGCACTGGCCCTGCGAGCGCTTCGAGCTGCTTCCAAGCCTCGGAGGCAGCCGCCCGCGAAAGGGGCAAATGTTCGGAGCTCGGGGCCGAATGTTCGGAGCTCGGGGCCGAATGTTCGGAGCTCGGAGCCAAGTGTTCGGAGCTGCCGGGCGACTGCAGGGAGCCTGCCCCAGGATGCTCGGAGCTTGGTGCTGTCTTTCCGCCGCGGAAGAGCACTTCAAGCGGTGGCTCCGACTCGTCAGTACCGCCCAGCGTGTAGAACGTGCCGCGGGTCCGTCCCGAGGGGAGGAGCAGCCCCCTGCCGACGAGATCGCGCAGCCGTGCCGTGAGGTCTGCGGGGTGCTCGGCGGAGACCTCCCGCAGCCGCTGATTGGAGACCTTGCCCTCTACCAGCGCGGTGACCAGCGCGAGCCGGTCCAGCGCATCCAGCGCGTCGAAGCGGGCGCCGAGCTGCGCCTGCAACCGCGCCACGGCCTCGGGCGGCACGAGGCTCGACATCGGCAGCCAGAGCTTGCTGCACTCCAGCTCCGTCTCCTCCCACAGACGCGGCCGGCGCCAGCTCTGCTCCTGCCACGCGCGCAGGATCTTGGGTAGCCCCGACCCCGCCTGCTCGCCCTCGCCGATGAGCTGGAACATCTTCTGGAGATTGCGGTTGCGGCAGTCGCTGGTGCCGCCCGCCAGCGCCACTTCGGCGGCCACCCGCAGGGTGCCCGGGTTGCGGAACGAGAACCCGTCCGGCCGGCGCACCACCAGGATGCCGACGCTGCCCGCGTAGTCGGCATGGATGAGGGTGTTGACGAGTGCCTCGCGCAGCGCCTCGTGGACGTGCGTCTCGTCACGCCGGTGGTGTCCGTGCTCCATCCGGAACGGCACCTTGAGGTCGCGCACCAGCCGCTCGTAAACGCGCCGGAAGAAGTCAAAGAGGTTGCCGGACCACGTCCCGTCGGTGGTGATGCGGTCGAGCCACCGCTGCTCCGGGTCGTCGAGCGGCTGCTCCTGGTAGTCCACGAGGTACGTGTGGACCGCTTCCAGGATCGTCGGCTGGCGGCCGAACATCAGCAGCCCCGCGAGCGTGAGCCCTTCCTTGCCGGTGTCGCGATCGTGCGCCCAGCCGCCCAGGTTGCGCAGCAGCTCGGTGTCCTCGATCGTGATCCACGGGTGACCCGGCCGGGTCGAGCGAAAGACGTTCCGGTACGCCGCAAGGCTGTCCCGGTCCAGGTCCCCGAGGCCGAACCCCGGCAGCAACTGCGCGTCCCGCGAGTCCTCCAGTGCCTCGGCCAGCATCCGCCGCACCGCGGGCTGCGAGCACCGGTAGTCCCCCTCGAAGCCGCGCCGGAACGTGCCGGTGAGTGGGTTGGAGCCGAGGTGGACCGGGCGCAGGGCGCGGGGGGCGCGTGGCACCGTCACCACGACGACAACCCGGCTCTCGCAGTCGGTCTCCACCACGTCGGCATCGCGCAGCAGGCTCGCGCTCACGACCTGGCGGTTGTTGAGGCCGTCCCACAGCGCCTTGCGGACCCTGCGCGGGTTGCGCAGCCCGACCACCTCGAGCCGGCCATCGGCCTGCTCGGCCACCCCCAGGACGATGCGCCCGCCGTCGGTGTTGGCCATCGCCGCGTAGCTCGCCCAAAACGAGCGCGGCAGCTCGCTCTCGCCGCGCGCGCCCTGCGCCGCCTTGGCTTCGAAGTCCGCCTCCTCCCGGAGCGCCTCGATCTCGGTGCGGGTCATCGTGGCGACCATGGCTCCATCATCGCTCACCCGGCCCCACTGTTCTCGCGGGCGGCGCGCTTCTCGGCGAGGGTCAGGTGGTGGTCGTTGATGCGATCGCCCTTGAAGACCGGGTACCATGGGGCAGACTCGGGGTCGCGGCCGCGGTCCTTGTCCCACTTGATGCCGGGGCGCTTGCGCAGCACGTTGGCCTGTACGAACGGGCGGATGTTGAGGCGCACGCCGTCATCGAGATCGGGCTCCCAGCCGAGGGGCTGGCGCTCGATGGGCTTCCAGCGCACGAAGATGTCGTGCGGCGCCTCACCGTCGAGGATGAGCTGGAGGCGCTTTTGGAGGTCGCGCGCGGCCAGCACCCGCGCCTCGGCGGGGCCGTTGCCGGCCGCAGCCTCGGCCTGCTGGCGGGTGAGCCAGTCGCCAATGTAGGAGTAGGCCAGGCGCTCGAGCAGCCTGCGGTCGAGGCGGTGGTAGTGGACGAGCGCCGAGAACCCGTCCCGCCGGCCGTCCCAGACGTGCCAGACGAACGGCCGCTGGTGGAAGAGCTTGCAGTGCTGCTCGAAAAACCCGTCGCGCAGCCACTGCTCGAGACCCTGGCCGCCGTACCCCACGGCCACGAGCAACGCCTGCTCCCTCCCCGGCGACCAGTCGCGTCCGTACGCCGCCGCGAGCAGCTCGCGCAGGCGCTCGGCGGCCGGTCGCTCACCCCCCACCGCCGGAATGCACACCACGCCGTCGTCGTCGCCGAACGGCACGAGCTCCGCGGTCTCGGTGAGTACCGCGCGCGCCTCGTCCGCCAGCTCCATCTCCTCCAGCTCCGCCGGCCAGCGGTACCCGAGCAGCCGCGCCACCGCGACCTGAAGCACCGTCGCGTCGGTGCGCAGCGGCCCGCGTGCCGTCCACTTCGCCGCCTCGTCCCACACCACGCTCCCGCATGGGTGTCCGTGGAAGATCCACTGCGTCGGGTCGTCGGAGTAGGGCTTGGGAAGGCCGTTGGGGTAGCGTTCGGCGGCAACCGCCTGCCAATGCGCGCGGTCGAAAGGGACCTTGACGAGGGATGTGTTAGTCACTTTTAGTGCCTGGTCGATCCGGCGAACGGCGCTTAGGAATCTTGGCGACGAACAGAAGCACCAGAGTGCGCAAACGAGGGAAGTCTCCCGTGGCACGATTGGCGAGACATTGCTGTCGAAAGCGTGGCCGGAGAAGACTGAGGAAGGTAAGGCATTCATCTGCGATATGGCGATTCCTGACCTGTCCCACGCGCGCAACCCTTGTAGCCTCGCCAGGTCATGCCCGGCGTTCTGCCACCTGAGCAGGTAGTGCAGGCCACCAAAATGAGCGGTTCTTTCGACAGTGCTCTGGTACCAGCGCCACCGCTCGGCTCGATCGGCAAGTTCAAAGAAACACCGGCGCGCCTGTTGGTCGTCTCCGGTCTTGACGCCCTGAAACGCACTCGCCTCCACCCCTAGGAGCCCAAATGGCTCGGGGGAGGCGAGCGTAATGCGGTGGTCCGGGTTCTCCATCTGAGCAAGCTGTGCTGCCATGCTTACTTCCTCTTCAATGAGTGCTGCAGCCTTGGCGCGAGGGTCCCTGTGAAGCGCCACGTCCAAGCCCGCAAACCTGCTCTTCCTGTCCAATGGCGCCCCGGTGATGGCGATCAGGCACACATTGACGACTTCCCCACCAATCGCCTCAAAGGCGTGAGAGCCGAGCCTTGCTACCGTATTCCAGCGCACTCTCCTGAGCAGCTTGGTTCGGAAAACCATGTACGCACCAAGAAAGAGCCAGTTTTGCGGCATGACCAAGGCCGAGCTTCCATCCAGCGCGCACAACGATAGGCACCGTTCCAGGAAGCACGTGGCAAGATCAGTCTTCGCTGCGGGATAAGCTCTGCTGCAATGACCCTTCAAGGTGGGGTGTTGTCTCTTCCGGCCAACATAGGGGACGTTGGTCGCGACAAGATGATAGCGACCCGCAAGCAACACCGCCGCGTGCGCAATGCCGCGGGCGGTTACACCGTGCGCTTCGCGGTCCGCATCCCCGCTGCGCTCACTTGCGAACGCTAGCTCAATCAGGGGCTGTAGGTCGCTGAACGACGGCAGGTGCATGTCGCCGACGCGGGTGGGGTCGATGAGTGAGCCGAGCACCGGGGCGTCCTGGAAGAGGTCGTACAGCCCCGCCATGCCGTCCCGCAGGCGCTCGTCCTTGCCGGCCAAGGCGAGCCAGTCCTCCTTCTTCGCCCGTGGAGCGAGGCCGCAGCAGGCGATGTTGAGCGGTGGCAGCTCGCGGTAGCCGCCGGCACTGGGGTATCGCCACGCCGCTAGCGCCAGGTTGAACGCCATGATCTGGGTGCAGCGCGGGTCGATCTCGAGGGCGTGGAGGTTGTCGCGCAGCACGGCGTCGACGGCCTCGCGCGCAGAGAGCCCCTCCTCGGTCATCCGCATCGGCACGAGGATGAAAAGCTCCGCCACCAGGAAGTGCCCCGAGCCACCGCATGGGTCGAGGAGCTTGAGGTCTCTCGCGGCCCTAGGCCAGCCGTCGAAGGTCCCGGCTGCAGGCCGCCACATCTCGCCCTCCTCAACGAACCGCAGGTAGTCCCAGCTCACCCCCGGCAGCGCAACAGCCTTTCTCAGCTCCTCCTCGGACCTCGGACCTCGGACCTCGGACCCCAGCTTCCTGCCCGCCCACCACGCCCCCAGCGAGTTGTGCAGCAGGAACTCCACCATGTAGTGCTCAGTGAAAAGCTGCGTCACGGCGGCCAGCTCGTCGGCGCCGATCTTCAGCCCCGATTTGTTGACGCGGTCCTTCTCCTCCGCCTGCCAGAACTGGTACACCCAGCCGAGGCTGTCGTCAGCCGTGAAGACCTCGGCCGGCAGCTCCTGAAGCAGCTTCTCCAAGGTCTGCAAATCCTCCGGCGCCAGGTGCATCGCCAGCACCGGATCGTCGGGGCGGAAGATCTCGGGCAGCATCGTCGAGGCGTACCGCCCGGCCAGCTCCCAGCCGTCGGCGGCGCCCTCCTCGGACGCCAGCTCCTTGCACTCCTCGAGGCTCACCGCCACGCCCGAGGGGTGCATGAGCAGGTGGTTCTCGGCCAGAAAGCGTGCGAACAGCATCCGGTGCCACCACTCGTAGGCAGCCTCGCGGACGAGGTGGTCGATCTGGTGGTTGCGCCCCCGCTCGTCGGTCCTCGGAAGCAGCACGTCGCCGAGCTGGCGCGCCCGCGCCCGCAGCCGCACCCGCAGCTCGCGCGCCTCCACCGCCATGTGCCCGAACGGCTCCGGCCGGTCCACCGCCAGCCGCTCCAGTGCCCCCCGCGCCGCCGCCTCCGCCTTCCTTCTTGCGTCGGTGACCGCGCTCTCCAGCCTGGAGCGGAGGGGCTTGGCAAGTGGCGTCATCGCTGGTCCTCCGGGTTGGCTACCGCCGAGAGATCGGGGGCGTCTACCGCGATGGTTACGGGTTGCGGGATGCTCTTCCGACGAGGCTTGGTCCTGGTACCGGCACCTACGCCGTAGGCGCGCTCAATCTCCACCAGCACGTCGAGGCAGCGGGTGAGCGCTCGAGTTGTGCGCTGCATCGGCTCGTCCTCGATCCACAGGATGTTCCCGCTCTCGAAGGCAAGGAAGTGGGCCACCTCGAGGCAGTCACGGCAGATTCCCGGGAGACCGCTCACCTCAAGGCCCCAAACCCGCGGCTGGAAGTGTGTGAGCTCGTTGCGAAGCCCATTGAGAAGCTTGACGCTGCGCTCCTGCTGGCCCGTGGGTCTGAAGGGCTTGGACATGACGTAGAACCTCATCGTGTCGCGGTCCTTGACCTTCTTGTAGAGATTGAGGAATGAGTCGATCTTGGGGTCGCTGGGCAGTCTGGCCCGGTCGGTGCGGTATGCCTCCATCCATCGGGTGAACGACTTCTTGTCCAGGCAACGGAGGCCGTTGCCGTCGACCAGCGCGGACACCATGAAGCCCTGCAGGCAGCGGTGCAAAGCAGGGATCACCCAGCGCCAGCGCCGGGGGCCGGTGAGCACCCCAGGCAGCAGCTCGGCGACCATCTCGAGGTCGCCGATAGCCTCTTCCAGCTCGTTGGTCGAAAGCCAGACTCCTTCGTCATCTGACGCGGTGTCCTCGATACTCAGAATGCCGAAGTCCGTCATACCAGCACCGGCCCGTGCTCGAGCTGCGCCTCGATGCGCTCGCGGCAGGTGTCGAGCCAGGCATGCAGCTCGGTGGCGTTGTGGATGGTCGCCGTGGGCAGCGCGACCTTGACGGCCTGGGGCTCGATGAGCTTTGCGGCCTCGGCGAGGGCGTTGGCGAAGCGCTGCGGGATGGCGTCCCGAAGCGTGCGCCACTGCGCCAGGCTCGCGGTGGCAAGCGACTCCAGGAGGTGCGCCTCCGGGTCGAGCACGGGCGCTGGGGGGCGTGTCAGGCGGTACTGGGTCACCAGGCCCTGCCGCTGCGCTTCGTCAAGCGACCCCCAGACCCGGCTCGCGGAAAGCTGGTGCTCGCCGGCCTCGTGCGCGGCGAGGCACTGCCCGTGGAGCGCAAGCAGCTCCTTCCTCAGGGCGGTGGCAAGTCGGAGTGTCAGCTCGGGGACCGGGTCGGGGTCGGCCAGCAGTGCCCGTGTGCCGGCGATGGCCTCGACCTGGGGGCGCAGCTCGGCCGCCTCGGGGAGGTCGCCGCTGTATGACAGCAGCGCCCGGAGCACGTCCCAGCGAGGGAGCCGCTCGGCAACCGCCTTGGCGCGTCCCTCCCACGTCGCACGCCACTCGCGCAGCTCCTCGAGGCGGTCCGAAAGCGCGACCAGCAGCTCGTTCCCGGCAAGCGCTTGGAGCTCGCGCAGTGAGGCGGTGTCGGGTCTGGTTGGGCGCGGCGGGTCGCCGCCGGCCCGCTCCGCGAGGGCGAGCAGGTCCTTGAGGTAGTCGGGGGCGATCGACGACTCCTCGTTGGGCCTGCAGCCACGCCCCGCTTCCTGGAACGCCCTGCGCAGCTCGATCCGCTGCTTGGAGGTGACCGTGGCGGTCTCGCACCGCAGCTCCACGGCACCGATGCGTGACTGGTCGAGCTGCCGGGCGTCCACGGCCTTCCCGTCGAGTGTGCCGCGGATCTTGCCGCCCAGGAGCAGCACGAGCAGGGCTCCGTCCACGGCGTCCTTCGGCCAGCCGAACGGCCCCGCCGCGAAGTGCTTGCGGACCTCGCTGCCCTTGCGCTGATGGCCGAGGAAGCCGAGGATCGCCGCGCAGACGGGGTGCCTCTCGACATCCTCTCGGTGCCCGATGGCCTCCAGGGCGTTACCCGCACCCTTGCGCGCCTGCTTGACGACGGTGTCCCACTTCTCGTGGTCCGCCGCAGGGAACTCGGGGAACAGCCGCCTCGCCGCGGCGTCGGCCGCTTCGGCGACCGCCTTGACGACGCTCACCCCAGCAATTTCGTGCCCGCCCGCGAGCCACACGCGCGCGCCGGCGAGGATGTCCTCGACGAGAGCCGCGAGCGTCTGGCGCGCCGAAGACACCCGCGACTCGATGGCAGCTCGCGCGTTCTGGCCCTCGTCGGTGCTCGGCGCGCCCTTCGCCTCGATGGTCTCCTTCGCGGCGTGGTGGCGCACCAGTTGCTTGCGCAGCTCCTCGGCACCCCGGCGGGGGAGGAACACGAAGACCAGGGGGCTCTCGGTCGGCTCGCGGCGGGCCTCGGCCTCGACTGCCTTCTCGTCGTCGCTCCATCCGTCCCGCACCCACACCGGGATCTCGGTGCCGTCCGTTGACGGTCTCTCGCCGCCGAAGTGGCGGTTGAGCGCGCGTGGCTCGTGGCACTTGCCCTGCAGTACCTTCACGGCCTTGAGGCGATCGAGGATCGTGGTGCGCAGCAGGTCGCCACGGAACGCGGCGAGCGCGGCGTCGTCTGCGGCGAGGCGTCGCTCGCGGGTGCGGAAGTCGGCCTCCCACGCCGCGCTTTCACGAGTCTGCAGGCGGTACTCGCCATCGACGAGCAAGAGCCGGCCGTCCTCGGCCATGGTGTCGAGCAATGTCGCGACCCGGGAGCGGAGCATGGCGCTCCCGGCGTGGAGGTCCTCGACGAGGAGATCGGCGAGGGTGCTGGCGTTGGCTCGCACGCCGAGGTCGCTCCCGGCCTCGCGGGGAAGTGCGCCGACAAGGAAGATAAGCCCGCACAGACGTGAGCGGAGCAGCCCGTCCTCGGTGCCGTCCCGCAGCGCCTCGATTTGCTCGTACAGCTCACGCGGCAGGGCGCCGGACTGCTGGAGCGAGACCTTCTGCTGGTCGTACAGGAAGTCGGCTGGGACGACGGCACCGAGCGGACGCTCGGCAAGCGCGCGCACCGCCTCGTGGACGATGGTGAGCTGGGTGCGGAGCTGGCCGGCCCTGCCCCCGGCGTCCACCGCGCGCAGCACCGCCTCCCAGAAGCGGCGGCGGGTCGGCAGCAGCGGGTAATCCGCGGTTTGCACCTCCGGCGTGTCCTCGCCGCGCGGCGCGATCCTGGTGCCGACGAGGTGGCGCGACACCTCGCCGCTGCACTCCTTGAGCTTGGCTACGACCTCGGGCACGCGGTCCGGTCGTTTGAGGAGCACGAGCTTGCGGATGACCTTCTCGACATCGCGGTCGGAGAGCTGCACGCCGATCTTGAAGCGCTCCTGGAGACGCTGGAGCGCGGGAGTGGCGGAAAGCGCGCTCTGACCTGTGCCCACGAACAGGAGGCGCGACCCGAGCTTGCTGCAACAGGCCTTCGCCACCTCCTGGACGTCGAAAGAGCGCGACTGGTCCTCGGCAATCCACTGCTGGACCTCATCGAGGACCACGAGCGTGCAAGGGAGACTGCCATTGGAGCTGAGCGCAGCCCCAATGGTCGCCACCAAATCGTCGAGGCTGAGGTCCGACACGACCGGGAACTGCACGCGCATCGCGGCAAGCACGTCCTCGGTTCTCGCGAAAACGCCGCGAGTTGCCTCGAGGACTGCCTTCCCCAGCACCGGCGACACGTGGAGGTGGTCGAGCTCGTGCTCGAACCTCTTTCCCTGGTCGCCAAGCGATTTCTGGACAGGCTCCAGTGCGCTCTGCTCGCGGAGCCACATCACGAAGCGTGCCTGGTGGTACTTGGGAGGCAGCCCCACCGACTTGAGGACGATGGCCAGAAGCGCGAGACGCACGTTGTCGCCGCCCTGATGGCCGAGGGTGCCTCCCGCCGCGTGCAGGCCGCCGAGCCTCTTCCCGACGGTGTCCAGCTCCTTGAGGCGATCGGTGACGCGAGTCGGCAGGTTGGCGAGCGATCTGGCGGTCGAGCCGTCAGAGAACGAGAAGTCCCTCCACAGGTAGCGCAGCATCTTGACGAGGTGCGACTTGCCGCTGCCATAGAAGCCCGAGACCCAAGCGGCGCGCTGCTCGGGCTTGTCGAGGTTGCCCAGGAATGAGCCGAGGATGCGCTCGATCCCATCCGCGTACTGGCCGTCGCACACGAACGTCTTGAGCTCGTATTGCAGGGTCTGCAGCTCGGCGGGTGTCGAGAGGTCGCCGACGCTGGCGACACCGTTGTTGACGAGGTCGGTGCTGACCGGATCGTGGACGAAGATGTCGCGGACGTGCATCAGCCCAGCTCCCTTTCGTCAGAGGTGATTGGTACCGCCATGTAGTTCCAACCATCGCGGGCGTCGAGCAGGCGGTAGATGCCGCTTTCGAAGCTACCGGGGAAGAACACCAGGAGGCGTCCCCGGATGGAGCTGGCCACGGCGCCGACGAGGTCGCTCACGCGCGCCTGGCCGAAGAGAGTCCCGACGCCGAGCACGGCCACGACCGTGCAGTCGTCGGCGTCGCTGTCCGTGAGCGCCTGCCGAAGCTGGCCGGTGATCGTGGACAAGAAGCTGGATACCGTCCCCTTGAGGAGCTCCGGCTCGGCAAAGTAGGCATCGCGGTAGTCAAGCTGCGCCATCCACTGGGGGAAGGCGTCCGTCAGGTCCACGAGCTTCCATCCGTGCTGCGCTTCGCGGGTGGCGATCCCGAACTCCTCGACGTGCAGCCGAAGGCGCCGCTCCTCGCTCGGTGGGTAGACCGCGAACCAGACCTTCTGCGGGCCGGCGAGATGGCGCTCCCATTCCAGGCTGACGTGACGCCGAAAGTTCGCCAGTAGGCGCTCAATGCGGCTCACCGAGCACCTTCCTTTCCCGATCCGTGAGCAGCGGCCACGGATCGGCCTCGACCACGCCGCCACCTTTCTTGAAGGCCAGAAGGCCCTGCCGCGCTGCCACCTGGGCCAACTCCAGGAGCACGTACGTGGGCGCATCGAGGGTACGCGCCCAGAGGCTCTCGAAGAGCAACTGCCCGCGCCGCCCCTCGATGAACCCCAGCAGCACGGCGTAGGCGACGGCGCCAAAGGTGGGCACAACGAGGACACGGTGGCGCGTAGATCGTCCAGCGAGGTGCCCGGACTGTCCCCACGAGGAGAGCAGCCGGCTGGCGAGGGCCTGCAGCGTTTCGGCTCCGAAGCGGTCGGGGTGCGCCGCCGAAAACGCCGCCTCGATAGTGGCCGCTGCGATGCTCTCGCCAGGGCGGAGCGAGAGGACGGGCTCCGCGCTCTCGCGTAGAAGTGGGTCTCGCGCCAGCGCGCAGAGCATGGCAAGCAGTGGGCGGCCAGCCGCGTCCCGATCCCAGAGGGCACGAAGGACGCGAAAGAGCGTCAGGTCGGGGTCGAACCCGTATAGGCGCAGGAGGGGTTTCGCACAGTGCCGTCGTGCGCTCGCCGTTGGCTTGGCCAGCACGTTCTCCACGAGGACGGCCTTGCGGTAGTCGTCGTGGCTGGCGGTCGCAGGGAGCTGCGTCAGCAGCGTAGTCAGCTCGGCCAGCATGATCGTCCGCGCGAGGTGCGCCCCGGTGTCAGGCGTCATGAAGCTGAGCTCGCTCCAGATCCTCGAAAGGTCGTCGTCCGGCATGGTCAAGCGCCCAGTTCTTGGGCGATTCCGCTGTCTCATCAGTTCACCCAGAGGATTCTACCGCAGCGCAACTCGGGGCGATGTCTCGGTGGGTCGAGGCTACGAGTCACGACGGCACGTGACCCTCTGCACACCTGGGCGAGCAATGGCTATGCGCCTGGACGGTTGAAGAGGGTGGAGGAAAGCGTGAGCATGTCCGTGTACCGCCCGTCCCGCACTTCTCATCGATAGATAGTGAAAAATAGATTTAGAGCGTATCCGTAAATAGATTGACTTCTTGAGTGCTCGAACCTAGATTGGCCCCAGGAGGGCGAGCATGGCACGAGCGCGATCCTGGGAGGTTTCGGATGCGTTTTGGCACAGAGTGGAGCCGCTGATTCCGGCGCGAGCGGTTCGCCAAGAGGGTCGCCTGTACCAGCGGAAGCCTGGTGCAGGCCCAAAGCCGATGGACCCAAGGACCGTCTTCGAGGCCATCGTGTTCGTCCTCCGCACTGGATGCCAGTGGAAGTCGCTGCCGAAAGAGCGCTTCGGGAGCGCCAGCTCAGTGCACCGCTATTTCCGGACATGGCTGAAGGCAGGGTTCTTCCTGGCGCTCTGGCAAGCCGGCCTCGCGGAGTACGACGAGATGGAGGGCATCGCCTGGAGATGGCAAAGCGT
>JAAYVZ010000177.1 GCA_012516935.1 Holophagae bacterium
CGGCGGCACTGCGGGGCCGGTCGGTGGGCTCCAGGACACGGTCGAGCTCCTCGTAGGCACGCCCCGGCGCCGGCAAGCGCCCGGCCTTGCGGCCGAACGCCTCGTCGCGCCGCCGTGCCGCCTCCATGAAGAGGTTGGTGGCGTACATCTCGATGTTGCCCTGGTATCGCCCGATATCTGCCGTGAGGACTTCCTGGAACGTGCCGCCATCCCACAGCGCCATGTGGTAGAACGCCTCCTCGCCCTGGACGGCGCCCGCCGAGGCGTGGACGACGCTGCGGTCGCGAAACACCAGCACCCCGCTCTCGCTGCCACAGCCCACATGGACCACCGCGGTCGAGCCGGAAAGCGTGATGAGCTGCGCCAGGTCGAGGAGGTCGAGGCCACCCACCATCCCCGCCCACCCCGACTCGACCATCGCCGAGAGCTGGATCAGGTTGCGCAGCTCCTCGAGATCTACCGGTTTATCGACGAACCGCATGGCACCCTCGCGGATCGCCAGCGCCTCGAGCTCCGGCGTGCCGAACGCCGTCATGACGATGATGCGCAGCCCCGGCCGCAGCTTGGCCGCCTCGCGCACGAGGGAGATGCCGTCGAGGCCGGGCATCGAAACATCGGTGAGAAGCACGTCTACCGGGTGCTCCCACAGCAGGCGCAAACCCTCTTCGCCCGAGGTCGCGGTGAGGATCTCGATATCGTCCCCAAACGAGCCGAGGTAGGCCGCGATGCTGCGCACGAGCGCGGCCTCGTCGTCGACCACGAGCACCCGCTTCACGGCCGTCCCCCGGCGTAGGTGGGCGCCAACACGGAGAACCGGCATCCGCCCTCGACCCGGTTCCGCCACACGAGACGGCTGCCAGCCAGGTGACAGGCGCGGAGCGCCACAGAAAGACCGAGGCCGCGGCCGTTGGGCTGGGTCGAAAAGAACGGGAGCAGAATCTTGTCGGCGTTCTCGGGTGGCACGCCGGACCCCTGGTCGTCCACGTCGAGCGAGCTCCAGCCGTCCTCACCCAGCTCCCATCGGAGCGTCACCGCGGTGTCGACCGGCGAGGCCTTGATCGCGTTGCTCACCAGCTCGGCGAACGCCGTGCACAGGTTGCTCGGCACGCTCCACACCTGGGCCGCCGGCCCACCACCGACCACCAGCTCGACTCCCGCCTGGGCGGCAAAGAACCGGTACTCCTGGAAAACCTGCTCCACCACCGGCGCGATCGGCACCGGGCGCGGATCGCCGGGCACCAACCGCGCGATCTGGTGAATGCCCTGCGTGATCTTGTCGATCCGCCCAATGTGGTTCAGCAGCGTGGCGAGCTGCTCGCTGGTGTCGCCATCCGAGGCGCCGAGCCGCTGCATGACCTGCACGCCGGCCTGCAGACAGGCAAGGGGGTTGCGGATCTCGTGCGCGAGCATCCGGAGGACCATCCGCAGCTCTTCCTCGGTGCTCCAAGACCGCGGATCGAGCGCATCGTCAGCCATCAACCCACGACGATATCCGCTTTGCCGCAGGATCACAACCGCGAGCAGGTGGCCCACAAACCTCCGTCAGCGCCGCGGGACAGGAGCTGCTGGTCGGAGCGACGGGCGAGCGGGTGGAGCACGCCCGAGGGAGCCGACCGCACGTGGGTGAAGGCACCGGGAGAGACAGCGCGGTTCGGGTCATAGTGCCGAGCCGGTGGGCCCGGTGGTACGCCTCGTCCCCACGGCTGGGCGTTCCGACCCGTCGCGCCGATACCTCGCCCTTCGCCGAGTCGAGCTCGCTGCCCGCACCGTCGCTGTTCCCGGTCGCCTCGCGGTCCGCGATGACGAGAGCTGCGACACAACCGGACGGAGCCAACGCGGCCGCTTGCGTACGACGTTGCCGGCGACCAGCTACCTGATGGCAGCGGACGGCGCCGGGCCCGTGCCACGGCGAACCGTTCGGCGCACCAACGAGGGCAGCTCCAGCTTCCAGGCGCCGGCGCCCGAGGTGGCGGCCAACAGGGTCCGGCTCGAAACCATGAGGAGCCGGTTCACAGCCGCCGCCGGCAAACCCTCGCCGAGGGGCGCCCACGTCGCACCGCCGTCGGCCGACCGCAGCACCCCGTGCGCGCCCGTCCCGGCGAAAAGCACACCCGGCGCCCGGGGGTCACCCAGCAAGGAAACGCCCGCGACCTCGGGCCCCGTCACCGCCACCCAGCTCGCCGCTCCGTCGAGGCTCGAGAAGAGGCCGCATGGGGTGGCGGCCACCAAGCGGAATGGTGCCTGCGGCGAAGCCACCAGCGCCTCTACGCTCGCTTTGGGCTCGTTCCCACACGGGGCGCGCAGGCCGGTATTGCGCGGCTGCCAGGACTGGCAGCCGTCGGTACTCGTGTACACCCCCCGGCTCGTCGCGAGGTGGATCCAGGTGCCGTTGGCCGCATCCACGACCGCGTCGTGGACGGAGATGGGGTACCCCGGCAGCTCGGGTAAGACACCGCACGGCTCCCACGTGACACCTCCGTCCTGGCTGCGACGCGGCCGATCCTCGGTGGCGAGCTCCGGGCGTACGAACCGAGGCACCGCCACGAGCACCCCGGGCTCGGCCGGCAACGGCAGCACCAGCGTGTTCCAATCGACACCTACATCCTGCTCCCAGGTCGCACCCCGGTCAGCGCTCCGATACCCCTGGCAGGACAACGCTGCCACGTCGCCGTCGGAGACAAGTGCCAACTGGAAGACGCTTCCGCAATAGGGGACGGGCACCGGAGAATAGCCGCGGTACGGCGGACGGGGGCTGGTCATGCCGCCTCCAGTGCTCCACAGCCGGCCGCCGTCGGTCGTGCGCTGCACGGCTCGCTCGCTCGTGGCTGCGAGCAGTGAGATCGGCGGTTCCGGAACGACGAGGAGGTCGTTCACCTGCACCGCCGTCAGGCCCTGAATCGACTGCCGCCAGTGGCCGCCCAGGTCGTCCGAGACCCACACACCCTCCCGATCGCTCCCCACGAGGACTCGCGGCGGCGTGCCCGGGAGCACGGCGGCGGCGTGCAGCTCCTGCGCCGGCTTCTCTTCCGGGCCGACATCGCCGAAGGAAAGCTCGCCGGTCGCGTCCTCCCAGCTCGCACCGCCGTCGCGGCTGCGCCACACCCCGGCCCAGAAGGTCGAAAGGAGCATCTGGGCGGCATCCCCCGGTACCACGGCCAGAGCCGCGTGTTCGTCGCCGTACCAGCTCGCGGCGGGTGGCAGCTCGAAAACGGTTTCCCAGTGGCTGCCTCCGTCCCACGAGCGCACGATTCCGGAACGGTCTTCGCTCACGCCCCTACCCCCCAAGGTCGTGGCCAGAAGCGGCGGGCCCTCGCCCGGGAGGACGAAGATGCGATCCACCCGGGCGTAGCCGCTGCGTCCGTTGGGGCGGGCGCGCTTCAGTCCGTCGCTCACGACCTTCCAGGTCGCGCCACCGTCGCGGGTCACCTGCACGCCGTCGCACGAGTCGCGGATGCTGCTCGGCGCGAACGCCGCGTAGTAGGTGTCCGGGCTCGCCGGATCGATGGTCACCGCACGGCAGTACCCGCAGCCGAGGGGCTGCCAGCTCGCCCCGCCGTTGCGCGAGCGGAACAAGGCGCGTTCGGACGCCACGAGCACCGTGAGCGGATCCGAAGGGTGCACGGCGATATCGAGGCCGATCGGGGAACTGAAGCTGCTCGGGTGCCCCGGCAGCGGGGTCCGCTCGTTCCAGGTCCTGCCGCCGTCGGTGCTGCGGAAAATGCGTCCGTCGCTCCATCCCAGCGAGCGTCCCGCCACGTACACCACCCGAGAATCCGAGGGGGCCACCGCCAGGGCGTTGACCACCCGCCCAGCGAGGCCGCCGAGCACCCAACTGTCCCCGCGGTCCTCGCTCAGATACACGCCTGCTTCCGTCCCCGCCAGTACCCGCTCCGGCTGACCCGGGACCGGGGCCAGCACGGTGACCGTGCCGCCGAACGGGCCGATCGGAGTCCAGGTACCTGCGCTGGCGACACCAGCGAGCACCGCCAACGCTGCCAGACCAACGCCGCTGCCACGCATATGCACCTCCACCCGCTCGTACCGCCGCATCTTTCCCATTCGAATAGAGAATATGCTCCTCGCCGTCCCCGCCGTCAACCGCACACCGTGATCCAGACCACACCCGACACCGGTCCCCGACCGGATGGCACCTGCCGCCGGCGAGCCCACCTCGCCCCGACCCCGTTGCGCCGGACGGCGAGGATGAGTAGGCTGACCCGAGCAGCGCATCCTCGCCAAAAGGGGGGGAGATGACTGTCGGAACCCACGGAAAGAAACCACTCTGGGGACGGTTGTGGAACTACGCCAATAACTTGCTGACGGTACTCGGAACCCTCCTCACCACCATCTCGGGCGTTCTCATCCTCACGCTCGCCGTCGTCGAGCTGGCGGGGGGGATCCGCAACCCATACGTGGCCGGTTTTGCCTACCTGATCTTGCCACCGGCTTTCATCCTCGGCTTGCTCCTCATCCCGCTCGGCATGTGGCGGCGGCGCCGGCGACTGCTCCGCACCGGCGCCACCGAGGGCGAGCTCGACACCTACCCGCGCCTCGACTTCAACGATCCGCACCTGCGCAAGGTCGCCTCGGTCATCATCGCCCTCACCGTCGCCAACGGCATCATCGTCGGCTCCGCCTCCTACCTCGGCATCGAGCACATGGAGACCGTCGAGTTCTGCGGCGAGACCTGTCACTCGGTCATGCACCCCGAGCACATCGCGTATCAGAACTCGGCGCACTCGCGCGTGGCCTGCGTGCAGTGCCATATCGGCCCGGGCGCCTCGTGGTTCGTGCGCTCCAAGCTCGACGGCTTGCGTCAGGTCTGGCACACAGCGCTGAACACCTATCACCGCCCGATCCTCACCCCGCTGCGCACCCTGCGCCCGGCCCGCGAGACCTGCGAGGCCTGCCACTGGCCGGCGATGCATCACGGTGACAAGCTGCGTGCCTTCGCCCGCTTCGCCGAGGACGAGGCGAGCACCCCGTCCTACTCGGTGATGCTGATCCGCACCGGCGGCGGCACCCTCGACGCCGGGCGGCACGGCGGCATCCACTGGTGGCACATCTACTCCGACAACCGCATCCGCTACCTCGCGGGCGACGACCGCCGCACCACCATGCGCTGGGTTGAGCTGACGACCCCCGACGGCAAGGTCTCGACGTTCCAGCGCGAGGGAAGCGAGCCGCCGAGCCAGGCGGAGATCGCAAGCCAGGCCCGGGTGATGGACTGCATCGACTGTCACAACCGCCCCTCGCACCGCTACCAGAACCCAGCCAAGGCGCTCGACGAGCTCTGTGAACGCAACGAGGTGCTGCGCACGCTGCCGTTCTTCAAGAAGGAGGCGCTGGCCATTCTCACGACCCCCTACCCGACGCACGAGAGCGGCGGACGGAGCGTGCGCGAGGCGGTCAGGGCGCGCTGGGGCGGCGGCGGGGCCTCGCCGGAGCGAGCCGCTCTGGTCGCGAAGGCGGCCGAAGGCGTGGGGGCGATCTACGATCGCACGTTTTTCCCGGAGATGAAGACCGACTGGCAGACACACCCCAATCACATCGGCCACGACGACTTCCCGGGGTGCTTCCGCTGCCACGACGGCGAGATGAACGCCGCCGACGGCAGCCGCGCCATCACCGGCGAGTGCGAGAACTGCCACGTGTTCCTGGTCGAGGAGTCGCCCACCAAGCCGGATCTCGCCACCCTCACGCTCGCAGGAAGCCACTAACCCGCATTTCTCATCGATAGGTATTGAAAAGGGGCTCGATCTCGGCTATCATATTCTTGTCGAGATAAATACGAGAGCCAAGGGGAGCCCCATGAAGCCAACACAGTGTACCGCACCCGACTTTACCTTCCAAGCCCTGGGGTCCCGCCAGGTCGTGACCCAGTTC
>JAAYVZ010000178.1 GCA_012516935.1 Holophagae bacterium
CGGGGGCGAGGGATAGGACCCGCCTCTCCCCCGCTCCCGCGGGGGCGAGGGGGCAAGCGCGGAAATGTATCGACCTGCGAGCCGGGTGAGGGGCCAGAGGTGCTGGCTTCGTCCTCACCGGCGACGGCGGCCGAGCAGCGGCTCAAGGGATGGAAAGTCGGCCGGGAGCCCGGCGCCGGGGTCGCCGAGGAGGGCGTCGAGGTCGGCCACGGGCAGATCGGGGATGAGCAAGCTGGGGTCCACCGGCTTGCTGCCGCCCGCCATCGGCCAGCGGATCTCGAGGTATACCGCCGGCACTTTGGTCCACGGGCTGATGCCGGCGCTCCCCACGCGCTGGCCGCGGCTCACGATCTGCCCACGGCGCACTGCGGTCTGCTGCAGGTGGCCGAGAACCGACGTCACGCCGCCGCCGTGGTCGAGCACGACGATGGTGCCCAGGCGCATCCAGTCGGCGACGGAACGGCCTTGAGGGGCACCCGCATAGACCACCGTCCCGCCACCTGGCGCCAGCACCGCCTCCCCTTTCTGGCACGCCCAGGTCACGCCGCGGCTGGGTACCGGCTTGCCCGTGAACGGCGAGGCCTGCCACCCAAACAGGCCCACCGGCACGCCACGTGAGCGGCCCACAGGCAGCTGCAGCGGCAACGCCAGCAGGGTGGCCGGCGGCTGCAGCGCCGACGGTTGCAGCGCCCCGGCGAGGGCGTCGAGCCGGTCGGCGACCTGGATCAGCCACCCCGTGACCGCCTCGTCGCCTGGCGGCGGCGACACCGCCGGCTGCCAGAGTGCCGCCGGCACACCCACCGCCCAGGCCACGCGCCGGGCGCGATCGAGCGTGGCCGCGAGCCGTCCGGCCAGCTCCCCGAGCTGCTCGCGGAGCTCGTCGGCCTGCTGCCGACGGGCACGGTTTTCCCGCCGCGCGGCGTCGACGGTGAACGAACCGAAAAAGCCCTTGAGCCCGACCGGGGTCGCCGCCACGACGAGCAGAACGAGCAGGCCCAGCACGGCGAGCCCCCAGACCGTGCGGCGCAGCCCCCGCCGGGTCAGCACGAGGCGCCGTACGCCCCGCCCGCACGCCGAGTGCCACTGCAGCTCCCAGAAGGTCTCGTCTAGATCCACCGCAGCACCTCGACCGGCTGCAGGCGGGCGACACGGCGCACCGGCAGCAACGACGCCAGCAGCACCTCGATGGCGCCCAGCACCAGCACCGCCAGTACGTCCGCTGGCAGCACACACAGGGGGATGCGCTCGACCATGTAGATGCTGGCGATATCAGGAGGGAAGCTCGGCAAGCCGAGCGCCCGCAGGACGCCGACGATCGCCACCCCGGTGAGGGTGCCGGCCAGCACCCCCACGCACCCCAGGGCGCCTCCCGCCACCAGAAGCGTCAGCGCGATCTGACGGTTGGGGCTGCCCATGGCGACGAGGAGCCCGACCGTGCGCCGCTTCTCGGTCACCAGCACCACCACCGCCGAGGCCACCTCGAACGCGCCGACACCGAGCACCAGCGACAGCACGACGGCGAGCGAGATCTTCTGCCACCGCAGGGCGGCGAAGACGTCGCGGTTGGACGGCAGGTCCTGCCAGGCAGTGAGGAGCACTCCCGGAGGCAGCCTTGGCTCCAGCTGGGCAACCACCGTCGATGCCGTCTCGGGGTCGGCGAGCCGGACCTCGAGAACCGGCACCGGCAGCGCCGGAACGCGCCGGCGGAGCTGGTCCAGACGCGCCACGACCCAGTGCTCGTCGAGGTCGACGAACCCTGTCCGGAAGATCTCGGCCACCCGTACGGTCACCGTCCGTGGGACCCCGCCGGCGAACACCTGCAGCGCCAGCGGCGAGCCGACGCTGGCCCGCAGGCGGCGCGCCGTCCCCGCCCCGAGGGCGAGGCCGAGCGGACCGTCGCGATCCCCCTCGGGCAGCCGTACGAACGGCGGCGACAATGCCGCCGCGCGCACGGTGACCATCTCCCCACCCTCCTCCCCCTCAGCCAGCAACAGCCCCGGAAGCAGCACGACCTCGCCGAGCGACGACACCTGGGGGTGGCGGCCGATCTCGGCCGCGAGCGTAGCGACAGGGGCCGCACCTCCCGGCGCCAGCACCGTGATGTGGCCGACCGCCGACAGGATGCCGTCGCGCAACGCCCGCGAGTAGCCGGACATGATGGCCAGGACGACGATCAGCGAGGCGGCTCCCAGCCCCACCGCCAGCATCGCCGCCAGCGCCGAGGTCCGCAGCAACGCCGTCCCTTTCTTGCGCAGCAGCCGCGCGGCGAGGAACCAAGCCAGCCTCATCCGCCGGATTGTACTCGCCTCGCCTCGGCTGCCCAGGCCGCCAGCATCGTCGCCCCCAGACCCCCGACCAGCGCCGCCCACGCCCCCCACTGCACCTCCGGCCAAACGCAGACCACCGCAAGCGAGCCGACGAGCACCCCGGCGACCACCGCGAGGCCGAGCCAGGCCCCCCCCTCGCGCCCACCAGCCGCCACCGCCACGCCCGCCAGGCTCGGTCCGAGCAACGGCCCACCCACGAGCACCGCCGCAACCGCTGCCGCAATGAGCAACGGGACCCGCGCCGGGCCCAACGACGCCGCGAGCGCGCCGAGCCCGTCGCCGGCGAGGCCGGCCAGCCAGCCACCGAGCACCG
>JAAYVZ010000179.1 GCA_012516935.1 Holophagae bacterium
CGCTCGCCGTGGCGGAGCGCGACCGCGCGCTGCGCGACGGCGCCCACCGGTACGCGGCCACGGCGTTGGCCGTCGGCGCCACACGGACAGAGGCCACGGGCGAGCTGCACGCCGCCTGGGCCTCGCTCGCCCACGCAACGGAGGTGCAACGATGAACGACCAGACCACGAACCAGGTCGCGGTGGCGGGGTTCGACTCCGTGACCGTGCGGTACGGCGCCGTGCTGGCCGCCGACGCCGTGACCCTGTCGGTGCCGCGAGGCTCGGTATACACCTTGCTCGGCCGCAACGGTGCCGGGAAGTCCTCGCTCGTGCGCTGCCTGCTCGGCCAACAGAAGCCGTCGAGCGGGCGCGCGCTGCTGCTCGGGAACGACGCCTGGAAGACGCGCCGGATCGCGATGGAACGGGTGGGCGTCGTGCCCGAGGAGCCGGACGTGCCGCCGGGCATGACCGCGGCGCAGGCGGTGGCGTTCTGCAGCCGGCTGTACCGGCAGTGGGACGGCACGGGGGTGGCGGAGCGGCTGCGGCGGTTCGCGGTCCCGACGACGATCCCTGTCGGCCGTCTCTCGAAGGGCCAGAAGGGGCAGCTCGCCCTGGCGTTGGCGTTGGGGCCGCGACCGGAGCTGCTGGTCCTCGACGACCCGACGCTCGGACTCGACGTCGTGGCGCGCCGCGAGCTCTACGAGGAGCTCGTGGTCGACCTGGCGGACCGGGGGACGACGGTGCTGATCACCACCCACGACCTGGCCGGGGTCGAGGGGATCGCCCTCAGGGTGGGCATTCTCCGGCAGGGCAAGCTGGTGCTGGACGAGGACATGGAGACGCTCAAGGCGCGCTTCCGCCGCATCACCTTCGGGCGGCGGCCGGCGGCCGAGCTGGTGACGGAGCGCGCGCTCACGGCCATGGGCGCCGTCCGCGTGGCCGGCGGCGAGTGGGGGTTCGAGGCGGTCGTGGAGCGCTTCGCCGAGGACGGGTTCGGACGGTTCGCATCCGAGGCCGGGGTGGTGGAGCCCGAGGCCCGGGCGATGAGCCTGGAGGAGATCTTCGTCGCCGTCTGCGGCGAGGAGCGGGGAGGTGTGGCATGAGAGGGCTTCTGGCAGTTGCACAGCGGGAGGTCGTCGACCGGCGCATGTGGCTTCTGGCCGCGCTCGCGGCCGGGCTGATCCCCATGGCCGCCCCACTGCTGCCCTGGGTCGACGCCGGCAGCGTCGCCGAGGCGAGGAGCATGCTGGCCTCGGTGCTGGCGGCGACGCTGACGGCGGCCGGCACGCTCGCGCTCGGCCTGTCGATGGTCGGCAGCGATCTGGCCGAGCGGCGCCTGGGGTTCTACTTCGCCCGGCCGCTCTCCGCCGGGGCGATCTGGTGGGGGAAGCTCGCGGCCTCGTTCCTGATCGTGGTCCTGGTCGGCGTGCTCGCGGCGCTGCCCACGGCGCTCGTGGGGGGCAACCTCGTCCTCAGGGACCTCGTCGGTCTGACGGCGGACGGCGCCGTGCTCGCGGGGGGCAGCGTGGTCTTCGTGCTGCTGGTGCTGGCGCTCGCCCATGCCCTCGGGGTGATGGGACGGTCGCGCTCGGTCTGGATCGTGCTCGACCTCGTGGCCGCGGTGGCGGTCGGCGGCGCGATCTGGGCGGTGGGCCGGCGGTTCATGCTCGCCGGGCCGATGACGCTCATGACCTGGCTCCTGGCTTCGTCACTGACGGTCGTGCTGGCCGCACTGCTGGCCGCCGGGTGGGTGCAGGTGGCGGTCGGGCGCACGGACCCGCGACGAGGGCACATGGCGCTGTCGGCCACGCTCTGGGGCACGCTCGGCTCGTTCGCCCTCGCGGTCGTCGGCTACGCCGCCTGGGTGTTCGCGGCCATCCCCTCGTCGCTCGAATGCCTGTGGGAGGTCATGCCGGCGTCCTCGGGCTCCTGGAGCCTGGTGTCGGGCAGCTCGGCGGGGCGAGGTGACTACTACCCCGTCTTCCTCCTCGACGCCGCGACCGGGCGGTGGGTGAGCCTCGAGCCCACCCCCCACTGGTGGTGGTTCACGCCGATGTTCTCGGCCGACGGCCGGCGCGCGGTGTGGCTGCAGCCGACCGGTCTCGACCCGAGCGACACCCGGCAGGTCGTCCTCGCCGAGCTGTCGGAGCCGCAGCCGCGGCCAGTGGCCACGTCGCTCATCCTGGGACGCAGCGCGCGCAACGCGCGATTGTCGCCGAGCGGCCAGCGGCTTGCGGTGCTCGCCGAGAAGACCATCAGCGTCTACTCGCTGCCGGAGGCGGCCCTCGTCAGGGCGAGCCGCCTGGACGCACACAGCAGTCAGATCTCGATTCGCTTCGCCACGGACGACGAGCTTGTGGTGAGCGTGTGGCCCGAGACGGGGCCATCCACGGCGACCGCCGTGGACGCGACGCTGTGGAGGTTCGACGTGCGGTCGGGGAAGCTCGAGCGCACGGGAACGCTCGATGCCTCGCGCTATCGAGACGACTGGGGCATCCCGGCCGACCCGCTTGGCGAGCTGCGCCTGGCGTTCCACCCCCGCGGGAGCGAGATGGAGCTCGCGATGCACGACGCCCGCACGGGGGCGCTTAAAGCCTCCCTCCTCAGCCAGCCGGACCAGCCGCTGCTCGGCGCGACGTTCCTCGCCGACGGGCGGATCGTCGTCGGCGAGAGCCGCACGGCGGCAGGGGAGCCGGCCCGGGTCCACCTGTTCGGCCGCGACGGGCGGCTGCTCCGCTCCGTCGCGATGCCGGACGGCAAGATCGGGGGGTTCGGAAGCGAGGTCGCCCCCGACGTCCTCGCCGTCAGGCTGGGCACCCTCGAGTCGTGGGCGGGACGAGGGGGCAACACCGTGCTCGTCGATCTCGAGGCGGGGACGGTGCGCCGGCTTGCGGCCGGTCACGTGCCGATCCCGAGTGTGAGCTGGTGGTCGCCGGGTCGCACCCCCGCGACGCCGGGCAGCGCCGCCTCGCGGCTCTTCCGGACCCCGGAGGGCGGACTCGCGCTTTACGACCCGGCCTCCGATAGCTTCACGACGATCCTCGACACTCGCTGGCCGAGGACCTGAGGGATAGGAATTTCCTTTCGTGGTCCGATGGGACGGAACCTCGTGTCGCGGAAGCCGACGAGCCTGCTGCTGCTTCTGGGGGTTGCCGTCGCGGTCCTTGCGAGCACGGGGTGCGCCGAGGAGAGCGAACTGCCGCGCACGGCCGCCTCCGTCTGCTTCGCGCGCAGGGACTTCGACACCTACCTGCAGGCCGTCGCGGCCGTCGGAGCGACCCCGGTCATGCGAAGCCGGACGCCGTAGCAGGCGGCTGAGCCGCGCAGGGGTAGCAGCCCAGGAAGCGAAAGGAGGCCGACCGTCCGGCCAGTGCGTCCAGGACCTCCCGGACGGAGGGGTCCCTGTCCGAGCCCACGAAGTCGAGAAAGAAGGTGTAGGAGCCGGGGTCCGAGCGCTGCGGCGTGGAGGCGATCCGCGTCAGGTTGAGGCCCGCGGAGGCGAAGAGCTCGAGCGCGCCGTGGAGCTGGCCCGCCTGGTGGCGGGTGGCGAAGACCACCGAGCATTTGTCGCCCCCCCCGCACGGCTCCCGCGCGAGCAGGACGAAGCGCGTGGCGTTGGCGGGGGCGTCCTCGATGTCCTGCGCCACGATCTGCAGGCCGTAGAGGTGCGCCGCGAGGGCGCTGGCCACGGCCGCCGCGCCGCGGGGCTTCTCCCTCGCCAGCATGCGAGCCGCTCCCGCCGTGTCGTAGAAGGGGCGGGGCTCGAGCCGGTTGCGCGCCAGGAAGCCCCGGCACTGGCCCAGGGCCATGGGGTGCGAGTAGGCCACCCTCAGCTCGCGGTGATCCGCATCCGGCGGCGCGAGGAGGCACTGGCGCACGGGGACCACCGCTTCCCCGCAGATCCAGAGGCCCGCGCCGGCCAGGAGGCCGCCCACGTGGCCGACGGCCCCCTCGAGGGAGTTTTCCACGGGCACGACCCCCGCGTCGAAGAGCCCCCCGGCCACTCCCTGAAAGACGTCCTCGAACTCCAGGCAGGGCACGGCGGCGGCGCCGGGAACCAGCGCCCGCGCCGCGATCTCCCCGAAGGCCCCGTGCTCCCCCTGGAAGGCCACGAGGCGGTGCCCCTCCCCCTGGAGCCGCCGGCTCTCCTGCATGATCTCGGAGAAGACCCTTTCCGCGAACTCCTCCCCCACCAGGGCGAGGCTGGACCGCTTCGCCCGGTCCAGCACGGAGGCCTCCCGCGCCGGGTCCAGAGGGCCGTCCTTTTTGAGGCCCGCCGTGCGCAGGCCCAGCTCCATCCTCTCCTCGAGGAGCGCGAGCAGCTCCAGGTCCACGGCGTCGATCCGGCGCCGCAGGCGCTCCAGCTCGCGAACCGCCTCCTGGTCTCCGCCCGTCATGGCCGCCCCCCTTCGGCGGAACCTTGCTCTTCCATATACGAGACGAGGGCGCGGACGCGAGCGGCCAGCTCCGCGAACTGGGCGGGCGTCAGCGCCTGGTCGGCGTCGGAGAGGGCCTCCTCGGGCCGGCGGTGGACCTCGACGAGAAGGCCGTGGGCCCCCGCCGCGATACCCGCCAGGCTCATGGGGAGGATGAGGCTGGGGCGCCCCGTTCCGTGGGTCGGGTCCACGAGGACCGGCAGGTGCGTCCGCTCTCGGGCCGCGGCCACGGCGCTCAGGTCGAGCGTGTTGCGGGTGTAGCGCTCGAAGGTCCGGATGCCCCGCTCGCAGAGGATCACGTCGCCGTTGCCCTCGGCCAGGACGTACTCGGCGCACAGGAGCCACTCCTCCAGCGTGGAGTGCATCCCGCGCTTCAGCAGGACGGGCTTCCGGCACCGCCCCACCTCCTTCCGGAGGGAGAAGTTCTGCATGTTGCGGGCGCCGATCTGGAGGACGTCCGCGTACTCGCAGACCCAGGTGAGGTCCCTCGGGTCCACCACCTCCGTCACCACGGGGAGCCCCGTCTCCCGGCCCGCCTGTCTCAGGAGCTTCAGGCCCTCCAAGCCTAGGCCCTGGAAGTCGTAGGGCGAGGTCCTGGGCTTGAAGGCGCCGCCCCTCAGGAGGTCGGCGCCGGCCGCCTTCACGGCGGCGGCCGTCTCCAGGATCTGTGCCTCGCTCTCCACGCTGCAGGGACCGGCGATGATGCAGCAGCCCTCGCCGACGGCCACGTCCCCCACGCGGACGACCGTGGCGGGATGCGAGGACCGGTCAACGAGCCGGGCCGTCCTTCCTCGTGGGGGCGTTACCACCGGGGTGCTCTCTCTGGGTTCTACTTCGGGGCTCATGGGCGCCTCCTTCTGGAACGTCCGAAAAAGAAAAGGCCCCGCACCGTCGGGTGCGGGGCCGGTTGCGCACAGCGCGTTGCCTCAGGCCGGCGGACCGCACCTCCCGGTCTCGGGGGTAAAGTAAAAGTAGAAGCCGCTGCTGACGGCCGGAGCGGACGGGGCCATATTCCCGGTCCTGGCGGTGTCAGAGACTGCGGCGTTCCTGGGGTCCGTCACCATGCACGCCACCTTACGCGCCCGCCGGGCGGCCGTCAAGCGGCGGGTCCACCGGACGGCGGCGCGGCCGCCGGTTTCCGGCGGTTCTCCGCCTCCCCCTTCTCCGCAACCGCCGGAGGGCACAGCGTTCGAGATCGGTAGGCGTGGCATCGTCGCCGGTGACCCTGGCGTCGTGCCTCTTCTCGCCACGCCGCGCTCGGGCGCGGATCACGCTGGAGTAGGCGCCGTAGTCACGCACCGGATGGCGCCGCTCCTCGGGAAAGTGCATGAGCACGCGGGCGAGCAGCTTTTGGAGAACTAAGGCGATAAATCCCGGGGTCCGGGGCAGAGCCCCGGTTGTCTTTTGCGCATCGCGGCCCGCCGGGCCGCGCCGGCGTCCTGCGAGTGCCAATGCGCGGCCTGGAGGTCCGCGCCCACCCGGGAGGTCAGTTCCAGTGCCTGAGGTCGGGCCACATCTCGGCGAGTGGCGTGCGCAGCCCGCGGCAGAGGTAGATCGGCCGGTTCTCCTCCGCCATGCCCCAGGGGTGGTGGTGCTGGCCGACCTGGACGACCTCGCGGCAGAGCGGTTCCAGGTCCTCGCGGCCCCACTGGAGCCAGATCAGCGAGTCGCCCTTGAACTCCGGCGGCCCCCAGATCGAGTGACTCTGGTGTGCGCAGATGGCCTCGGGAAGCCCGAGGGCCGGGCCGAAGAGGTGCAAGGCTCCGGCCTCGCCGTAGTTGCTGGCGAAGACGCCGGTGCGCGCTCGCTCCTCGGGCGGCAGGGCGTTGTAGATCCTGGAGACCTCGGTCACCAGCTCGGGCCAGCCGAACTGGTCGCCCAGACGCTGGTCCAACGGACCTTCATGTGCCACCTCGGTCCTGGCGGACCTGATCCCCAGGACCTGCTGGAACGCCAGGAGCTTCTCCGGCGGCAGGATGGGTAGCCAGGCAAACACCGCAATGGCCGTGATCACGACCACCACCGCCACCATGACGGCCCGCGGCCAGAGCCTGGCGCGCGTCAATGGCCATCGTTCCAGCCACGCGTCCAGGGCCACCGCACCTGCCGCGAAGAGCACCGGGTAAATCGGCGCGAGGTAGTAGTTCTTGGCTTTCATGAGGAGCATCGTGACGAGGAAGACCACGTACATGGTCCCCAGCACCCGGTAACGTCTCCCCTTCCCCACCAGCAGCGACACCAGACCGGTGAGCCAGACCGGGAGCAGCCAGGGATGGTTCATCATCACCTGCTGCCCCAGGAACGGAAGCGGCCCGAGCACCACGTTCTTGCCGGACCTTCGCACGTTCTCGAGGTCCTCGAGGGTCGGGAACCCGTGAGAGACCTGCCAGAGCACGTTGGGCAGGAACAGCAGCAGCGCGACGCCGGCGCCAAGCCAGATCCACGGTTTCCCGAGCTCGCGGCGCAGCGGGCTCGCGACGACGGCCACCGCCAGTGCAAAGCCGAAGAACACGGTCGAGTGCTTGTTCTCGAGGCCCAGCCCGGCCAGCACCCCGATCCAGAGCCAGAGCCTGGAGTCGCCGGTCTGGACGATACGAACCAGGAGCCAGGCGCACCCCATCCAGAACAGCGGCTCGAAGGCGTTCATGGAAAGGATGCTGTCCACGCCGATCCGGATCGGAGCCGCCAGCACGCACAGCCCCGCGAACGCCTGGGCAAAGCGCCCGCCTCCGAGCTGCCGGGCGAGCAGCATTGTGATCGCGACCACCATTGCCCCGGCCAGGGCCGGGATCAGGCGCACCACTGGCAGGGACCCGCCGAGGAGCAGGGCGAGCTTCGCGTACAGCGCGACAAGGGGGGCGCAGTCCACGTAGCCGAAGTCGAGGTGGCGGGCGCAGTCGAGGAAGTAGAGCTCGTCTCGGAAGTAGCCGTATCCCCACGCCCCCGCCATCTGCACGAGCAGCTTGGCAGCCGCCAGCACCCCGACCAGCCGGAGGTCGAGGGGCGTGCTCTCCGCGGAACGCTCGGCCAGCGTCGTCCTGACGACTTCCTGCTCGCTCATGGTCGCTCTCCTGCGCGGTATTCTCGCGCGTCGCCGGGCCGATTGCACGCCGCTCGGGGCTTTCCGCGGCACCGAAGGCCAGAGGAGGCGTACAATCACCGTGTCGGACACTGCGGACCGCGGCTGGAAGGGCTGCCCGGTCCGGGGTTGCGGAACAGAGCAGGGCCCCGGGGGCAGCGCTGGGACGTAGCGCAGTGTGCCAAACGACAGCTCCGAGCTGGTCTCCACGGCTTCCTGCCCGTCAGCTCCCAGGTGCTCGTGTCCGGTTCACGCAGGTCGAAAGAGGTGACGAGTCGTGGGTCTACCAAAGATCATCCAGGGAGGAATGGGGGCCGGCGTTTCCAACTGGGAGCTGGCCCGGGCCGTCTCCATCGAGGGACAGCTCGGCGTGGTCTCGGGGATTGCGCTGGAGGTCATCATGGCCCGCCGGCTGCAGTCCGGAGACGAGGGAGGGCACGTCCGCCGGGCGCTCGCCGCGTTCCCAGACCAGGCGGTCGCCACGAGAATTCTCGGGGAGTACTTCCGGGAGTCGATGCTGGACCGCGCCCTGGCCAGGCTGCCGCGGCCCCACCGCATCGCCGATCCCGACACCCTCATCCAGGAGACCATTGCCGCCAGCTTCATGGAGATCTTCCTCGCCAAGGAGGGCCACGACCTTCCGGTCGGCGTCAACTTGCTGACCAAGATCGAGCTGCCGATCCTCGCGAGCCTGTACGGCGCAATGCTGGCGGGCGTCGACTTCGTGATCATGGGGGCGGGCATTCCGCGCGAGGTGCCTGGAATCCTCGACCGGCTCAGCCGCCACGAGGACGTGTCCATGGCCCTCCACGTCGAGGGCGCCACCGCGACCGACGACTTCCGCTCCTACCTCAGCCCGAGGAAGGTGCTGGGCAACCTCCCGGGCGAGCTCAGGCGTCCGAGCTTCTTCCCGATCGTGTCGTCCAACGTCCTGGCCACGACCATGGTGCGGAAGGCCACGGGACGGGTCGACGGCCTGGTCATCGAGAGCCCCGTCGCCGGTGGCCACAACGCGCCGCCCCGGGGCGAGCTCATGCTGGACGCCAACGGCGAGCCGGTCTACGGTCCCAAGGACGAGGTCGTCGTCGAGCGGATCGCCGACCTGGGCGTACCGTTCTACCTCGCCGGCGGCTGGGGCCGGCCGGAGAAGGTCCGCGAGGCCCTCGGCCTCGGCGCCGCCGGCGTCCAGGTCGGGACCGTCTTCGCGTTCTGCCGGGAGTCGGGGCTCATGCGCTCCCTCAAGGAGATGTCGCTGGTCAAGGCCGCCCGCGGCCTGGGGCAGGTCTTCACCGACGTGCTGGCCTCCCCCACCGGCTTCCCGTTCAAGGTCCTGAGCCTCGAGGGGACGATGTCCGAGCTGATGGAGTACCTCCGGCGCCCGCGCGTCTGCGACCTCGGGTTCCTCCGCCATCTCTACAAGAAGGAGGACGGCACGGTGGGCTACCGCTGCCCGGCCGAGCCAGAAGCGAGCTGGGTCGCCAAGGGCGGCGCCCCCGAGCAGGCGCAGGGCCGCAAGTGCCTGTGCAACGGGCTCATGGCCAACCTCGGCTGGGGCTTCGAGCGGCCCGGGGGGTATTTCGAGAAGCCGCTGCTCACGGTCGGGAGCTACTTCGACCAGGTGCGGCAGTTCCTGCGCGGCGAAGGCGACACCTACTCCGCCAGGGATGTCATCGCCCACCTCATGCGCGACCTCGCCCCCCAGACCTGACACCTCTCCCTGGCCTCGCCGTCACCGCGCGAAGCGGTACTCGCCCTCCAACTCGCCGCCCCCGAGTGCCTTGCCGAGCGCGAACAGCGCCGGGGTCGCGAGCGCCCAGGCTGGCGCGAGGAGGAGCACCGCGTGCGCGGCCCCGTGCGGGAACGCCGCGGCGCCCATCTGCACACCGACGAGAACGGCCACCGGACCGCCGAGTGCCCCGAGAAGCCCGGCCATCAGGCGGTGCCCGGCGAGCCATCGCAGCGAGAAGCGGACCAGCGTCGCGAGCTGGACCCAGAGGGCAATGAGCCACAGGGACGGCAGCGCCACGAGCACGCCGCTGCCCCGCGGTGCATAGGCCCGAAGCGCAATCATCAGCGTGTCCTCCCCGCAGCCGACCAGGCCCGCAGCCACCACCAGCCCCAGCTCCCTCCCCGGCTGCCGCGAGAGCGCCACGTGGACTACCGTCAGGGCGAGGGGAACGGCGGCTGCCCAGCCGAAGCGACCGTGCGAGGCGAGCATGATGGCGGCAATCCACCCCGCCTCGTACAGCGCCACGTTGACGAGGGTCTGCTTCACCCCGCCACCTCCCCGGGGCGCGCCATGACCACCTGGACGTCGCCCACGGCGCCTGCCCGGAAGCTCCCTTCGCAGTACGCGAGGTAGTACGTCCACTTCCGGATGAGGGTCTCGTCGAAACCGAGAGCCAGCACACGCTCCCGGCTCGACTCGAAGCGCCGCCGCCACTCCGCCAGGGTCGTGGCGTAGTGCAGCCCGATCTCCTCGACAGCGGTGACCTCCAGGCGCGAGGCCCCTGTCGCGGCCCAGGACAGGGCGCCGAGGCTCGGGAGGGCCCGCCCGGGAAGATGTACGTGCGGATCCAGTCGACGCCTCGTCGGTAGCGCTGGTAGTGCGCGTCGGGGATGGTGATCACCTGCAGGACGAGCCTGCCACCGGGCGCCAGGAGCCGGACGACCTCGACCACGTCGTCGCTCTCCCAGTCCTCGTTGACGAACGCCTCGCCAAGTCCGATCTCGCCTCGGAGCAGGCACCTCGTGAAGAAACGGTGGTTGCGCACGCGGATGCGGGCCGGGTTCCCGTCCGGCTCCCCGAAGCGGCGAATCTCCTACTCGCTCCCCACGACCTCGACGGCACCGCGTGCCACCCCGCCCAGGAACCGAAACGCCGCGGCGCGCGCCACCCGATCGAGACGGGTCGGCGGGGTGGTGCGAATCGTCATCGGGCTGCCCGGGTCCGGCCGGCCGAGGACCGGGAGCCGCTTGCTAGGGTAGAGTCTCACCGCCTAGGCGAAGACGGCGTCGAACTCCGGCCCCGAGTAGCAGAATCCCGACGCCTCGTCGAGGTACGAGAACGACATGTCGCTCGCCTGGGTCGCCACGCCGAGCTGGCCGATGAAGCGCCTGAACAGCGGATAGAGGTCGTAGCGCTGTCCGGGGGTGTTGAAGCACTTGGGGTTTACGGAGGGGGCGGTGCGGAGTCACCCCACGGAGGGTAGGTAGGACCTGGGTTGGGGAGGGGCAGAGGCGTGTGAGGGCGTGATTTCACCCCACTGTGA
>JAAYVZ010000180.1 GCA_012516935.1 Holophagae bacterium
CCGCCGCCTCTGGCGGTGCGGCCGCCGCTGGGACCGACTCCGGCTCGACTGCGGGCTGTTCAACCACCGCCCGCGCGGCCACCGCCGAGATGAGCTCGCCGAACGCCGGCGCCTCGTGCATGAGCTTGGCCTCGGCGATCTCCTGCAACCGTCCGAGCGTGGTGCGGATCTCGGCCACGGCTGCCTGGTCGTCAGGTGCCGCCGCGCGGTCCTCGACCAGCGGTGTCAGGCGGGTGACGAGCCACTCCAGCGCGGTGATCCGGGTGCGCGGCCTGGCGGCCGGCGGGAAGACGCCGTCCCAGTGGTCACCGGCGAGCCTGGTCAAGACGGCCAGCCCGTCCGCCATGCCCTTGTATCCCTCGGTGATGAAGAGTGCAAGCGTCAGGTACGACGCCGTCGTGAGGTCCTTCGACTTCGTGCCGAGGATCTCGAGACACCACCCCCGGACCGCCTTCCAGTCCACGCCGCCCTGCGTCGAGCTGTGAGCGGTGAGCTTCTGGATCTCCGCCCGTAAGTCGAAGAACGTCGAGTCGCCCTTCGGGTCCTCCCCGTACTTCGCTGCCCCCCCGAAGAGCTTCAGGCACTTCTCGAGGTCGCCTCCCAGTACGTACGCCATACGCCCTCCCTCAGCCGGGAAACTTTAGCTGGTTCCTACTGCGAGGGCGGATCTTGCCGCACCGGCGGGCGTACTCGGGGATCGCCCCCGGCGGCGTACGGTGCCAGTGCGCCGCCGGTGCTCACCCCTGCGTTCGTCCACCACCATCGGCATCTCCGCCCTCTCGCGACGGGCCCATCCGAGGTTTTCCGGCTCAGCCACGACTGCATCGCCCCATGATGCACCAACTCGGGAGGCAGGAGGCGAAAAGTGCGAGGCAGCAAGCTGCAGGGTGCGCGGCTGCAGCGCCACGGGTCGTTCGTGCAGAAGCCTCCACTTGACGGTGACCGAGCACGGTCGTAGCGTTGTGGCATCGGAAGAGTGGAAAGAAATGCGACCTGCGCCATCAGCCCTTCTCACGACGTCGATGATGGCCGCAGCCGTCGCCGTTGCGGCCGAGCCACCCGCACCGCATCTTGTCTGCTCGACGATGGGATCTTCGAGTGCACGATGCACTTCCACAGTCCCGAAGACCAGCGCAAGGATGGCGTCGACTGGTTCTGCAAGGAAGACTTGCTGCTGGGCGACCCGACATGTACCTCGTGGGAGCCAGGTCAGCCTCGACCTGGTGCTGTGCGTACGACGGCGGATCCGAAGTAGGGGAGGCCGAAGATGAAGAACCAGGTGGAAGCTTTCGTCGCGTCGGTACTTGCGCTGCTGATCTCGGGTCTAGCGGTTGCGCAGGATAGGGCGCCTCTCGTCTGCTCGACGACGGCGTTGAAGACCCGCGTGGTACCCGGTGAGTGGGTGATCCTGCGGTACTCGGTGCGGAACCCGGGGACAGCGCCGGTGTTCCTCGCCGGTGAAGGGCCGTGGGGCGTCGTCCGGATCTGGAAGCGTGTGGGCGGTGGCGAGTGGCGGACGTCCGCCGGCTGGCCCCCGGACGGGATCCCTGTGGGCGATCCGAAGTTCTACGAGTTCAAGCCGGGAGAGGAGCATACGGAGATGCGGCTCGTGATGCAGGGCATGGAGGATACGCTCGGCGTGCACGGGGTGCAGGTTCGGATACAGTACTACCGCTGGCCATACCCTGTGAAGCCACCGGCTGGGGCGTGGGGAGGCATCCTCGAGTGCACGCCGGCGCAGATCGAGGTGGTCGAGCCGACGGGGGTGGACGCGGAGGCGTTCAAGGCGCTGGGGCCCTTTCCCCTGTCCTCGGATAAAGTGGCGCTCGCGCGCTCGTACCCGACCTCGTCGTACACGGGCTACGCGTTTCTCGGGAGCTTCGGTGCCGTCGGCGTCATACCGGTTGAGGCCGTCCTTGGGCGTGAGAGCGGTGCCAGACGTCTCGCAACGTGCCGCGAGAGCGATCGGCCACACGTCGAAAGGTCCATCAGGAGGCTCCGTGAGGACGCCGAGGTCATGTTGTCCGCGTTGGATGCCTTCCTTGGCGCCCACCCGGACTTTCCCCTGGCTCCTCGCCTGCGTGCCAAGAAGGCCGGGCTTCTCGCCTACTTCGAGCGGTACGAAGAGGCACGAGTGCTCGCCAAGAAGGCGTTGGCCGAGGAGGAGAACCCGAGGTGGCACAAGGAAGGTCGAAGGTTCCTCGACCTGCTCGTCGAGAAGGGCTACCTCAAGCCCGAGTGAGGAGGTCGACCATGTGCCCCCTGCGCCGCACTGCAATCGCCTGCAACACAAGCACAGGCGCGCACTGTGAACGGAACGCGTGGTGCAGTGCCGGACATTGCGGAAAGCCCGCGGGCGGTCCTTTCTGGTGCTCAATGCACTGGGGCTATCCTCCGGGCGAGGCTCAGAGACAGGCCAAGGATGACGTGGATCGATTCTGTCTGGAAGAGCTGCTGCTTGGGGATCCGACCTGTCCCGAGCCGAGCCCGGGCCAGCCCCGGTCTGGCGCGGTTCGGACTACCGGGGATCCCAAGTGACGGAGGACGACGATGAAGCTCACTGCACCGATGCTGTTGGCATGTGCGACTATCTCGACGGCGCTCAGCGTCGGAGCCGCAGGTACTCCGCCGCCTCTGCGTTGCTCCACAGCAGCTCTCCGGACGCAGGTTGTCCCAGGCGAGAAGCTGATCCTTCGCAACGTTGTGCGTAACGCGACCGGGTCAACTGTGATGGTCGCGGGAGAGGACCAATGGGGTGTCCGACAGGTACGGTCGCGAGGATCTGGGGGAACCTGGCGGGCGTGGTGGGGCTGGCCGCCTGAAGGCACGCCCTCAGGCGATCCGCCGTTTGCCGAGTTCAAGCCGGGCGAGGAGGTACGCGGGCTACAGATTCTGGAATCCGACCTTCCCTCGGTACCTGGGACCTACGAGGTCCGGCTCGTCATCGACTACCCTCGTTGGCCGGACTTCACGAAGCCGCCGGCTGGAGCATGGGCCGGCATCCTCGAGTGCACCCCGGCGGAGATCGAGGTGGTCGAGCCGACGGGGGTGGACAAGGAGGTGTTCGACACGAGGGGTCCCTATCCGCTTTCCGCCGGCGGGACGATCACGATCGTCGAGAAGTACCCGACGTCCATCTATGCGGGCTACGTGCTCCTGGGCAGCTTCTCGTTCGAGGTCACACCGTCGAGTGCGCTGCTGAGGGGGGAGGACAACCGACGCGGGCCCGCCTCG
>JAAYVZ010000181.1 GCA_012516935.1 Holophagae bacterium
CGGGCGGCCGCGTTCGGCGAGCGGCTCGCTGTGGCAGAGAGCGGACAGGCCGAGCTCCGAGCCCTGGTTTGGGAAGCCGGGACGCTGCTGGCTCCGGCGCTCGCGTGGGCCGCGGCGACCGACGCACGCTGGGTCGAACGAGCCCCCCGACTCCAACGCTGGCAACGAGCGTTCGCTGGCCGACCGCCGATCCTCGACGGCGCCGAGATCGCCCGGGCTCTCGCCCTGCCAGAAGGTCCCGACCGGACTGCGGCGGTGCGGGCGCTGCGTTCTGCCCAGGCGCGCGGCGAGGTGCGCTCGCCCTCGGGAGCGCTGCGCTTCCTCCAGCGCTGGTTGGCGCTCCGCCGCGTTGATTCGCTGTCGTACCGATGCTAGATTGAGCCAGATGGAAGGCCAGCTCAGCCTCGACGACCTCCTCAAGTTCATGACCAAGAAGGGGGCCTCCGACCTCCACGTCAAGCCGATGCGACCTCCGCTCCTGCGGATCGGCGGCAACCTCACCCCGATCAAGTCGGTCCCGCTCAAACCGAAGGAGGTGGAGGCGATGCTGATGGCGCTGCTCAGCCCGGCGCAGCGCCAGCGCCTCGAGGAGAACCAGTCCGTGGACCTCGGCTACGGGGTCCCGGGCGTTGCCCGCTTCCGCTGCAACATCTTCGTGCAGCGCGGCTCCTACGCCGCCGTCTTCCGTCGCATCCCCTTCGACATCAAAAACTACGGCGACCTCAATCTGCCCGAAGTGGTGGGAACGTTCGCGCATCTGCCGGCCGGCCTGATCCTCATCACCGGCCCGACCGGCTGCGGCAAGTCCACGACCCTCGCAGCGATCATCCAGGACATCTCGCGCTCCCGACCCTGCCACATCGTGACCATTGAGGACCCGATCGAGTTCTTGTTCGGCGACCACATGGCGACCGTCTCGCAGCGCGAGGTCGGGACCGACACCCCGGCGTTCCGAGAGGCGCTCCGCAACGCCATGCGGCAGGATCCCGACGTCATCATGGTCGGCGAGATGCGAGACCGCGAGACGATGGCCACCACGCTGACCGCGGCGGAGACGGGCCACCTCGTGTTCTCGACCCTCCACACCAACAACGCCTCACAGACCATCGACCGCGTCATCGACACCTTCCCGGCCGATCAGCAAGGCCAGCTCCGCTCGCAGCTCGCCCAGGTGCTGAAGGCGGTGGTTTCGATGCAGCTCGTCCTTAAGGCCGACGGCTCGGGGCTGATCCCAGCCTGCGAGGTTCTCGTCAACTCGCCCAAGGTGTCGCGCCATATCGAGCACGGAGAGATCAAGGAAATCCACAACGAGATCGAAACCTCGGTCGGCTACTACCGCATGCAGACCATGAACCAGAGCCTCATCGCGCTGCTCGTCAACGGGACCATCACCTACGACACCGCGATGGAGCGGTCGCTCGATCCCGAGGACCTGTCGCTCAAGCTGCGGAAGATGTTTCCCAGGATCGAGGAGGCCCACCGGGAGGGAGCCATGCCGGCGCCTGGCGACTTTGCGCACATTGTCGAGCTGTTGGAGGTCAAGAAGCTGTACGACGAGCAGGAGGACCGCTGGCGTGTCCGCTTCCAGGAGAAGGAGGAGCAGCTCGCCCAGACCGAACGCGACCTTGCCGAGCTGCGCCAAGAGCAGGCCACAGCCGCATCCACCATGGTCGAGCTGCGCAACCAGCTCGAGGCCGCCAGGGCCGAGCGGGAGCGGCTGGTGCAGGAGGCCAACCTGCGGATCGACAAGCTCAACGACCGCATCCGCGAGCTCAACCAGCAGCTCGCGGGCACCCGTGGCAGTGCGGCCCCGGCACCGGAAAAGCCGCCCTCCGGGTTTTTCAAGCGGTAGCCGCGGTCCCCGGCCCACGCGGTGCAGCCGCTGCCTCGGGGAGCCGTCGGCAAAGCGGCGCTCGCGAGCCGGACACGATCTACTGCGGGGTGGAAGCCCGGCTCTCTGAGCTCGGCCGGGCTCCGAGCCGCTACGGGATGACTCTCACCTCCCCTGGGATGACCCTGCCGGCTGTCGCCGTACCCACCGAGATCACGTGCAGGCCGGCGTTCAGGGGACGCTGGAGCTCGACACGCGTGCCCGCCACCGCCAAAACCAGCTCGGCTGGGGTATCGTCCACCCTGATCGCGGCCACGGCTCCCGCTGCCGGTGCCAAATCGATGCTGATGACCAGCCCCGATACCGCAGTCGCGAGCTGGATCTCCAGCTCCGCCCGGGCGCCGTCCCAGACCCACGCGGTAGCGGGCCAGCGTTCGCCGGCAGCCTCGTCGACCGCAGCGCGCGCGGCGAGCGCCGCGCCGGCCCCCTGCCGTTCTGCCACCGCCACCGCGGCGTGCAGGTAGGCGGGCCGTTTGCGGGTGGTACGGTGAGTTTGGGCCAGGCTCTGACGCGCTGCCGCGATGTCGCCCATGGTGGCGAGTAGGCGTGCCTTGGCAATGAAGTAGGGGCCCCACGCCTCGAGATTGGTCTCCTCGCTGCGCCGCTCAACCAGCTCGGCTCCCGCGAGGTCGCCGGCCGCCAGGCGCGCGAGTGCCAGTTCGGGCGGTGGAAGATCACCGGCCCAGCCCAGCAGCCGGGCCACGACCTGGGGGCTCAACCCCCGTTGGCCCCGCACCTGCCGCTCACCGGCCCAGCGCACCCACGCCCTGCCCGCCCTTTCCGTGCTCAGCGCCGCGGCTGGCAGCATCCCCACCACCTTGGCCACCAGCTCGGCCCCGTCGGTGTCGAGCGGCGCTGCCGCGATGACCGCGGTTGCCATCCGCCTTGCCGTCACCACGTCACCGCCGGCCAGCCGTTCGCCGATCGCCCGGACCTGTCCCTCCAGCTCGCGCCGCCGCAAGCGGTCCTGGTGCCTGTGGACCTCGATGTAGGCCACCCAGTCCCGCTCGGCCGCCAGCGTCCGTGCCACCGCCGCCCAGGTCTCCGAGCGGCCGGGCAGCACCGCCAGCGCCTCCTCGGTGCTGCCGGCGACCCGCAGCCACGTCGGCAGGAACAGGCGCGACGTGGCCTCGTCCCGGAACGCCAGCCTGAGGACCTCGCTCGCGGCTGCCCGATCGGACGCCTCGAGGATGGGCCACAGCTCGATCCGGGTCGCCGCCAGGAAACGGATCGGCTCCGCCTCGGTCGGTGCGGCCGCGACCGCGTCGAAA
>JAAYVZ010000182.1 GCA_012516935.1 Holophagae bacterium
CCGAGGGCAACCTGTCCGGCCACGGCGAACGGGTCGCTCACCGGCGGCCGCCTCGCAGCACCATGGCCGCCACGACCCGCGCCGCCACCGACACGCCGGTCGCCGCCGCAAAGTAGGCCCAGCCGGGGGACGGGTTGACCTCTCCGACCACCCAGCGGTCTCCGTCCGGGAGCAGATCCACGCCCGCGAAGCCGAGCCCCACCGCCGCCGTCGCCGCCCTGGCCAGCTCGGCTTGTGCCGCTGGCAGCTCCACCGCCGCGACCGATCCGCCCCGCGCCCCGTTGGAACGGAACTCTCCTGCCGCGGCCCGGTGCTCGGTCGCACCCAGGACCTCCCCTCCCAGCACCAGAACCCGCCGGCTGACCCCGCCGGGAGGACAGAAGCGCTGGACCACCAGCTCGTCGCCAACCCGCCACAAGGAGTCGAGCACCGCCTCGAGCTCGGCGCGGCCAGCACAGCCGATGACGCCCACCCCCTGACGGGACCGGCGCTGCTTGACGACGCACGGGAAGCCCAGGATCGCGGCCGCGGAGGCTGCCAGGCTCTCGGGATCCGCGCCCGCCACCGTGGGCGGGTACGGCAGCCCGGCCTCGGCCAGCGCCACCATCGTCAGCCAATGGTCGCGTCCACAGCGGATCGCCATCGGTGCGTTGAGCGAGGGCACGCCTGCAGCGGTGAGCGTCTCGAGCACTGCCAACCCACTGTCCGGTCGCCAGTTCCCAATCCGCGGCAGGACCGCGCTCCAGGTCTCGATCGGCAACCGCTGCTCCCCGCGCCACAGCCCCGGCGGCTCGACAACCGCCGCTACGGAAAGGGTGTCCACCACCTGCAGCTGCTCACCTTGCTGTCGCGCCGCCTCGAGGAGCTCGGCGTGGATCGCCAGCTCGGGCTTGGCGGTGAGGACGACGAGCGGCATCTCGGATGACTCCTCAGGCCACCGTCAGACGGTGCAAGAGAGCCAGCAGCTCGTCCTCGTCGAACGGTTTCGAGAGGTAGTAGTCGGCGCCGGCGGCGAAGGCACGGTCGCGATCGGTCCGCTGGCCGAGCGCCGTGAGCATAATGATGCGGGTGGAGGCCGTGGCCTCGTCGGCCTTGAGCTGGCGGCACACCGAGAAGCCATCGAGCTGCGGCAGCATCGCGTCCAGCAGCATGACCGGCGGCCGCAAGCGCTGTGCGAGCTCGAGCCCCCGTCGCCCATCCTCCGCCGTGGCCACGGCGAAGCCCTCCATCTCCAGAATGAACGACAGCGTCTCGCGAATGCTGGGCTCGTCGTCCACCAGCACGACAAGCGGCTGGGGCGCGCTCGAGGGTTCGACCACGGCCTACCCCCCCGCGGCCGGTAGCATCAGGATCACCGTCGTGCCCTGGCCGGGCTCGGAGGTCACCTCGAGCCCGCCCCGGTGGTTGTCCGCCACCCGCCGGACCACGGCCAGACCGAGCCCGAGCCCGCGCGGCTTGCCGGTGAGCACGTTGCCACCCTGCCAGAAGACGTCGGTGAGGTGGGGTAGGTCCTCGGCCGGGATCCCGACGCCGGTGTCCTCGACGCGCAGCTCGATCATCGACGTCGCACCCCTGCGCAACGGTCGGGCGATGATGGTGACGCTCCCCCCCTCACGGTTGAACTCCACCGCGTTCTTGACGATCGCCCGCAACGCCGCCTCGAGCTGCTCGCCGTCACCCCACAGCGTATCGAGACCGGCCGCGATCTTGACCTGCATCGTCAGCTTTCGCTCGGCGATCTCCCCGCGCAGGGGAGCGAGCACCCGTTTCAGCAGGTCGGCGAGCGGCAGCGGTTGCGGCTCGGGCCTGCCCTCGGAGACACCGAGCACCGCCGCTTGCAGTGCCGAGGCGATGACCTCCGCCAACCGCCCCGCTTCCTGGCTGATGATCTCCACGAACCTGTGGGCCTTGTCGGGCGGTACCTCGTCGTAGCGCCCGAGGATCCGCGCCGCGGTCTGGATGGCGGTGACCGGGGTGTTGAGCTCGTGTGCGATCCGGCTCAGCAGGTCCCCCTTCAGCCGTTCGAGGTCGCGGAGCTGCCGGTTGGCCGCCTCGAGCTCGAAGTTGCGGTCCTCGAGCTGGGTGGCCAGCGCCTGCACGCGCTCGAGCGCGGCCGCCAGCTCGCGCGTGCGCTCCGCAACGGCCCCCTCGAGGTTGCGATTGATCTGCTCGAGGGCACGCCAGGCGCGCGCGTTGGCGAGCGACACCGCGGCATTGGCGGCCAAAACCGTCGCCAGCTCCAGCTCATCGTCCTCGAACGGGCCACGGGTCCGGTCAGCGTAGGCGGTGATGAGGCCCACCGGACGGTCTTGGGCGATGAGCGGTGCCGCCAGCACGGAGACGAAGCCGAGCGAGCGGGCCTCGTCCAGCCACGGTGAGGCCAGCAGTTGGGCCGGCTCGAGCTCGTCGAGCTGGGCCAGGAGGGGCTGGCGCGACGTGATCGCCACGCGGGCCGGTACCTCGCCCCGGGCGTCGGGCTGACCCATCGGGTCGGCGGCCATACCTTTGCGCATCACCTCGAGCAGCTCGCCATCCTCGCGCATCACCATGAGCGCGCCGCAGTTGACACCCAGCTCGCGCTGGAAGCGCTCGAAAAACGCCGCGGTGACGTCCTCCGGCTCGCGCGCAAGCGACATCAGATGACTGAACTCGTTGATGGAGTGGAGGTTCGCGACTCGGCGCGCGAGCTCGCTCGAGAGGCTGTCGAGACGCGTCGAAAGCTCGCCCATGGCCACGTTGGCACGCACCGCATCCGCCACCAGCTCGTCCGGGGTGAGCGCGTCCGCCTGTCCCGCCGGCCGGATCACGACCGGGCCCTCGACGGCCGGCCGCGCCGAGCGGGGCAGCAGCGGTTGCAGCGCGGTGCGTACGTTGCCGGCGAGGCGCTTGATCGTTTCCGGCTGACCCGAAAGCCCCAGCCGATCAGCCACCGACATCACCGTCGCCTCGGTGACTGCCGCGAACCCCTCCATGACCCCGGTGCCGAGGGTGGCCACGGTTTCGAACACGCGCCAACCCTTCTGGTTGAGGAGCTGGTCCAGCTCCAGCCGCGATAGCACCTCCGGCAGGTCGCGCTTGTTGTAGTGCAGCACGACCGGCAGTGTGTCGACGTCGAGCCCGTTCGCCTTGAGGTTCTCACCCAGGTTGGCGAGCGCCTCCTGGTTCTCCCTCGCTTTCGCCCGCTGTGAGTCGGCCACGAACACGACGCCGTCCGCCCCGGCCAGCACCGCCCGTCGCGTCGCGTTGTACTGCACCTGGCCCGGCACGGTGTAAAGCTGCAGCGTGACGCGATAGCCCCGCACCCGGCCGAGGTCGAGCGACAACAAGTCGAAGAACAGGGTACGGTCGGAGGCGGTGTTGAGCGCGTACAGCTTGGTCCGCCGCTGCGGATCGGTAACCCGGTGGATGTACTGCAGACAGGTGGTCTTACCACCCAGACCGGGGCCGTAGTAGACGACCTTGAGCTTGACCTGCCGGTACTGGTTGTCAAACTGGACCATTGTCCGTCCCCGCCGGCGGCGCCGCCGGCAGCTCGACGACGAAAAGGGCACCGCCACCTGGCGCCGAGGCGGCCCAAACGCGGCCCCCATGGCGCTCGACGATCTCCCGGGCGATGGTCAACCCGAGCCCCGTGCCGGCCCGGTCGTCCCCCACCTCGAGCTGCTGAAAGCGCTCGAAGATGTGCTCCTCCTGGCCAGGTGGAATACCCACCCCCTGGTCCTCCACCTCAAAACGCACACCATCCTCCTCCCGCCCCACGCAGCGCAGCGTCACCGTCGAGCCCTCGGGCGAGTGCTTGATGGCGTTGGACAGCAGGTTGACCAGGACCTGGATGATCTTGTCACGGTCGAGCTCGACCTCCGCAGGGGCCGCCGCTGCATTCACGACGAGCTCGAGGTGCTTCTCCCCGACCAGGGCCGCGAACGAGTCGCGAACCACCGACACGACCTCTTCCAGGGCAGTGCGGACGAACCTCCACTCGACCTCGCCGGCCTCGATCTTGGCCAGATCCAACAGGTTGTTGATTAGCCTCGTGAGCCGCCGGCCCTCCTGCAGGATAACCGTCGAGAACTTCTCCACCGAGTCCGGACGCGCCCGGCCGTAGCGGCGCAGGATGTTGGCCGACGACATGATCGCCGAGAGCGGCGTGCGGATCTCGTGGGAGACCACCGAAAGGAACTCCCGCTGCCGGTGGGTGAGGTCCTGGAGCTCGCGCGACCGCGCAACCCACTCGTGGTGGGCGAGTAGCCGGCTGAACGCCAGGCGGGTGCGGGCTGCGAGCTCGGTATCGGAGAACGGGACGATGAGCAGATCGTCGGCGCAATGCCTCGCCCGGACCATGAGTCGGGAGAGCTGGGCCTGTTCCGCCACGATCACGACATACAGCCCGTCCAGACCCGGTGAGGTGCGGAGCGCCTCCAGCGTCACCTCGGAGAAGCCCGGAAGGGAGACATCGGCGATGAGCAGGTCGGCCTTGGTCGCGGCGAGCAGCGGTAGCAGACCACCGGCCTCGTCCACCGTGCGGAGATCGGCGTGCGACACGAACGGCTCGAACGCGGCCAGCACCCGGGCTCTGATCTCTGGGTCGGCAACGGCAACCAGGGCGCTTCTGCCGGTTGGAGCGACGGCGCACAGCATGAGGGAATCTTAGCAAAGCAGGCCGGAGGAACCGGCCGGCTGGTCTCTCCCTCGGCGCCCTCGGCTCACCGGTCGTTCTGGTGCTCGACCCGCGCCCCCGCAACCGGCTCGCGCGGGGGGAAGGCGGCTGCCACGCGGCCACAGACCACCGCTGCCGTCACCTCCTGGGCCCCCACCCCGACCGGCGTCAGGTGGGCCTCGAGGTGCACCGGGTCGCCGGTGGCGTTGTTGACGACCGAGGCGTACGGCACCACCATGGCGTCGTTCGGCCCGCTGCGGATGAACGCGGCCAGGGTCCCGCCGGTCACACCCCTGTCCAGCCGCCACTGCGTGTGACCGAACGGGGGAAGCAGCTTGTCCACGCGATGGATCACGTCCCCATCCTGATTCTGCAGCTCGAAGCGCACGGTCACCAGGGCGTCGGTCAGTGACACGACCCCGGCGTTGGTGCGGAACTCGCTGTCGTCCATCAGCTGCGGCATGAAGGCCAAGACCGTGTAGTCCAGCCCTAGATTGGTCGGGAACCCCGGGATCGCCTGTCCGAACTCCCCCGCTCCCCCGCCCGGCTTGAGCGTGTAGGTGCGGGCGAAGACCGCGATGTCGCAGTCGTGGCCGGAGCAGGTGCGCTTGAGATCGTCCACGTACACGAGCAAGGCGCCGATCTGACCCCGCTTGTCGAAGCCCTTGGGGCCGAGAATGTCCCAGAAGTTGAGCGTCTCCCATGGGTAAATCTCGAAGTTGTCGATCGTCGGCACGCCGCCGCTGTTGTCCCGCCCGGTCTGCAGGAACTGGATGACCATCGGCAGCTTGTACTGGTGCGGGTTGTAGATCGTCAGGTCGGTGTGCCAATCGGTACCGAGCGCTCCTCCCGTATTGGCGGCCGCCGGCACGACGTAGCTCCACGTCAGCTCCCTGGCCCCAACCACACCCGCCACCAGGACCGCCACCCCCAGAACCAGTAGCTTGCGAGTCATCGCCCACCTCCTCGCCGGTGCAAAAGCAACCGTCGTGCCAATAATTCCGTAGTGCTCGGCTCGGCGCGGGTGGCTCGCGACCCGGGTCGTCCTTCCCAGAGGACAGCACGTGATTTCCGACGACGCCGGCCGGCTTGCGGTGGGCGATGGGGCGAAAGGTGTAAGCTGTGGACGGAGGTGGGCATGCGGGGATCGCTCGGTCTCGTCAGCCTGCTGATCGCGGTCGCCATCGTCGTGTTTCTCTTCAACCACCAGGCGAAAAAGGACCTACAGGCCGTCCGTACGGTGACCCTGGCGAGCAGCGACAACCTCGACGCCCACACCTTCGACGCCGGCGCGGCACGGGCGCTGAGCGACCGCTTGCGAAGCCTTCTCGAAGCGCCGTTCCTGCCTGCCGACGAGCTCCGTCGAGTAGCCGACACGGCCGCTTCCTGGGCCGCCGGGAGCCACTCGGGGACCGCCGAGCACCACATCGCAACGTGCCTCAGGAGCGCCGCGGTGGAGCTGATGGCGGCCGGACCGGGAGCAGACGACACTCACCGGGTCGCGGCGCGCCGCCACCTGGACAGCGCGGCGACGACGACCACCACTCACCGGTCACCCGACGCCGTCACCGGCATTCGCGACCAGCTCCAGAACATCCAAAACACGAGCCGCCAGCGCAGCCTCGAGACCGACCGCAGCCTCGAGTAGGCGCTCCCGCCTCGCGACGCAGCTTCAGGTGGGGAGCACGAGGTTGGTGGTGCGGACCTCGCCGGCACCGAACGCCGTCAGCTCCGAGGCCAGGTGGGCGATCAGCCGCTTCACCGCCTCGGTGCGCTCGACCGGCAGGGGTGGCCACAGCCGCACCGCTGTCTCGTCGTCCCGTACCGATATCAAGACCAGGACGTGAATGGGGCGCCCGTACTCCACCACCACCGCCGCTAGCAGGAGCGAGCGCTCGTCCCGACCGAGAAAACCACCTTCCAGCCTGGCCACCGCCCCACCCCACCGCCAGGGACCTTCGGACAGGCCCCGCCACGCGGCGGCGAGGTCGGCGCTTCCGGCGCGGATGACGTGTGGCATCTCAGAGCATGAACGCCACGCCGGCCGTCGCGGTGACGATGATCGGCGTACCCTCGTTTTCCGTGCGGTGCATCGCCACCTCGCCCACCAGACGCCACCGCTGCGACAGCGTAAACCACTCACCTACCCCGACATAGTAGCCGAACTTGGTCACCTGCATCGACCTGGGCACGAGGCGCGCGTCGGTGTCGAGTCGGTACCCTCCCAGCCCGGCCGAAAACACGGTCTCCCCCAACCTGCCGTCGAAGGTGTAGTCGATCCCCAGCGTATACCGCCGCAGGGTGCAGCGTGCGACGCCGGTGAGCAGTCGCAGCTCGTACGGGGTCTCGCCCGCACCCAGCCGGAGCCGCACCCCTTCCTCCAGCGGCAGCGCAACCAACACCGACGGCGTCGGGTCGTTGCGGTGCTTCCAGGTTCGATCCGGCGCGGTCGGCGCCTTGTGCTCGTAGCTCGTCCCTGCTGTTGCACCGACCCAAGCCACCTGCGCCTGGGCGGTCCCGACCACGAGCGTTGCCATCGTCATCGCCAGCACCCACCGCATAGAGCCCTCCCGCGCAGAGTATACGGCGGCACGGCCCTGGCTGTCGGTCGACCGGGTGCATGGTCCGGCGCGCGCCACCACGGTAGACTCTTGGGGTGGCGACGGTCGGCTCGGTGCTGGCGGACACCTTTCTTCCATCGGTATGCGGACGCTGCGGCGGAGCTTTGGACGTCGCCGCGGCCGGTGGCGTGTGTGCGGGGTGCTGGCGCGGTGTCGACCGGCACTCCAGCGAGCGATGTCCACGTTGTGGCGGGCCCGATCTGGTTGCATCGGACCCGTGCTTGACGTGTCGCGACACGCCACCGCCCTGGACCGCGGCAGCCAGCTTCGGCCCCTACGCGGGCGCCCTCCGCGACCTCGTCCTACTGCTCAAGCAGGGCCGGCGCGACGAGCTCGTCGCCCCTCTCGCCGGGCTTTTGGAGAAGGCCTTCCAGTCGGCGAGCTGGCCGCTTCCCGCCGCGATCGTAGGCGTCCCCATGCACTGGTGGCGGCGCTGGCGCCGCGGGTTCAACCAGGCCGAGCTTCTGGCGCGGGAGCTCGCGGTCCGGCTGGGTATCCCGGTGTGGGCACCCCTGCGGCGCCGCACCGGCGCCACCCAGGTCGGACAGGCACGCTCTGGCCGGCTCCGTCTGAGCGCACGCGGCTTCGCAGTCACCCGTCCCGTGAAGGGAAGCGTTGTCTTGGTCGATGATGTTCTCACCACAGGCGCGACCGCCGCAGCGTGCACGCGGGCGCTGCGGTCGGCCGGCGCCACCGAGGTCAGGGTGCTCACCCTGGCTCGCACGCCGGCGCCCGGGAGCTTCGCATGAGCCTGTTCAACTCCTTGATCCGCCTCACGTTGCCGATCGCTCCGCGACCGATCATCCGGTTTTTCGCCCGCCGCTACGTGGCCGGAACCACGGTCGAGCAGGCCGTGGCCACGGTACGTCGGCTGACCGGCGAGAGCTGCACCACCACGCTCGACGTGCTCGGGGAAAGCGTCACCCAGCGCGGGCAGGCGGAGGCGGCGCGCGACGACTACCTGACGCTGCTCGACGTCATCCGCGACGAGCGGCTGGAGCCCAACGTCTCGCTCAAGCCGACGCAGCTCGGGCTCGCCATCGACGAGGGGTTCTGCCGCGACAACATCGCGCGCATCGTCGACAAGGCCGCCGCGCTCGGCGGCTTCGTGCGCATCGACATGGAGGACTCGCCGACCACCGACGCGACCTTGCGGGTGTTCCGCGACGTCGCCGCCCGCCACCCCGGTCACGTCGGCGTGGTGCTCCAGGCGCGGCTCCGGCGGACGCTTTCCGACGCCGTTGCGCTCGCGGCCGAGCAGGCCAATATCCGTCTGTGCAAGGGCATCTACCTCGAGCCTCGCGCCATCGCCTACGAGGAGCGCGACATCATCCGCAACGCCTTCGTCTCCGCCCTGCGGGTGCTGCTCGGGGCGGGGTCGTACGTGGGGATCGCAACCCACGACGAGTGGCTGGTCGAGCAGTCGCTGGCCGTCATCGCCGACCTCGGGCTCGCCCCCGATCGCTACGAGTTCCAGATGCTGCTCGGCGTCGACCCCGAGCTGCGCCGCATCATCGTCGCCGGCGGCCACAAGCTCCGGGTCTACGTGCCGTTCGGCACCCACTGGTACCCCTACTCGGTGCGCCGCCTGCGCGAGAACCCCACCATCGTGCGGGCCGGCCTCGAGGCGTTTCTGCGCGGCCGCCTCGACACCTGACTACCCCCACCCCGCCGCCCGTCGAGAGGCAAGACCCGGGTCCCCCGCCCAA
>JAAYVZ010000183.1 GCA_012516935.1 Holophagae bacterium
GAAGCAGCGCGACAGCACGACCTGAAAGATGTCGCCGGCGAGGATGTACTCCTTGGCCCGGCGAACGAGGCGCTCGTAGGTGGCGTCGTCGAGATCGGTCTCGACCTCGGCCGCCGCACACCCCTCGGCCGCAAACGGCTGTGGGCTCGTGGCGGCGAGCAGCGCCGCGATCTGGTCGACCTTCTCCATGGCCCTGCCGAACGCCTCCCGCGGCCGGGCTCCCGGCTCCACCACGTGGCTGATCGTCGCGGTGTGCCGTAGGTGGTCGAACGCGACCACGGTGTCGAAAAACGAGAACTCCACCTCCGGTAGCGCGACCTCGCCCGCGTGCCGGTCCGGGAGCCGCTCCCACAGGCGCACCGCGTCGTAGGCGAGCGTGCCTACCGCCCCACCCACCAGCGGCGGCAGCTCGGGGCCCGGCGCGACCTGCTGCCGGGCAAGCACCCGACGCAGCACCACGAGCACGTCCGCGTCGGCATCGAGCCGCTCCGCGCCGGACCAAAGCTCGGCGCGGCGTCCCAAGCTCACCACCCGCAGTGACGGCTCGAACCCCAAAAACGAGTACCGTCCGACGTCTCGTGCCCCGTCGCTCGACTCCAACAGGAACGCGCTGGCCCCGGGCTGGTTCAGCGCCCCGAACGCCGCAACTGGCGTCAGCAGGTCCGCCACCACGTGCCGAAAGACCGCCACGCGCCTCCCGGTCGCCGCCTGCCGTTCGAACTGATCGCAGCTCATCCGCTCGAACACCACCCACCTCCCGAAACCGCCGAAAAACGAAAACGTCCCCGAAATCGGGGACGCGTCGCTCAGCAAGCGGGTTCAGGCGTGGGTCAGATCACGAGCGAGGCTCCCCGACTATGTCAGGAGCGCCACCACCACTCGGAACCGGACCGCAGGTACGCCATCGCCGGCATTAGAGCTCCAATTGACCGCCGTGTCAATGCCCGTGTTTCACCCATCGACACCGCCACTACGGCGGGCCCGGGCATCCAGCCTGGAGCAGCCAGCACCTCTCGACTCGCCTCGTCCTCAAGACCGCTTGCGTCGTCAGCGTCTTGCTCAGCGACCCTCGGCGTGCTCACCAGCCGGGGACGGCCTGCAAGTCGCGGCATTTCGGGCTGCTGGACGGCGCCGGGCTCGACCTGAACCGGCACGGCAACGGGCGCCATGACCTGATGCGCCCGAACGGCAAGCAGCGTTCCGCCCGCGACGTCAGCGGCTACCCGACCTGCGACCGCTGTCAGAACGCCGTCGAGCGGGCGCGCATGAACGCCACGAGGTGGCCGAAATAAAGCTGCGGCTGCTCGAGGTATGCCACGTGGCCGCACTCCGGGATGGCAAGCCAGCGCGAGTCGGGAAAGACGTCGAGGAGCTTGCGTTGCTGCCACAGCGGGATGGTGCGGTCCTGCTCGCCGGGCATGACGAGCACCGGCACGGTGACGGCGCGGTACTGCGGCAACCGTTCCTCAACGGCGGCGAAGTGCGGGTCCTGCGCCTCGGTGAGCCGGACCAGGCAGTGAATCTGGTCGCGGAAGCGCTCCTCGAAGCGCGCTCGCATCGGCTCGAGCCCGTCGCGGCCGACCTTGCGCACGAACGCCTCGCCGAAGATCTTCTCGTACAGGTAGTGCGTGTACAGCCCGAAATGCTCCGGCCCCAGACGGTAGAACCGCAACGACATCGCTTCGTACATCTCGAACAGCTCCTCAGGGAAGAGGAAGATCCCCGAGAGCGTGAGGGTATGCAGGCGATGCCGATGCTGGCGCGCGAACTCGAGCGCTACGAAGCCGCCGTACGAGATGCCCATGACGTGCAGCTTGCTGATCCCCAGCTCGTCGGCGACGAGCGCCAGAGCGTCGGCGAGGCGCGCGATCGAGTACGGCTCGTCCGGTGTGTCGGAGGCACCCTGCCCGAGGTAGTCGTACAGCACCACGTCGAACTCGGGGTGGACGAGGGGCAGCAGCCCGTACCAGGCCCGCGTGTGCATGGCGAGACCGTTGAGCAGGCACACGGTCTCGCGGTCACCACTCCCGAACCGTTCCCAGTGGATGCGGTGCCCGTCGAGCATGACGAAACCCTGCTGCGTCGGCTCTGTCGGCTGACTTCCCATGCTCTCCTCCTTCGCTCAACTCCTCATCGTCGGTCTCGACCTCGGCTCGGCTTCGGTCCCCGTCGTGGTCCTGGTCCCTGCCAGCTGTGCGGGCCGCTCGAACCACCTCGAGGCTCGGCCGTGCGGTCCGAGACCGGACACGCGAGCGCTCCTTGCCCCCTACCCGGCCCGCAGCACCGTGCAGACCGAGGCGCAAATCGGGCCGCCGATGTTGAACGTCGCGGCAGCGCGCGGGCTCGGGACCTGCAGCTCGGCCGGCACCTTGCCGAGAAGCTGCCATGCCGCCCACCCCACCATCGCCACCCCGGTGGCACCGATCGGGTGCCCCTTGGCGATGAGCCCCCCCGAGGTGTTGATCCCGCACTCGCCTTTCGCGTCGGCCTTGCCGTCGACCCAGTACCGGGCGCCACGCCCGACCTCGGCCTTGCCGAGCACCTCGGTACCGATCGCCGCCATGACCGTGAAGCAGTCGTGGATCTCGGCGACGTTGACCTCGGCCGGAGTGACGCCGGCGCGGCGGTACGCCTCGTTCATCGCCCGGTAGGCGCCAGCCGGCCGCAGCGGGTCGCGGGTGCCCTTGGTGAGTGGGTCGGTGGCTTGCCCCCAGCCGACGAGCTCGACGGTGTCGCGCTTCGCGATCCCGAGCTTCGCGAGCCCCTCCTCGGTGGCGAGCAGCAGCCCCGCGTACCCGTCGGAGATCTGCGAGCAGTCGTACGTTTTCATCGGCAACCCCTCGACCAGGTAGCGGTTGCGGTCGTCGACGGTCATGGCCTGCTCGAGGGTGATCTGCACCTTCTGCATCTGCGCGTACGGGTTGTACTTCGCGTTGGCGTACTCGTTGACGGCGATCTGCGCCAGGTGCGCTTCGGACACGCCGTGCACGCGCATGTACTCGGCCATCACCTCGGCGAACAGGTGCGGGAAGACGTAGGTCTTGCCCACCCGCTCGTCGGGGTGCGAGAAAAACCCCAATACCTTGCCGATGAGCTTGCCGTCCATCTTCCCCTCGGCATCGCGCATCTTCTCGAAACCGACGGCGAGGCCGACGTCGCCGTAGCCGAGCAGCAGCTTGTGGACGACCGAGATGATCGCCTGCCCGCCGGTGGCGCAGGCGTTTTCTACCGCCTCGATGGGTTTCGACTCCATTCCGGGCACTCCCGCCACGAGCCCGGCGAGCAGCCCCTGCTCGTTGAGCGAGTTGGTCAGGATGGCACCGACCGAGGCGACGTCCACGACGGCCGGGTCGGCGTCGGCGGCAGCGCAGGTCTCGGTGACCGCGGCCGCCACCACCTGCGGGATGGTCATGGCGCCGAGCTTGCCGAACTTCGACTGGTGGTACGCAGCGATGTAGATGCGCTTGTGGCTCACTGGTGGTCTCCTTCTCGTTCCTTGGTGGAGCGGCTGATCCGGCTCGTACTGGGCGAGTTGGGCGGTACTCGGCGTGCCAGCACCTCGCCCAAAAAGCCGAGCACGAGCGACACGAAGATCGTCGGGTGCTCGACGACGAGCACGTGCCCCGAGGCGGGGACGAGCTCGAAGCGGGCACCGGCGATCGCCTCGGCGAGCGCCTTCCCGCGCTCCGGCGGAAACACGAGATCCTGCTCGGCAGCGATGACCAACGTCGGGCAGGCGATGCGGCTGAGTAGCGGGCGGAGGTCCATTGTCTCGAGCGCCTCGAGCAGGCCGGCGACCCCTTCGAACCACACGGCGGGCATCGCCCACAGCCCCTCGCTGCGGCGCGCCATCTCGGCGCCGTGCTCCCGCACGAACGCCTCGGAGTAAAACAGCGGCGAGAGCAGGACGGCGAGTCGCGACGGGTCGCCGGCGTGGGCCGCCAGCAGGCTCGCCTCGCGCAGCGCCCGGACGCCGTGCACGAACTCGGGCGTCGCCATCTCGGCGGCGGTGGCGGCCACGAGCGCCGACACCCGCTCGGGGTGTCGTGCAGCCAGCACCAGCCCCACCTGCGCCCCGAACGAGGTCCCCACGACCGCTGCGCGCTCGCAGCCAAGGTGGTCGAGCAGGGCGACCACGTCGTCGGCGTGCCGCTCAAGTGACACGTGCGCCGGCCCGGGCGAACGGAGCTGCCCGGAGAAGTCGCACCGCACCACGGCAAACCGGCCAGCGAGCTCGGCAGCGATCAGATCCCATCCGGAGAAGCTCATCAGGCCGCCGTTGAGCAGCACCAGGGGCGGTCCCTCGCCGTCGACGCGGTGAGTGAGGATCACGCGCCCTCCCGCCCGGCCGATGAACGGGTTCCTGCCCGGGCTCGCAGGTAGGTGTCGCGGAGAGCGCCCTTGACGACCTTGCCGTACGCGGTGCGCGGGAGCGTCTCGACGAAGACGTACTGCTTGGGCAGCTTGTAGCGGGCGAGGCGGGTGGCGAGGAACGCCGCCAGCTCGTCGGGCGAGGGCGCTCCGCCGCGCGGGACCACGAACGCGACCCCCACCTCGCCCCAGGTCTCGTGCGGGATGCCCACCACCGCCGCGTCCGCGACCTGCGGGTGCAGGAGCAGCTCGCCCTCGATCTCCGCCGGGTAGACGTTGACCCCACCCGAAATGAGCATGTCTTTGGTTCGTCCGGCGATGTAGAAAAACCCCTCGTCGTCCCGGCGCGCCGAGTCGCCGGTATGGAACCAGCCGTCGGCATCGAGCGCCGCCGCCGTGGCTTCGGGGTCGTTCCAGTAGCCAAGGCACACATGCGGCCCGCGCAGCCACAACTCCCCCACCTCGCCGTCCGGCACATCGCGTCCCGCCGCGTCGACGACCTTCGCCTGCGTGAACGGCAGCGGACGGCCGATCGAGCCCTTCTTGCGCACCGAGTCCTCGTTGCTCATGGCGAAGCAGTTGACACCCACCTCGGTGAGGCCGTACCCCTGGCGGAAGACCACGCCCCGCGCCTGGTACCCCTCGATGATGTACAGCGGCAACGGTGCCCCGCCGGAGATCAGCCAGCGCACCCCCGAGAGATCGACGGTGGTGAACTCCGGCGCCTCCATGAGGAGCTTCCAAATCGTCGGCACGCCGAGCGCGACGGTGCAGCGCTCGCGCTCGAACGTCTCCCAGATCTCGGCCGGGTCGAAGCCGGCGTGGAGCACGATCGTGCCGCCGATGGCGAAGATCGGCAGCAGAAACGCCCCCAGCCCCCCAGCGTGGTACAGCGGCGTGAAGATCGGCGACACGTCGTCCTCGCGAAGCTGCCAACCGATCACCGTGTTGTAGGCGTTCCACGCCACCATGCGGTGCGGGATCATCACTCCTTTCGGCTTGCCGGTGGTGCCGGAGGTGTAGAGGAGGCAGAGAAGATCGTCCGGACCGTGGGCGGCGCAGGGGCGTGTCGGCTCAGCCGAGGGGCTGGGGTCCAGGGTCCGCGGTCCGGGCTCCGAGCAAGACCGGGAGCGGTCGAGGCAGACGCAGCGGTCGAGGGCGACGAGGGGGCGGAGGGTGGCGACGGCATCGGCAAAGACGGCGTCGTACAGCAGCGCCTTCAGGCCGGAGTCGCGGACGATGAAAGCGAGCTCGTGGGTGGTGAGCTTGGTACCGAGCGGCACCAGGACTACTCCGGACTTGGCAGCGGCGAAGAAACAATCGATGAACTCGGGGCGGTTGTTGGCCAGCAGGCCGATGCGATCGCCCTTGGCGAGGCCGAGGACCTCCTGCCAGCCGGCCGCACAGGCCCGCGCCCGCTCGTCGAGCTGCCTGTAGGTGAAGCGCTCCCCGGTGGGGACGAAAACCAACGCGGTCTTGTCCGGGGACAGCCGCGCCCGCTCGCCGAGGACGTCACCGTGCAACACGGCCCCGTTCCGTTCGCCCGCCGTTCACCGCTTCTCCCCGAGCGCGCCCTGCAGGGCGGCGAGCAACCTCGCGGGGCACTCGACCTGGGGGACGTGGCCGCACCTCTCGATCGTCACCAAGGTGGCGGATGGCAGCTCCGCCTGCATGCGGCGGGCGTAGTCGAGCGGCATGACCCGATCCGACTCGCCCCAGACGAGGTGCACCGGGGGCTCGAGCTCGCCGAGCCGCCCGTCCAGCACCCACTCCTGCATGCTCGCGGCCGAGGCGGCAAAGCGCCCGAGGGGACCGTGCTGCGCCTCACGCACGATGGCGTCGAGCACGAAGTCGGGGACCGGCGCGCTCGCTCCGTCGCGCGTTTGCCGGACCGCCTCGCGCGCCTCCTCCCGGCTTCTGGGCAGCACCCTGGCATCCTCGTTGTGGCCGGTGATCGCGCCTCCGTTGACGCACACGACGGCGGCCACGCGCTCGGGATGGCGGCGGGCGACGAGCATCGCCACCCAGCCGCCGAGCGAGTTGCCCACCAGCGTCACCGGCTCGCCCGGCGCGAGCTGATCGAGGGCCGCCTCGACCCCTTCGAGCACCATCTTGACGTCGATCGGACCGGACGACGGCTCGCTCCGCCCGTGGCCCGCGAGGTCTGGGGCGATGAGCCGGTGCTCGGCCACGAGCTTGGGCACAACCTGCGACCAGGTGGCCGCCGAATCGCCGGCCCCGTGCAGGAGAACGACGGTCGAGCCCGTGCCGCCGACCCACACCGACTGCGTACCGCACGGCGCTGCGACCTCGACTCGCTGCAACCCGGCGCTCTTGAGCGCCTGCCGCCCCATCATGGCGAACACCTCCAGCGGCCGCTTCCACACCCACCACACTCCCCAGGCACCGAGGGCCAGGACCACTGCCACCACCGCCAACAGGATCGCGACCCATCTTTTCATGGCATCTCCCTGGCGGCCCGGATTTCGGGATCCGGAACCCGGGCTCCGCTCAACCCCTCGGCGGTGCCCGGACCGCCGGGCACGGATCCCGGACCCCACGCCCCGATCCCCAGTCGCTCGGCCGCGCCGCGGGCTCCCCGTGCTGCTGCCGACACGCGGGCCGAGCTCGTCATGGCATACGGAACGCGGCGCCGGCCTGGTTGTATCCCACGCCGGAGCCGATGAACACCACGAGGTCGCCGGAACGGAGCTTGCCCTTGGCCAGCGCATCGTCCAGCGCCATCGGGATGCACGCCGACCCGGTGTACCCCCACTCCTCCATCACCGTGTGGGTGCGCTCCATCGACAACCCAAGGTCGGCCATCACCAGGTCGATGGAGGGCTTGCGCACCTGGGTGAAGATCACGAAGTCGATGTCGGAGACGGCGAAGCCGCCCGCTGCCGCGACCTTGCGCACCAGGCGCGGCCACCCCTCGTGGTTGATCTCCGGGGGGTAGCGGTCGAGTATCTTCACAGTGGTCCGCCCGGCCTGCACCGACTCCACGCTTGCGGGCTCGGCCGTACCGCCCGAGTAGATCCCCCAGTGCCTGGCGTAGGCCCCGTCGGCCTGGAACGCCGCCGCCACGAACCCCGGCCGGTCGGCCACCTCAAGTACCGCTGCCCCGGCGCCGTCGCCGTAGAAGAACGACATCGGGTCGGCCGGGGCCGCCAGCTTGTGCATGAGGTACACGCCCACCACCAGCACCGTCTTGATGTTGGGGGACGTGGCCATGATCCCCGCCGCGGCTGCCAGCCCGGTCGGGAACGACGCGCAGGCACAGCCGACGTCGAACGTCCCGGCACCCTTCGCCCCCAGCTTGTGCTGCAGCACCACCGAGGTGGCCGGCGTGATGTAGTCCGGCGAGTCGGTGCCGAGCACGATGAGGTCCACGTCCTCGGGGCGCTTGCCGGCCTTCTCGAGCGCCCGCTGCGCCGCCGGCAGCGCGACGTCGGAGGTCGCCCAGTCCTCGGGGGCGTGCCAGCGGCAGCGGATGCCGGAGGACGCCTCCATCTTGTCCACGAACTCCGGCAGGTGCGCGAAGCGCTGCCGCAGGAGGTCGTTGTGCACCTGCACCGGCGGCAGGAACATCCCCGTCGCCGTGATCGTCGCATGCCGTGTCATCTCGTCCCCCCTTCCCTACACCAGGTCGACAGTCGAAGGTCAAAGGACGAAGGCTCCCCTGCCCAACCGGATCGCTCGTTCTTCCTCGCGTTCAACACTCGACATTCGACCTTCGATCTCCCCTCACCGGCGTTCGGCATTCGACATCCGCTTCAGGTGCCGAGCACCAGACCGCCGTCGACGGACAGCACCGCCCCGTGCACGAACGCGGCGGCGTCGGACGCCAGCCACAGGAACGCCTCGGCGATGTCCTCGGGCTTGCCCATGCGGCCGAGCGGGGTCTTGGCGACCATCCCCTCGAGCACCTTCTCGGGCATCGCCTTGAGGATCTCGGTGGCGATGAACCCGGGCGCCACCGCGTTGACACGGATGTTGAACTTGCCGAGCTCGCGCGCCCACGTCTTGGTCATGGTGATGAGCCCGCCCTTGGTCGCAGCGTAGTTGGTCTGGCCGAAGTTGCCGTACAGCCCGACCACGGACGAGGTCGACAGCACTACGCCGCCGCCCTGGGCGATCATGTGCGGCACCGCGGCGCGCGTGCACAGGAACGGCCCCTTGAGGTTGACGTCAATGACCGCGTCCCACGCCTCGTCGGACAGTGTCCCCGCGAGCTTGCCTTCCTTCCATTTGACGAGCAGCCCGTCGCGGACGATCCCGGCGTTGTTGACGAGCACGTCGACCCGCCCCCAGCGCGCGACCACCGCGTCCATTCCGGCGTCCACCGAGGCCGCGTCGGCGACGTTGACCTGCCAGAACGCCGCCTCGCCGCCCGCCGCCGCGATCTCCGCCGCCACGGCCTGCCCGGCCTGTCCGCTCATGTCCCAGACGGCGACCGTGGCGCCCGCCTGCCCGAACCGCAGCGCCGTGGCCTTGCCGATCCCCGCCGCGCCGCCGGTGACGATCACAACCTTCGACTTCATGTCTGTCATCGCTGTCTCCTGTCAGTGCCCAGCTTGGCTTGGGATTGCGGCCCGGGATGCGGGGTCGGGGATCCGCCCCAGCCACCCACGATGAGGCTCCCGCTGGGAGCTGCCCGACGGGGGCCCACCGAAGGGTGGGCCGCTTCTGAGCATGGGCGTCGGGGGACCGGAGCCCGGATCCCGGACCCCGGTCCCCGGTCACTCAGAACAAGAACCGTAGGCCGAGCTGGATTTCGCGGCCCTTGAACGTCGACGTGTACTTGCCGAACATCGGGTTCTTCACGTACGGAGCCGTCGGGTTCGCCACCGTTGGGCCCGAAAGGAACTCACCTTGCTGCACCGAGTTGACGTCGTAGTTGACGGTGTTGAAGATGTTGAACCCTTCGGCGAGAATCTCGAGCCGGCCAGCGTCCGCGAGCTTGAACCCTTTGGCGATGCGCAGGTTCATCTGGCGGAACGGAGGGCCCGACTGGTTGTTGCGCTTGACCCATGGAAAACGGTCGGAGGCCTTGCCGTCGCCGTTGAAGTCGTACCCGAGCCGCCGGTTCCACGGCTGGCCGGTGCCGTACTCGGCCACCGGGGCGACTGTGATGTCCCACGGCAGGCGGAACACACCGGACACGACCATGCGCCAGCGCTCGTCGCCGCGCCCGCGGCCGTACTCGTTCTCGATGTTGGACGGCACCGAGGGGTAGCCGTATGGGAACTCGGGCGAGAAGTCGTCCATGATGTTGCGCTTCTCGGCCAGCGTCAGGGAGGCAGTCAGGAGGTGGCCGCCCTTGATCGTACCGTTGAGCGACATCACGAGCGCCTTGTACTTCGAGTGGCCCTCGTTGGTGTAGGTGTTGATCTGGTCGTAGTTGGTGTTGATGCGGGCGTTGGCCGCCGACCAGTTGGTGTCGCGGACGATGATCTCTTTCTCACCTTTGACGTAGATCGCTTCGGTGTCGAAATACAGCCCGGAGTTGCCGAGCCGCCACGTCCAGCCGAGCGTCGCTTGGTCGGCCTGGGGCGCTTCGAGCTTGGTATCGAGCAGGGCGATTTGCGGCTTGAGCAGCAGTCCGGTCGAGTTGGGATTGTTCGGATCGAGGTAGAACATCGGCAGGCCGTACAGCAGGCCGTTGACGCGGGTAAAGAGCTTGCGGCCGGTCTCTCCGTTTTGCTGCAGCTCGATGAACGAGGGCACGAGCAGGTAGCGGCCGGTGAAGCGGCCCCAGCCGCCGCGCACGAGGTGCTCGCCTTTGCCCGTGACGTCCCAAGAAAACCCGAACCGCGGCTGGTAGTTGTCGGTGTCGCGGTCGCGCCCGTGGGGACGCAGCGTGTGCCGGAAGTCGGGGTTGTTGCCGTCGGTGTCGAGGTCGTACCGCAAACCGAGGTTCACGGTCAGCCCCGATACCGGCCGCCAGTCGTCCTGCAGGAAAACACCGTAAAGCGTGGTCTTCTTCTCGACCTCACTCGAGCCCACGCCGTACGCGTAGCTGACGAGGAAGGAGCGCGTGTCGTTGAGCCACAGAAACAGGCCGCTTTCGAAGGTGTCGATCCGCGAGGTTTCCCTGATCCCCTGCACCGACAACCCCGCCTTGAGGTCGTGCTTGGAGAGGTAGAAGTGCGCGGTGTCGCGCAGCTCCCACTGGTCGCCATCGCCGAGCAGGTTGCCGGTCGTGTTCATGCCGGTCTTGAGCGTGTTGCCGAGGGAGAACCACTCCTCGCGTGCACTCGAGTTGGTCGGCTCGTCGTACTTGCGCGAGCCGAACTGGCCGCGCAGCTCGTTGAGGAAGCGCTCCGACGGCAGGTACGTGTGCTCGAAGCTGACGTTCCAGTTGTCGCGGTTGAGCTGCAGCCCCCACGACTCGTCGCTCACGCCGCCGACCCGGAAGTTCTTCTGCCGGAACCGCTCGTAGGTGCCGCGCGCGGCGAACCGCGAGGATTCGTTGATCGTGTAGTCGAGGCTGCCGAACAGCAGGGTCTGTTTGGTCGGGACGTTCACGTCCTTGGCCTGGCTTGCGAAAGCCCCACCGGGCCTGAACAGCACCAAGTCGTCGATGTCGATGTACTCGCCCGACAGGAAGTAGTGCAGCTTGTCCTTGACCACCGGGCCGCCGAGCGTGAACCCGTACTGGCCGCGCGAGTAGTCGAGGTTCTCCTTCTCGAGCGCACCTTTGGCGCGCAAGCCGTCGGCGCGATAGTAGGCAAAGACCGAGCCTGCCAGGGTGTTGGTCCCCGAGCGGGTGATGATCGACAGCGCGCCGCCAGCAGAGCCGCCCATCTCGGAGTCGAAACGGTTGGCGATGACCTTGAACTCGCGCACCGCGTCCTGCGAGAACCGCTGGCGCGAAAGACCCAGCGCCTGGTCGGTGAAGTCCACGCCGTTGACCATGATCGTCGACTGGCTGGCGTTGCCGCCGGCACCGATCACCGGCCCCCCCTGGATGAACCGGAAACCGCCGCGCTCGCGCTGCACGCCCGGGGTGATGAACGCCAGGTTCTCGAAGTTGCGGTCGGGCACCGGCAGCGACTCGATCTGCTCCGGCACGACGTTGGTCGAGGAGTCGACCTTCACCACGTCGACCAGCGGCACCGACCCGGTCACCACGACCTCGGCCCGCTCGGCCGCGCGCGGCGACATCGTGGCGTTGATCCGCAGCGTCTGCCCGACGCGCAGCACAATGCCAACCTGCTCGACCGGGTTGAAACCGTCGAGCTCCACGAGCAGCTTGTAGGTGCCGGGAGGCAGGGCGGCGAGCTTGGCCGTTCCGTCCGCCTCGCTGATCGCCATGCGTTCGAACCCGGTATCCACGTTGGTAGCTCGAACCGAGACGCCCGGCAGCGCCAGCGCTTCGTTGTCCACCACGCGAATCTCGATCTGCGCGTTGCTGACCTGTGCCCACGCCGAGCCGCCCGCCAGCAGCACCAGCGCGAGGGCGAGGATCGCTCCCCGCCAGCCCCAGCCACGTACCGTGTGTCCACTCATCCTCTTCCTCCCGGGCGCTCCCACGCCCTCCGGTCTATGTAGGAAGTCGAAAATCGAAAGTCGAAAGTCGAAGGCCGAGTGAGGTCGAGCCCGCGACTCCTGCTGCCGGTGCTGCCTGCCTCGTCTGCCTTCCGCATGCCACCTTGTTCGTCTCCACCGACCGAACGCCCGTTATGTTTTGAAATGTAGAGCCCTCGGTCGCCAGTGTCAAGCCCTCCCAACCGAGCCCGAAATGTTGGAGGCGAAAGCCCCGAGGTCGACCGAGAACCACCTTCTCCCCGAGAGCGAGAAGCGGCTCCTCCCTAACGCCCGCTCCCCACGGCGTGTCCACCTACCAGACCATGGAGGTAGGTGAGCGAGGAGAGATCGCGCTCGGTGAGCTGACGGCGCAGGCCGGCGAGCCATGCCGGCAGCGGTGGCGGGGCCGGGCTGGCCATGGCCTCGAGGCGTGAGCGCAACGCCTGGCGAAGCCACCGTGCTGCCGCGTCCGGCAGCTCCAGGGTGCCGGTCGGTGGCCGGTGCTCCGAGCACACGAACAGCCGCTCGGCGGTGTCGACCACCAGCGGGCCGGTGGCGAGAGGCCGCTCGCAGCGTCCGCAGCGATCCGGCCCGGGAAGGATGCCGCCGAGCCGGAGGAACCACAGCTCGGCGTAGTGCGCGACGATCAGGGCGTCGCCCCCGGTGCACAAATGCTCGAGACAGTGGTCGACGAGCCGGAACTGCTCGCCGGCCGGCTGGCCCGGCGGGCAGTGGAGGAGCGCCAGCTCCGCCACGACCTGCGCCGCCGCCCACGCCTGGGGGCGCCCGGCAAGGGCGAACGACGAGCGTCGGAGCACCGCCTCGCGCAAGGTGCCGAGCTCTGAGCCCGGGCGCTCGAAGTAGCTGACACGGACCAGGGACAACGGCTCCACGGCCTGCGCGACTCCTCCTCGCACCGTCCGCACCCGGCGCGCGACCAGCCGTACCTGCCCCGCGCTCGGTGTCAACAGCACCACCACCCAGTCGCGTTCCTGGAACGCGTATCGCGTCAGCACGACCCCGTCGGCCTGGTGTAGCGGCACGCTAGCCTCCGTCCCACCTTCCGATCAAAGGCAGCAGCGTCGGCGCCAGCACAGTAGTTCGCCACCGCCGGCCCAGACAACTACCGAGCGCCTCGGGGGAGGTTGGCCGGGCATCCACGATCGCCTCGAGCGCTGCTCGCGGCGCCAGCACCCCGCCATCGATTCCCAGCTCACCAGCGATCTTGTCTCGCGCCGCGCGTAGCTCAGCCACGCGGGTCTCCCGCACCTTGTCGCGCGGCGGCGGCACGACGCGTGGCCGCTCCGGGGCGGGAGGCGGCGCCGCCAACAACGCCAGCAGCTCGCGCCCATGCTCCCCGACCAGCCTACGCCCCACACCTCGGGTCTCGCCCAGCGCCTTGAGGTTCTCCGGCGGACGCGACGCGAGCTGCAGCAGAGTCTCGGGCTGCAGGATCCGAAACGGCGGGCAGTCCCGGGCGGCGGCACACGCCTCGCGCCATACCCAAAGCGCTGCCAACCGGTCGCGTGCGATGCCGCGTAGCCCGCGCGCTCCTGGTACACGCAGAAAGGCGAGCTGGTCGGGCACCGACTCCTCCCACCGCACGCCTTCCAGCGCCGCGCACTCCTCGCGCCACCACTCCAGCCGTCCGAGCTCCCCCAGCCGGGCCTGCAGGCGGTCGGCCAGCGCCGGCAAGTGGCCGACGTCGCCTGCCGCGTACTCGCGCAGCGCGGCCGACAGTGGACGCTCGCCCCAGTTGGCCCGCTGGAACCGCTTGTCCACCAGCACCCCCAACTCCTGCTCGAGCAGTACCGCGAGGCCGAACGCCCTGGCGCCACCGAGCTGCGCCGCAAGCTGCGTGTCGGCAAGCCCCCGCACGCTCGCGCCCAGCTCCCGGTCCAGCACCCGTAGGTCGTAGTCGGCACCGTGCATGACCTTCTCGACCCTGGCATCGGCCAGCAGCTCGACCAGCGGCGCCATCCCGGCGCGGCCCAATGCCAGCGGGTCGACGAGCCAGACTCCTTTCCCGGCGCAGATCTGCACCAAACAGAGCTTCGACCGATAGACGTGGAACGAGTCGGCTTCGGTGTCCACCGCTATGCGGTCAAGCTCTTGCGCCGCCTCGCACAGCCGCGCCAGGTCCCCAGCGTCGGCCACCCACCGCATCGCCCAGCTCACCCCCACGCCCTGCCCTCCAACGCGAAGGCGCCCGCCGCGTCGGGCGGGCGCCACTGGTCTCGCACCTCGTCACACCTAGAACGCGTCCGACGGGGCCTGCCCGAGCGTCCGCACCACGTTGACCTCGACCATCTCACCGGTCTCGGCGATCTCGCGTTTTTGTGCGAACAGCACGCCGTTGATGTCCTTCCACTCATCCCACGAGACCGTCAGCGGGGTGATCCCCTCGCCCGAGAGCACCGACCTCACGACTCTCCCGGTTGTCCGGTCCAAAAAGACCTTCCAGGTGCCCCGTGGAGTCCTGACCTCGGTCGACAGGTAGACCGTGCCGTTGGCCTCCGTCACCTCGGGTCCGGGGGTCACGGTGACTCCGGCGCTCCCCCACTCGAGGGGAAACGTCAGCCACAGGATGTCCTCGCCAAAACGCTGCAGCGCCCAGTTGGAGGCATCGGTGAGGCGTGCGCCCAAAAGCTGTCTGCCGTCGACCCACCCACCACCAGTGCGGGAGGCGATGTCGACGACCACCTCGAGCTTGCCCGCCCCCGCCCACGGACCCGACATGCGCAGCACGCCGTCGCGGCGACCCCACCGATAGTACCAGGGGCCTTGCACGACGCCGTCTGCGTTGGTGATCTTGACCTCGAACTCGAGGTAACCGACCGCCTGCCAGGCCGTCGGGCCACCGCACACACCGAGCTGACCCTGCGCAGTCCGGGGATCGGAGCTTTGCGCCAGGCAAACCCCGGTCATCAGGAGGCCGAAAATTACCAGGATGGCCCATCGTGATCGTCTCATCGCCCCCCTCCTCGACATCGCCCGTATTGCTCGGTCCGCGAGCCTCTCATCGATTCCACCGCCATTCTACATGAAAACCGAGGTCAAGCTCCCATTCCGCTCGCGCGGGGCTCCCAAAACGCAGGGGCTTGACGGGCGGTTAGAATCGATATGTGGGAAATCCCCGGCCACCGGCCAGACGGCCCTCGATCTCGCAGCGCCGTCCTGACCCTCCATCTGCAGCTCTGTCGCCCCTGGGAAAGCACAACCCGCGACTCGCCGAGCTGCGTCGCCTGGTGCGGCGCAAGGACCCCGCGCTCACCGTCGTCGACGGTCCCAAGCTGGTCCTCGAGCTGGCCGCCGCGGGGGTTACCCTCGAGGCACTGTACTCTACCCCCGAAGCCGAGCCGACTGTGCGTGGCTGCCGTTCGCTGTGCGAGCTGCAAGAGCGGGCGGCATGGCACGTCGTAACCCCAGAGGCGCTGGGAGCGGTGGCGCCATCTCGCCACCCTCAAGGCGTCCTCGCTGTCGTTGGGGTCCCGACCTGGACGCCGGAAGCCCGTGGCGTCTGGCTCTACCTCGATGGCATCCAGGAGCCGGGCAACCTCGGGGCACTGGTCCGCTGCGCCGCCGCGCTGGGCGCCGATGGAGTCGTCTGCTCTGCCGACAGCGCCGACCCGTACTCCCCTCGAGCCGTGCGCGGCGCCGCCGGCTGGTCGCTGCGCTTTCCCGTCTGCCCGGCACTCGAGCTCGAACCGTTGGCCGCACGCTTCCGACTCGCCGGGGGCACCGTGGCAGCCGCTCTCGGTGAGGGTGGGCAGGCGCTGGGCGGCTGGCGTCCACGGCGGCCGTTGTTGCTGGTGCTCGGCAGCGAGGGACACGGGCACCGACCGGCAACCCTCGCAGCCTGCACCGAGCGGGTCACGATCCCGCTCGCGCGCGGCGTCGAGTCCCTCAACGTCGCCGTTGCGGCCGGCATCCTCCTGGCGGCGCTCGCAGGGGTTGCGGCTGACCCTATACTTGAGAAGTGCACCAGGAAACGGAGGGCATGATGATTCGCCACCGAGATGTGGAGCAGCTCCAACAACTGTCCCAGGCCCCAGGCAAGACGTTGACCGTCTACCTCGACGTGGACCAGACCAACGTCGCCAACCGCAAGCGGCAGTTCGAAACACGGCTGAAGGACCTGCTGCGCCAACTGCGGGCTGCCCATGAGGACAACGAGGAGCTCGCTACCACTGCAGCCGAGGTGGAGGAAATCATCAGGCGCCTCGAGCCGACCGGCAAGACGCTCGTGATCGCGCGCCACTCCCAGCTCGGTGTCACGTTCCGCAAGTTGCTGAAGATCACCTTGCCACCCGGCGTGCACTGGGGCAACGGCGCCTTCATGCGTCCGCTCATCGAGGCATTCGACGAGCATGAACGCTTTGGCATCGTGCTGGTGGACAGCAAGCGTGCTCGGCTCTTCACCGTCTTCCTGGGCGAGATCGAAGAGCACAAGGACCTCACCGCCAACATCCCACCCCGGCCTGACGCTCCCTCCCAAGACAAGCAACGCTCCCAGCCACGCATGGAGCGTCGCCACGACGAGAGCGTGACTGGACACCTCAAGATCGTGGCCGGCGAGATCGGCCGCCTGCTCGACCAGCTCGAGATCGACCGTCTGATCATCGGCGGCGCCGTCGGTCCCGCTTCCGAGCTCGCCCGGATCCTTCCCAAACGGCTGCGCGCCAAGCTCGTCGAGGTGCAGCCCATCCCCGTCACCGCCACCGCCGAGGACATACTCGCTCGCACTGCCGAGGTACAGACGCGCTTGGAGCGGGCCGAGGAGCTCGAAATCATCCGCGAGCTGTTGCGCGAGGTACGCAAAGGCGGCCGCGCCGTAGCCGGCCTGTCCGCCGTCCTCGACAACCTCAACGAGGGGCGCATCTGGAAGCTCGTTTACGTACAGGGATTGGTGGTCGAAGGCGCAGCGTGCGAGGCGTGCTCCATGCTCTTCGACCCAGCCAACGAGCGATGCCCGATCTGCGGCCAGCCGCTCGAGCGTGAGCCGCGAATGATCGACCGCATGTCGCGGGCGGTCCTCGACCAGGGCGGACACGTCGAGATGGTCGATGGCCCGGCTGCCGAGGCACTGCGCCAGGTGGCGGAGGTCGCTGCGCTGTTACACTCGTGACCGCGGCCGGAGTGGCGGAACGGCAGACGCAGAGGACTTAAAATCCTCGGCCTTCACGGGCATGCGGGTTCGAATCCCGCCTCCGGCACCATCGTGACCGTGAGCGACCACCGCAGCTCCAGCCGGCGTCGGCCCCGCTCGCTGTCACCACGGCAGGTCGGACGGTGCCGCAGGCCTGGCCGGTTGCGGTCGTGGTCGCCGCGGTAATCGTGGACCGACCACCACCCAGCGGGTGGTCAGAACGAAGCGAGCCGCTTCATCGCGGCAAGGATCGACTCCGGTTGCGGAAGGATCGTCTCCTCGAGCACCGGCGCATAGGCGACGAAGGTGTCCTTGGCGGCGTGACGACGGACCGGGGCGTCGAGCCAGGGAAACAGCTCATCGCCGATACGGGCGGCGATCTCCGCGCCGTATCCCCAGCTCAGCGCATCCTCATGGACGACGAGCGCCCGCCCGGTCTTGCGGACCGAGGCGGCGATCGCCTCCCAATCGTAGGGTGCGAGCGAGCGCAGGTCCACGACCTCGGCGGAGAGCCCCAGCTCTGCTTCCAGCCGCTTCGCGGCCTGCACGGACCGCACGACGGTGGCGCCGTAGGTGACGATCGTCAGGTCCTCCCCTTCCCGCACCACGGCGGCTTTGCCGAACGGCACCGTGTACTCGGACCCGGGGTACGGCGATTTGTTGTGGGTCTGGCGGTAGAGGTGCTTGTGCTCCAGAAAGATCACTGGGTCGTCGCAGCGGATGGCGGTGCGCAGCAGGCCGTTGGCGTCGAGAGCGTTCGAGGGCATGACCACGCGCAGCCCGGGAATGTGGGTGAACGTCACCTCACCGGACTGGGAGTGGTAGGGCCCGCCGCCCTTGAGGTAGCCGCCGATCGCAACTCGCACCACGACCGGACTCGACCACGCCCCACCGGTGCGCCAGCGGATGTTGGCCAGCTCATCGCGGAGCTGCATGAACGCCGGCCAGATATAGTCGAAGAACTGGATCTCCACCACCGGTTTGAGACCGCGCAGTGCCATCCCGATCGCCCGACCGACGATATTGGCCTCGGCGAGCGGCGAGTTGAACACCCGGCGGCCGCCGAACTGCCGCTGCAGGCCGTGTGTGACCTTGAACACGCCGCCCTTGCCCTTGACCTCCTCGAGCCGCTCCTCGTCCGAGGCGTCCGCCACGTCCTCGCCGAATACCACGATCCGCTCGTCACGGCCGAGCTCGTCGCGCAGGCAGGCGTTGAGCAGGTCGACCATGGTCTTGGGCGCACTGTCAACGAAGACCGGCTGGCTTGCCAACGACGGCGAGGTCGGATCGACCGACGGCGAATAGATATTGGCCGCCCAGTCTGCCGGGTCCGGCTGCGGCGACGCCAGGGCGCGGTCGGCAGCGACGTTGACCTCGGCCTGCACCTCCGCTCCGATCCGATCCAGCTCTTCCTGGCTCACGCCGTGGTGGTCGCGCAGCAGCGCTGCCGTACGCATAATTGGGTCGCGCTGGGCCTCGCGCTGGCGCTCCTCTTCGGTTTTGTACGAGCGCTCGTCGTCGGACAGCGAGTGGGAGTACGGCCGCACGACGTGGGCGTGTACCAGCGCTGGGCCGTTGCCGGCGCGCACGTAGGCGACAGCCTCGCCCATGACACGGTACGACTCGACGAAATCGCAGCCGTCCACCTCGAAGATCCCCAAGCCCGGAAAGCTCGCGACCAGCTTGGAGATCGAGCCGCCGGCGGTCTGCACCCTGGTCGGCACCGAGATAGCGTAGCCGTTGTCCTGGATGCAGTAGAGCACCGGCAGACGAAGGTTGCAGGCGGTGTTGAGCGACTCCCAGAACTCGCCCTGCGAGGTCGTTCCGTCGCCCGAGGACACCCACACCACCTCGCCTTTCGATAGCCGCTGGGGTGCCGTCGAGACCCCGTCGAGAAACCTGCCGGCCTCGGCGAAGCCGACGGCCTGCAGGAACTGGGTGCCGGTGGGCGAGGACGCGGGCCCGAGGTGCAGCCGCTTGATCGAGAAGTGGTTGGGCATCTGGCGCCCGCGTGAATCGGGGCCGGCTTCGGCGCCGACGGCGCCCTGCAGCATCTCCTCGGCGGTCTCGCCGAGCGACAGCGCCAGGGCGCGGTCGCGGTAGTAGGTGAAGAACCAATCACGCTCGGCAAAGAGGTGCATGGCCGCCGCCACCTGGATGCACTCGTGGCCCGCGCCGTTGATCTGGAAGAAGGCGAGGTTCTGCTGCTTGAGCTGGATCTCCTTGTCGTCGACACGCCGCGACAGCAGCATCAGCCGATAGGCCCGCAGTACATCCTCTCGCCCCAGCGTCGCGCTCTCCCGCTTCTCCATCGTGCCTCCCGCGCTTCGGCGGGCGTACCACGCCCGACCGTATGTTGGCGTCGCTGAAAACAAACTTCCCCCCGCTCCCGACCATTCCCGCCAGCCGGGTCGAGGTGGGATGGGGGCTCGTTCACGTCAGGCTGGCGGTGGTTGGTTCGCCCTCTCCCACACCCCCGGCCTCCCACCCTCGGTCTCGATTGCCGATCATGATCTGGATGGGCTGGGAAACAGGTAAAATGCCGATGGGAGCGCATGGTGAACAAGACGCTGAGGCTCGTGGGGATGGCAGCGCTGGCTGCGGTGCTGGAAGGGTGTGGAGACGGCAGTGGGCCGCACGGCGTCGGGCAGGAGCTGATCGTCGCGATCCCGGCTGACGTCGAGACGTTCAACGAGTACCAGTCGGCCGGCGAGGCGCTCGAAAACGCGATCATCGATCTGCTGTACCCGACCTTGTTCGAGGAGCAGCCGGATTTCACCGAGCGTCCTCCCTCGTTCGCCCCCAGGCTCGCCACCGAGTGGCAGTTCTCCCCGGACAGGCGCACGCTGCGGGTGAAGCTACGGCAGGACGCGGTGTGGTCCAACGGCTTCCGGGTCACCGCTGACGACGTGCGGTTCACGCTCATGGCCCAGAAGTCGGAGGAGGCCGGCTCGCTGTTCGTCGAGCAAAAGGCGGCGATCCGCGGTCTCGAGGTGCTCGACTCCTTCACCTTCCTGGCCCACTACTCCAGAGTCTACCCGTACCAGCTCATGGACCTCAACGACGGCCACATCGTGCCCGCCAACGCCTGGTCGGCCACCCCGTTTTCCCAGTGGCCGCACGCCGACTTCACGAAGGAGCTGGTCAGTTGCGGCCCGTTCCGGCTCGCGTCGCGGATCCCACAGCAGACCACGATCCTCGAACGCGATCCCCACCATTGGTGCCCGGCCCGCCTCGATCGGCTGGTGCTGCGCGTCATCCCGGACGCCGCCGCCCAGGTCGGCCAGCTCCTTGCTGGCCAGATCCATTTCATTCCCATGGTGCCGCCCCGCGACGCGGCGCGCCTGCGACAGTCGGACACCGTCAAGGTGGTCAGCTACCCATCGCGGCTGCTCGGGTTCCTGGCCTGGAACCACCGCCACCCGGCGCTGCAGGACCGCCAGGTACGGCGCGCCCTGACGCTGGCGATCAACCGAGCGGCGCTGGTCGAGGCGGTCTACCTCGGCCACGCCAAGGTGGCGGCCGGCCCCGTGCTGTCCTCGATGTGGGCGTTCGACCGCACGCTCTCACCGCTGCCTTTCGACCCGGCCGAGGCGCGGCGGCTGCTCGTCCAAGCCGGCTGGCGCGACAGCGACGGCGACGGGATCCTCGATCGTGACGGCAAGCGCTTCGAGCTCGAGCTCCTCTACCCCGCCACCAACCCGATGCGCGCCCAGATGGCTGTGCTCGTCCAGGCCGATCTCGCCAGGGTCGGGGTCGCTGCCTCTCCTCGACCGACTGAGTTTGGAGCGCTGATGGCGCGCCAGGACGCTGGCGAGTTCGACGCCGTGCTCACGGCGTGGGAGGAGGCCACCAAGGTGGACCTCGGAAGCGGCTGGGCCACAGCGGCCGAGCAGGCCGGCTCGGGGAACTTCTTCGGCTACTCCAACCCCGAGCTCGACCGCGTCCTCGCCGACGTCGGCGCGGCGCCGGACATCGAGCGTACGCGAGCGCTGCTCGCCCGCGCCCAGCAGCTCATCGTCGCTGACCAGCCGGTGACGTTCCTGTACGAAGCTCAGCAAATCGTGGCGTTCTCGTCGCGCCTGCGGGCGACGCCGAACCCGGCGCTGGTCTTTTTCGACATCGCGAGCTGGCATATGGTCCCCCCATGAGAAGCGTGGCGCTACGCCGCATGGCGGCCTCGCTCGTGGTGCTCTGGGCGGTTGCCACCGGGACGTACGCCCTCGTATCGCTCGCTCCCGGGGACGCCGCCAGCCGCATCACCGACCCACGCCTCCCGGCCGCTGCACGTGAGCGCTGGCGTCGCGACTTCGGCCTCGACCGGCCACTTCGAGCCCGCTACCTGAGCTGGCTGGCGGCTACTGTCCGCGGCGACATGGGCATCTCCTGGCAGCATCGCCGTCCGGTGCGTGCCCTCCTCGCCGAGGCGTTGCCGCCTACCGCGCTGCTCACCGGTTTGGGGCTGCTCACCGAGACGCTCGGCGGCCTCGCTATCGCCACCTGGCAGGCGATGCGCCCTCGCTCGCGGGTCGACCGCGCCCTCACCATCACCAGCCTGCTCGCCTACGCCATGCCCTCGTTTGCAGTTGGAATGGGCCTGGTCTGGGTGTTCTCGTACGCCCTCGGCTGGCTGCCGGCCTCGCACATGCTATCGCCGACGGCGGCAGCGTCCGGGTGGGCGCGTCTGGGAGACGGGGCGCTGCACCTCGTGCTCCCGGTGGCGACGATTGGCCTGACGGGAATGGGAGCGCTCGCCCGCTACACCCGCGGGTCGCTGCTCGAGGAGCAGAGCCAAGGCTACGTGCTGGCAGCCCGCGCACGCGGCTGCTCGCGCCGCCGGGCGGTCCTCACGCACGCCTTGCCCAACGCAGCGTTGCCGTTGGTTACCGTACTCGGGCTCTCGTTGCCGGTGCTGGTTTCGGGCTCGCTGTTGGTGGAGGTCGTCTTCGCCTGGCCCGGCATGGGCCAGCTCTTGCTGCAGGCCGCCTTGGCGCGGGACATCCCGCTGCTGATGGGGGGCACGCTGGTGGGCGCCGCAGCAGTGGTGCTCGGCAACCTGCTCGCCGACGTCTCGGTCTCGCTCCTGGACCCACGGGTGCGGCCGTGAAGCGGGTGTGCGCGCGCTGGCCGGCTCTGGCACGCCATGCCGGGCTGGCTCTCGGTCTCGTGGCCGGGCTGGCGATCGTCGGCCCGCTCGTTTGCCCAGCCCCCGACACGATTCGCGATCCCTCCAGCACGGCGCTTTTGGCTCCAGGAAGCCAGCGGTTTTTCTTGTTGCTCGCCGACGGATCGACCGTGGCTGCCGAGACCATGGCGCCGGTCGCCACCGGTTGGGAGATCCGCCGTCAGGGCGAGGTGCAGGTGGTGTCCGATACGGACGTCCAAGGGGTTGAGAGCCGACGCTTCTGGCTCGGAACCGATGCCCTCGGACGTGACGTGCTGGCGCGCCTCGTGTGGGGGGCCAGGGTCTCGTTGGCGCTGGGGCTGCTCGCGCTGGTGATCTCCACCCTGCTCGGCACCCTGGTCGGTCTGGCGGCTGGCTGGGCTGGTGGGGCCCTCGATACCATCCTCATGCGGCTGGCTGACGCCGTGCTTGCGGTGCCGATGTTGGTGCTCGTCCTGCTGCTGACCGCCCTCCTGCGCCCGTCGCTCGGGGTGCTGGCGGTGGTGATCGGCTCGTCGTCGTGGATGGGTGTTGCCAGGCTCATGCGGGCACAGGTTCAAACGCTCAAACAGCGGGACTTCGTGCTCGGGCTCCGGGCGATCGGCGCCAGCCGGACGCGTATCCTGCTGCGGCACGTCCTGCCCAACGCCATGACACCACTCGGTCAGGACGCCGCGCTGCGCCTGGGCGACCTCATCCTCATCGAGTCCTCGCTGTCGTTCCTCGGCTTCGGAGTGCCGCCGCCGACTGCCTCGTGGGGCTCGATGCTCGCCGACGGTCAGGCGACGTTGGGCTCTGGCTGGTGGCTCGTCGTCTTCCCGGGCTGCCTGCTCGCTGGAACCGTGCTCGCCACCGCTCTGCTGGCCGAAGGCCTCCAGGAGAAGCTCCGGCACTTCCGGTAAGATAGGCGAGTGAGTCGAGGCCGCAAGCGCCCGAAACGCCCCCGTCACTCGCCCACAGAGCTCTTCGTGGCCGCGGTCGGGCTGGCGATTCTGCTCTTCGTCGGCGCACTCGTGCTGACGTCCGATGCCTGCCGCATCGAGCTCGACCCCGCGATCGGTATCCAGCCGGCGAACCAGCCGCAGCCCGCCCCTGTCCCGACGCCCTGACCAGACTTTGCGGATCGCCGGGTGCAGGCGTTCGCACCCGGGACCTCGAAAGACGCGCTGCTCGCTCCCACGCGCGAGAAGCGCTCCCCGCGCCAGCGGGCCCTCCGCGGTCCGCAGCCCCGCTTCTTTTCGGTTGCTCAGCTCGGCGGGACCAACATCGTGCCGGTGAGTCGCTGCACCAAGTCGGCGATGATCTTGGCCGTCGCGCCCCACACCCGCCGCCCCCGATAGTGGTAGACCGGCGATACGACCTGCTTGCCTCGGTGCTCGAACACCTGGTGCTCGATCATCTCGGGGTTGGCCAGGAACGAGAATGGCACGGGAAGCACCGCTTCGACCTCTCCAGCAGCCAACTGGACCTCGAACGGATAGGGAATCGCGCCGACAACCGGCGAGATGATGAAGCCCGTCGGCGTCGCGAGGTCGTCGAGCTGTCCGAGCACGAGCACCTGGCTGGCTGGGATGCCGATCTCCTCCTCGGTCTCCCGCAGCGCTGTCGCGACCTCGTCGGCGTCGCCGGCCTCGGCCGCCCCACCTGGAAAGGCAATCTGCCCGGCGTGGTGGGGCAAGGAGTCGGAACGCCGCGTCAGGAGCACCCACAGCTCGCTGTGCGCGATGTACAGCGGCACCAGAACCGCCGAGTGCGTCAGACCGTCGGTCGCGCCGACCCTCTGCACCGGCGCGCCCTGCAGCAGCTTCTCGACCTCCTCAAGCCAGCTCACCGATCAGCTCCCCGAGCGCTCCGGCCAGCCTCTCCGCCGCCACCTGCGGCGGATGCCCTCCGCGCTCCCAAGCGGCCCTGGCCGCCGCTTTCGCCAGCGCCACCCGCCCTGGGTCGCCCGCTAGATGGGCGACGAGCCGCACCAGATCGGCGGTTCCCCCCTGGCCGGGAGCGAGACGAAACGCTGCGTCGGCCGGCAGCTCCAGAAACTGCCGGTACCCGGCGACGGCCACCGGCACCCCCGCCGAGAGGAAACGCAGCGCAGCGGCAGATGTTTCCCCGGCGGTCGGAAAACGTGGCACGAGGCCGAGGTCCGAAGCGGCCAGAATCCCGCCGAGCTCGGCCTCGGAGGCGAACCCCCACAGCCGGATCGAGTCGCCCAACCCGCCCGCTGCGACTATCCGCTCGATGGTGGCACCCTCGCTCCCCTCCCCGACGACGATCAGACGTACCGCCACAGCGAGCTCGCGCAGCGTGAGCATGGCCTTGAAGATGGCGTTCAGCCCCTTGGCCGGCGTCAGAAACCCCAAGTGCGTCAGGACGAGCTCGCGCTCACCGGCACCCAGCCGTCGCCGCCATGCACTCCGGTCACCCGCCGGGAGCGCTCCCAGCGCCAGCGGGACCTGTCGCACCGGCAGCCCGGGGCAATCGCGCCCGACCTCGACGAGCGCCCGCCGGCTGTGCACGATGACCCCGCGCGCCAGGCGCAGGAAAACGGAGCGGGCCGGAAAGAGAAACGGGTCACTCGGCCCGTGCATCCCCCAGCGGCGCCCCTCGGCCAGCGCAGTGCCGGCTCGCCCATGGGCCTCGGAGAGCTCGGCCTCGAAGCGCTCCCAGCCACCATCGGCTGCGGCCTCCTCCACCAGCAGGTGGTGGAGCACCGTGTCGTGCAGCACGACGAAGCCCCCGTGCCGGCGGAGATAGCCCGCGATCCAAAGATGATAGGGGTTGTTGCCGAGGTGAAGCAGCGGCGTCGGGCCTCGGCCCCCGACACCGGGTTCGGAGTCCCGGCCGAGGGAGATCATGGGGAGGCCAAGGTAGCTATCGTCACCTGCCCAACCGGGCGGGGTCAGAACGCGGATGTCGGCGTGGTGGGCCAGGTGCGGGAGTAGCTCGGCAGCGTAGTCGGCGATACCAGAACGAGTCGGGGGCAGAGGTGAACCCCACAGGAGCTGTGGCTTGCGGCCCCC
>JAAYVZ010000184.1 GCA_012516935.1 Holophagae bacterium
ACCGCTGGATCCGTATCGCGCCACTCGAGCCCCTATTCGGGGAACTGGAGCAGATCGGGGAGAAAGCCGGTACGGGTGAGGGCAGTGGGCTTGCGAGGGGTTTTCGGCGGCTGCTTGAGCTCGAGAGGCTCGGAGAGCAGGGACGACGGGAACTCTATCGGGGATTCCTGAAATCGGGGCAGTACGATTCTGTCCACTACCTCCTGACCTGGGAGCTGGCTGCCTACAACGCCATCCTGGAAGGCATGGACGACCTGCTGCCAGAGATAGAGGCTGCGATTTCGTCGAACGCCATCTCGGCTTTTGGCCGAGGCGGGTTGGATGACCTGAACAACATCGCACTTCCACTCGCGCGCGCCCGTCAGGGCGACTGGGTGGCCGGCCACCTCGATCTGCTTCGCCGCCTCGTCACGGATCCGAGCAAGGCCACAACCCGTGATCGCTATTCGGAGGAGGGCATTTTGGCTCGCGAGCTAGTCGCAGCGCTCGCGCAGAACGGCGGGGAACGAGCGCTTGAGGGCCTTCTCGATATCTGGCGAGTGTTGCCGGCGCAGGAGTTCTGGGGTGACCAGCAGACGTGGAGTTCGGCGCACGCGGAGGACATAGCAGCCGGGAAGGTCGACCCTGAGTGCCCTCACGCAGGGCCCCTCGCTGATCTGCTTCAGCTGGCCATTCGCGAAATGGGCCGGCCGCACTTTCAGGAGAAGAACCTGGCTAGTTACTACTTTCCCTCCCCAACGGAGGCTGAGGCGGAGCTGAAAGCAAAGGGCGTGCTCAAGCAGACGTCAGCGAGGGAGCCCTGATGAGGCTCTGGCGCCAGGGAACGCGATGGACGGTGCTTGGCACAGGAGCCGAGTGGCTCCGGGAGGGGGGGATCGGTTGGCGCCTTCGGCCGCGTGGGGTACCCGACATCTGAAATGACCCTCAGGGTCGGCACTGCCAGCGGGTCGCGCACCCTCATCGGTCCCGCCCCCAGCCGCCACGGCCAGCTCGTCTTTTCGGGATTCTCGGCCCGCCTCTCGGAACGAAGGAGGCAGCAGCTCAGTACTTTCCGGTTCACACCTCAGATACTTGCCCCGCCCGTTGAGCCAGAACCCGAGAAGCAGATGGGACAGTGGGTGCACCGGGAGCTGGAGGCGCTGCGCCCAGGCTTGCCGTTGAAAGGACCGGACAGATAGGGGACGAGGTCTCCAACCTCCTGGGTCCAGCCGAAACCTGAAAGAGGGACCAGAATGGCTTGGAATCAGCACGCCGGATACCTACTCGCGATAGGTCTCGAGCTGTGCTCCGGCTGGGCTTTGGGACAGACTCCTTCGAGACCGGAGCGGCGAGAGCCAGCAGTTGAGGCCCTCGTTCAGGCCGGGCGGATTGCAGACGTGTCAGAGCGCGGGACGGCTGTGCGGGTTGCGGTCGCAGAGGCGCCACTGGGCGGCGCCGAGGCCCAGCAACGCGCTGCCTACGAGTTCTGGACTGGAAGGTGGGGGAGTCACGACGGAACACAGAGGGTTCAACTCATCTACTTCTTGGACCTGGACAACGGTGTTCGGTTCGGGAAGTCTGTTGACAGCGACTTCTTCACCCGAAAAACGTCGGAGGTGATCAGGCTGACTTGGCCTGCCGGCCGCTCCGAGTATCTGCGGTTCTCGCAGGGGGGGACGAGATGCTCCGAAACCGGGGTGTCGAGGATCAGTGAGAGCCGAGGACCGGGGGAGAGAGCGTCGGGCTGAGAGGGAGTCGACGCTCTGTCAGCCAATGCACGGCTCGGTAGGGGCGGTCGCCGGCCTCGTCAGGTCGTAGAACATGACGAGGGCGTCCTCGCCGTTCGTGTAGTAGCCGGGGCGGCGGCCGATGATGCGGTAGCCGATGTGCAGGTAGAGCTTGACGGCGCGGCGGTTGGAGGGACGCACCTCGAGAAAGAGGCCGCGGGCGCGGCCGCGGACGGCCTCCTCGCGGGCCTCGGCCATGAGCGCCGAGCCGAGACCGCGCCCCTCGAACAGCGGGTGGGTCGCGACCTTGAGGACGTGCAGCTCGTCCACTTGCCAGCAGGCGAACAGGTAGGCCACAACGCCGCCGTTCGGACCGACGATGACGCGCTGGAAGCGCAGGGGCTGCTCGACTTCCTGGAGGTAGAGGTGGCTGGGCCAAGGGTCCACGAAGACGTCGGCCTCGAGCCGGGCGACGGCGGGGATGTCGGCCGTGGTGGCCTGGCGGCTCAGGTAGCCTGCGGGGACGGCGGCCATGGCTTCACGGTCCGGGTGGGAGGGACGGCGGGGGGCGGCTCCAGGTAGAGCGGCGCCAGGGTGTCGAGCCCGCCTCCGGGCAGCTGCTCGGCGAGCGCGAGCAGTGCCTCGACGGTGGAAACGCGGGTGGCGGCAATGGGAGTACCCGGCGGCAGCGCGAGACCGGCTGGTGCGACCACGGGCGTGTCGACGCCGGACAGCTCGGCGGTGGCGACCACCTGTGGCCCACCTTCGGGCTCCCAGAGGCCGGCGAGGCGCCGAAACGGCTGGGTGTAGACCTGGCCGCGCCGCGCCGGCTGGACGGCGAGGCAGCGCTCGCCCTCGCAACGTGCCGCCTGGGCGAGCAGGGAGGGGACGCCCGTGGCCGGCACACCGAGCGCCGCGGCGAGGCCCTCCGCGGTGGCGAGCGCGACGCGGACGCCGGTGAACGAGCCCGGTCCGCGGGTCGCGAGGACCCGCGTGAGGCCGGTGCGGTCGAGCTCGGCGGCGCGCAGCAGAAGATCCACGGCCGACATCACGAGCTCGGAGCGGGGGACGGGCCCGGCCAGCGCCACGACGCCGGGGGCGGCCATCTCGGAGGCCAGCAACGCGACCTCCAGTCTCGGCCCGCACCCGACAATGGCGAGGATCGCAGCCATGTACGAAGTTTCGTCGGCATCTCGGCTGCGCGTCAAGGGCGGCGGCGCCCCGGGCTACAATGCGCGCGGCATGAAGCAGACCCCGATGCTGCAGCAGTACCTCGAGCTGAAGGCACGGCACCAGGACGCCATGCTGTTGTACCGGCTCGGGGACTTCTACGAGCTGTTCTTCGAGGACGCCGAGGTGGCAGCGCCGATTCTCGGCCTGGTCCTGACCCGGCGGCGTCAGAACGACGAGGTCACCTCGCCGATGTGCGGGATCCCCCACCACGCCCAGGCGGGGTACGTGGGGAAGCTGCTCGACGCGGGGTTCAAGGTGGCGATCGCCGAGCAAATCGAGGACGCAGCGCAGGCCGGTGGCCTGGTGCGCCGGGAGGTCGTGCGCATCCTCACGCCGGGGACGGTGACGGAGCCGGAGCTGCTGGCGGAGGGCGAGCGCCGGTGGGTGGTCGCGCTCTGCCCGGACGGCTCGGCCACGGCGCTGGCGTACCTCGAGGCGGCGTCGGGGTCGTTCGGTGGCGCGTTGTGTGGCAGCCAGGACGAGCTGCGGGAGCTGCTGGCGCAGCTCCGGCCGCGCGAGATGCTGGTCGCCGAGGGGCTCGACCTCGACGCTGTCTGGCCGGAGGAGCTGGAGCGGCCGGTCGTGACGCGGCGGCCCGCAGGGTGGTTCGCGCCGGGGCGGGGCGAGGAGCTGCTGCGGGCGGTGCTCGGCGTCGGCTCGCTACGGGCGTTCGAGCTCGATCCGGGAGAGGCACTGGTCGGCGCCGCCGGGGCGCTCGTGGAATACCTGCGGGAGACGCAGGGGCAGGCGGCTCGGCACCTGGGCGGCTTCGAGCGCCGCCATCGCGCCTCCGAGCTGGTACTCGACGCCGCCACGGTGCGCAATCTCGAGCTGCTGCGCGACGCGACGGGCGAGCGCCAGGCGAGCCTCGCATCGGTGCTCGACCACACGGTGACGGCGATGGGCGCGAGGTTGCTGCGTGAGTGGCTGCTGCGCCCGCTGGCCGACTCGGCCGCGGCCGCGCTGCGCCATGAGGCGGTGGCGTGGCTGCACGACGAGACAGCGGCGTTGGCGGCGCTGCGTGAAAAGCTCGCAGGGCTCGGGGATCTCGAGCGGGCCGCGGCGCGGCTCGGGCTGCAGCAGTTGCGGCCCGGGGAGCTCGCGGCGCTGCGGGCGGCGCTCG
>JAAYVZ010000185.1 GCA_012516935.1 Holophagae bacterium
AGCAGCGCCGGCCACAGCCGCTCCGCGGCCTCGCCGTACATCCCCCGCGCCAGGCCGGCCACCGACAGGCCGTCGACATCGCCGCGGAGCTGGCTCAGGACGGCGTCGTGCTCGACCACCGAGGCCCGCACCACGAGGTCGCGGGCGCGGGCGTAAAACGACTCCACCCCGTCGACGTTGGTCAGTGTCCGGTCGGCATCGAGCAGAGCGGGTAGGATCTGCGTGAGGGCCTGCACGTTCGCGAGCGCGCGGCCGGCGCCCTTGCCCGAGGGCTGCGAGACGAACAGCACGAGGGGGAAGCGGCGCAGCCCACCGGAGTCGTGGCTGCCGCGCATCCTCCCGAGCACCGCGCCGTCGGTGCCCGGGAGGTGGAGGACGAAGCCATGGGGCGGGAGGTCGGCCTCGCGGCTTTCGGTGTCGGCCTCCCAGAAGCGGGAGAACCCGCGGTCGAGCCAGGCGCGGAACGCCGTGGCCTCCGCGCCGGTCGCGTTGGCTCGCAGGAAGTCCTTGTAGAACGGCAGCTTGCCGTAGACACCGAGGGGCAGCTCGACGCGCTTCGGCCCGCCGATGAGGGTCTGAAGAAAGCCGGAGCCGGGCGGGCTAAACCGCGCCACCGCCTCCACCCTCCGGGAACACCGCTGGCAGCGGCCGGTCGAACGTCATCTCGAACAGCCCCTCCGGGCGCAGGTCGGGACGCTCGAAGTCGGGGATCTCGATCCGCACGGTCCACACCTTGTTGTCCTGGCGAGGCCGGCCTTCGGCGGCCAGCAGCACGTAGTAGACGAGCTTGAGCGGGCCGCCTCGCAGGTCCACCCGCCCGACCCAGCCGTTGCGGTCCTCGTTGGTGCCGACGATCGCCAGCGGCCGGTCCTCGAACAGCAGCGGCATCGCCGGGGTGGCGACCGCCGGGTTCGAGGGGCGGATGACGTTGGGGCCGAACAGGTCGACGCGTCCCACGCGCTCGCCGATGAACGTGCGGTCGGAGCTGCGGCCGCGCTCGAGCAGGCGGATCGTGACCTCCGGCTTGCGCCCGCGCTCGGCCCGGTCCTCGGGGTAAAGGAACGCTTGCCAGCGCCGCATCGCCCGCAGCCGGTCCTTGTCCTCGCCGACGAAGTCGACGAGCTTCTCATCGCCCTCGACGATCGGCTGCAGGGCGAGCTCGGAGAACAGCCGGTCGAACGTCTCGTCCTCGTACAGGAGCTGATCCAGCGCCTCCTGGGTCGCGGTCTCGAGCGTCAGCGTGACCGACGCCTCGCGCCGTGCGGTGTCGAGCGTGATCGGCCCCCACGGCTCGTTGGCCGCGGTGCGCTGCGGGCCGCGGGCGTAGGCGTCGCGCAGGCGGCGCAGGTTGCGCTCGGAGATGAACGGAAAGCGGTCGGCGCAGCAGCGGTCGACGCGCCGCCACAGCTCCTTCGAGCGCTCCTGGTACTCGGGCCGGATGTCCTTGACCAGCAGCTCGGCGGCCTTGGCCTCGACCGGCTTGAGGCGGTCGGCCTCGGGCACGCCGCGCAGGCGCGGGTTTGAGGACAGGCCGTGGAAGTCGGCGAGCAGCGCCTTGTCGGCAGCGATCTGCTTCCAGGCACGGAGGGCGGTCTCTTCGAGCCCCGAGACGCAGCGCTGGAACGCCTGCGCCGTGCGCACCAGCTCCTCGGGCGGGCCCGCCGATGGCCCCCGGCTGCGGCCGCTGGCCTCACGCAGCAACGGCCGCAAGGCGTCGTTCTCGCGCACGTAGTCCTGGATGTCGTCGACCGTCAGGGCGCCGCCCCCGCCGCCGCCACCGCTCTCCACCACGATCCGCCAGTTGCGCATCTCGCGCACGAACTCGGCCCACGCCCAAGCGCGCATCGCGCGGTCGGGGACGGCGAGGGAGGGCCCACCGCCGCCGCCGGAGCGGCCCAGCATCGAGCGCAGGTAGTCGTACAGCGCGGAGTTGACCGCGTCCAGGCCCCGGGCGACTTCCTCCTGGCCGCGGATCGGCTCGAAGCTCCGGCGCGCCCAGTTGACGAACGAGTTGGCCGCGGGGACGTTGTTGGAGGCGTAGTACTTGGTGTAGCAGTCGGTGCAGCCGCGGAAGACCTGGTCGGCGAAAAACGACCCGACCGGCGGCACGGTGCGAGCCGCGAGCGCGAGCGCCGCGAGCTCGCGCGTCTTGCGCGCGGTGCGCACCGGGTCGAGCTCGGCGGGTGGGTTGGCGGCGTCCCACGAGGATACGGCGTCCGCTGGTGCCAGCACGAGCTTCTCCTGGTCCTTGTAGTAGCGCCCCCCCTCGTCCAGCCGCTCGCGGGCCGAGCCGAGCCCGGCGAGCGTGCTCTCGAGCTTGGTGGTGGTGGTCTTGATCTCGGCTGCGTCGGTGAGCTTGGCGAGGTCCGCCCAGGCGGCCTCGAGCTTGCCGGCGTGCTCCGACCAGTTGACGCCGGCGCCCTGGCCCGGCGTTTCGACGTAGAGGTGGCGATAGTCCTCGCGCCGCCCCACCAGCGCCTCCCACTCGGCGGGGATGCCCGAGCACCGGCTGGCCTCGACGCCGGCGCGGGGCGAGATCGCGGTGAGCGCGGTGTGGTCCTCGCGGCAGTTGGCGACCCAGTCGGCCACGGTGAGGCCGGGCCGCCGCACCGCCGACTCCGGCCGCTCGCCCTTCATGATCGCGGCCCCGTCGTCGAAGTTCTCGACGAAGCGATGGGCGGTCTCGGTGAAGGTGCCGAGCGAGGCCTGCGCCGCCCTGGTCGCGTCGATGCGCAGGACCTCCGCCTGGAGGTCGGCGTAGGTCTTGAAGTACAGCGTCGGCTCCCAGCGCCCCACGTTGCGCGCCGTCCAGAACTCCCGCATCGCCCGCCGGCACCCCGAGGGCTCGGGCGTGACGACCGAGGCGACCGCCGGGCGGGCGGCCACGGCAGCGCGGAAAATTGTGTCCGCCTCGGCCGCGTTGACCGCGCCGGCCAGCCAGTCATCGATCTCCTTGCCGCGCGTCGACTGGTCGAGGCCACGGGTGCGCAGGCAGAGCGTGAGGATCGGCTCCAGCCGCAGCTCCCGGCGCAGGTCCGGCAGTCGCTCGGGCTGGTTGCCGGCGCGGTGCTCGGCCATGCGCAGCAGGGTGGCGAACCCGCGGTACAGTGACTCGTAGTCCTGGTAGTGTCCCGACCACTTGAGCGCCTGGGCGCGGGCGTCGAACGACGCCAAAAGCTGCGGCAGCACGCCGTTGGCGAGGAGCTGGCCCTGCACGGCCGGGATGAGCTTCTCGGTGATCTCGTTGCGCGCGCCGCCGCGCAGCATCAGCCGCATGAGCCAGCGCGACTCGCCGAGGTGCCGCTTGTGGCGCTCGAGCCGGTCGACGAGCTCCCAACTCTGCTGCAGCGAGCAGGGTTTGGCCGGGTCGAGGCACATCCGGGCGTCGGCCACCGCCTTGTCGATCGGCCGCAGCCGCGTGTAGAGGTTGAACGCGGCCATCCCGAGCGCGCCCACGAGGACCGGGATCACCACGGCGGCGAGCCCATAGAGAATGTAGCGGTTGACACGGTCGCGCTTTTGCGCCGCCCGCGTGCGGGCGATCAGGCCCTGCTCGACGAACGCCTTCTTTTCGTAGAAATCGCGGATGAAAAAGGCGCGGGCGCGGGTGAAGACCTGCTCGAGGTTGTCGAGCACGCCCTGGGGATCGCCCGAGGAGACGCGCAGCAGGTCGCGGCAGGCGCGGGCCACCGGACGGCCCTGTTGGACGCCCGAAGTGATGTAGAAGCCACGGAAGATGAACGGCTCCTCGAACCGGCTGGTGGCGAACATGGTGTGGAAGTAGCCGAACAGCGGTTCCTGGATCGCCTCGAGCTCCTCCGGGAAGACGAACAGCTTGTCGATCTGCGACAGGTTCGGCTCGTCCTGCATGAGGCGCAGACGGAGCTTGTGCACGCGGTTGACGATGCCCGCGAAGACATTGCCGAAGCTCTTGGGGTCCCACGGCTTTTCGATCGGGTCGGGGTTGGACCAACCGAAGAGCTGGCGCTGGTCGATCGGGTCGAGCTTGGTGAAGAACTCGGTGAAGCCGAGGATGCGATCGGCCTTGGTCACCAGCACGAAGATCGGGAAACGGATCTCCAGCAGCTTCTGCAGGTGCATGAGCTTCTGGCGGATGTTCTTGGCCTTGCGCTCCTGCTCCTCGGGGGGGTCCTCGACCAGGCTGGTGGCCGGGACGACGACGATCACGCCGTTGATCGGGCATTGCCGCCGATGCTTCTTGATGAGGCGCAGGAACGCCTCCCACTCGTGGGCGTCGGGGGCGCTCTCCTCCTGGAAGGTGAAACGGCCCGCGGTGTCGAGGATCACCGCCTCGTTGGAGAACCACCAGTCGCAGTTGCGGGTGCCGCCGGCGCCCGAGAGCGCGTCCTGCCCGACCGGAAACTCGAGGCCCGAGTTCTTGAGCGTGGTGGATTTGCCCGACTGCGGCTCGCCGATGAGCAGGTACCACGGGAGGTCGTAGATCGACATCCCCGCCTCGCGGAGCTGTCGCACCGCGAGCTGCCACTTCTCGGACAGCTCGGCGAGCGCCTCGCGGATCTCCTCCTTGCCCACGCCGGACTGCTTGGAGTGGGCGCCGAGCGTGCCCTCGAAGCTGCGGGCGCGCCGCTTCTGCCCGGCCCTGAGGATGGCGTTGAACCCCTTGATGAGCAGGATGATGACCAGCACGCCGAGGGTGAACAGCCCGGCCATCTTGGTATTGAGCCCGAGCGCGCGCGCGGCCACGAACGAGACGGGCAGAAAGATCATGAACGGCGCCAGGACCTTGATCGGCCGAGGGAAGGCTTGCAGGACGCGGAGCAGCTCGTACATTGTCTTCCCCTCCTATCCGAGGCCCGCGACGACCGACCGCAGCTCCGACACGAGGCCGGCCCACAAGCCGCGGGAGACCAGGAAGTAGAGGACCACGATGCCGACCGCGACGATGGCGACGCGGGCCAGCGTCACGGCGGGAGATACCCTGGTCGACTTCTTCGCGCTCACGAAATAGGCGTCGGGTGTGATCTGCTTTTGCACCTCGACCAGATACTCGGAGAGCTGGCGGTAGAGCTTCGACTTGATCTCCGCCAGCTTCTCGGGCTTGCGATGGTAGGTGCCGCGCACCCCCAGGCAGATCGCGGTGTGGAGGATAGCCGCCATCTCGACGTCGTCGTAACGGAGCTCGGAGGCGATCTGGAACAGCTTGTCGCCGCCGATGTTGGACTGGAAGAAACGCTGCTCGAGCAGGTGCTCCCGCTGCCACGCCTCGGCGTGCGGCCAGTCGCACGACAGCAGCACTTCGTCGGCCAACACCGCGAGCGGGTACTTGGCCCGCGCGTACAGGGCGTCCAGGCGCGGGTCCTGGCGCGCCTCACGCTCCATGCGGGCGAAGATCTCGTCGACCTCCCCCTTCACCAGCGTGTCGCTGACCGGAAAGCCCTTCTGGACCTTGCGCCGGAACGACACGAGGAAGAGGAAGAGCGGCGACGCCAAGCGGAAGATCTGCGTGGTGTAGTCGCGAACGGTGTCCATATCACGCCTCTCATTCGCGGTTGGGGCCGCCCTCGTGCCGGGTGACGACGTAGATCACGAACCTCAGCCGGGGATCGATCCCGCCCGAGACGGCGATTTCCCGGCTCCGCTCGACGGCGCTCCAGTACGGCCCTTCCCGGGCCACCGAGAAGTAGTGGAAGTCCTCGCGGGCCGGGAGCCCTCCCGGGGTACGGCGCAGCAGCTCGATATCGAGGCCGAACAGCCGCCGCTGCACGAGCAATGGGATGTCCTCCGGGGCGCCGATCTTGGCCGTCTCGATCCGGGTCATGAGCGCCCGGTCGTCGAGGTCGGACTCGATGCAGAGGTAGATCTCGTTGCCGGTGGCCAGCCACTGGTCCTTGAACGCCCCCCACAGGAGCTCGCCCCGAGGCTGCAGCTCGAGGCGGATGAAGCGGCCCGACAGCATCTTCTCGAGCAGCCGCTCGACCGTGTACACAAGCTGGTGGAAGCACTCCCCGAGCCGATCGTGGTCGTAGGTCGGGATGGCGATCGCCTCGACGCCGCCCTCCTCGAAAATGGCGAGCTGTCCAGCCAGCCGGGAGAGCTCGAGATAGGCGGCGTGGGGGTGCATCCGCGGCGCCGCGACGAGCTGCTTGGCGACCGGCAGGAAGCCGCCCAGGATCTGTAGCTTGAGCACGCCTTGCCAGCCCGTGGGGTTGGTGGCGTCGAGCACCAGCCGTCCTTCGGCGACCTCCGCTCGCAGGAACCGGAGCTTGGCCTCGGCGCGGTGGAGCACCGACTCGACGAGCTCGGCCAGCAACGGCCAGGCGCCGAGACTGGTTACGGGCGGGATGACCTCGCGCACCAGCGACGGCTTGCTGCTGCCGGCACTGCCGCGCTGTACGACAGCGACGGGCAGGCACTCGTATCCCTCGCGGCTCTCGGCTCCGAGGAAGAACCGGCCGGCGAGCTTGCGCACGGCGACAGTCTGGCCCACGACGCCGGTGTTCTCGTCGGGGAGCTCCTGCTGCTCCACCACGAAGCGGCGATCCTGCCCGCTGCTGCCGAGGCCGGGATCGCTCGTGTTCGGCTCGCCGTCCCTGCGCATCGGTACGCCCAGCCACACGGGCAGGTGGCCGTCGCTCGTCGCCAGGGCGTCCTTGATGTCGCGCGCCGGCAGCTTCAGGTTGGTCGCGAGCTGGACGAAGGTGCCGTCGGGCAGCACGGCGGTGCAGCGCCGCAGCCCGAATGTGAAGCCCTCGAGGAGATCGTCGGCGATCTCGAGCTCGTCGAACCCCCAGAGAAACGGGTTCGCGAGCCGCGCAGCGTCGACTGCCCGCCCGGCGAGAACCCGGCTCGCGACTTGCAGGTGCTGCGGCCGAAGCAGCATCCCCTCCGACCAGTGAATGTCGGGGTGTACCCTCACGTGTCGCTCCCTCTTTCGCCCTCAGCGGGCTTCCTGAACCGTCAGATAGGCGCCGCGCACGGCCACCTCGAGGTTTCTGCCCTGCCATTCCTTGCGGGTGCGGAACTGCATCAACCCTTCGACGCGGTCGGTAGGAGCCGTACGGTAGTCCGCGACGATGGCCAGGATGTCGTAACCTTTCAGGGGCTTGAGTATTATCCTCTCAGCGCACCCGCCCTTGACCGCCAGGGTGCGGGTGCGCAGGGCGAGCTGCTGGCGAACCGGCGAGTAGAACCAGCGCGCTCCTTCTTGGCGAATCAGCGCCGCCTCGCCGTCGTTGACCTGGATGACGTCGATCGTCAGCAGCAACCCCTCGTTGATCACGTGGTCGCAGCGAAACGCCAGCGTCGTCTGCGAGGAGCACCCCCCGGCCAGAGCCGCCAGGGCCGCCACCGCGAAAAACGCCCCCGCGCGCCGCATGAACTGAGCACGTTGAGTCATTGCGAGTCCTTTCTTTCGCTGAGTCGGTCGTACTGCTCGAACGCCCGCTTACCGGTCACGAGCAAGACCTCGTCCGCCACCAGCTCAGCCGTGATGGAGCGTGCGAGCTCCTTGAACTGGCTCCAGAGCTCGACGGCCTCGATACGGAAGACCTTCTTGCGGCTGCCCTCGGAGACACTCGCCTCGATCGCCGCCGGGCTCATCCGCGACCAGAAGCCGGAGAACCAGATGGCGGGGCTTTCGTGGTAGGCGGCCGTGGTGGCGACGAGCCACCGCTCGACGGCGGCAAGATAGGTTTGCAGCTCCCCGAGCGCCCCGGCCTTGCCTTCGATCGCTGGCGGCAGCAGCTTGCGTAGCGAGGTCCTGAACCCCGGGATCGCCACCGCCTCGGTGACGTTGCCCCGGGTCGTGAGGTTGTGAGCGGTGGCGGCGATGAAGCGCTCGGCCGAGACTGCGAACTCGACCACGGCCCGCGCCGCGACCAGCCCTGGCTCCGCGGGCCCATCCGTGAGCTCACCGATCAGCCTCGACCAGCTCGTCGCAGCTTTGGGCTCCGGTGTCGACGGGGGTGCCTGCCGCGGCTTCCCTTCCAGCTCAGCGATCCGACGGCGCAGCGCCGCCAGCTCCCCGACGTCCACTCTCGCCCCCGGGAGTACCGGGAAAAAGGCCCTGAGCCGGTTGAAAAACCGCTGCCGGTTGGGTGGGGTGAGGCGGCCGACCTCGTCGGTCAGGGCTTGTCTCAGCGCCTTGTGCCGCTCCTCGGGCTCAGCGAGGTGATACAGCGCCGCCAGGTTCTCGATCGTCCGCGCCATCTCGTGGGTCCGGGCGTCCATGGCGAGGTCGCCGGAGGAGAGAGCCACCTGCATCGGCATCGACTCCTCGACCGACGACGTCGGCGTCGTCGCCTGCCGGTGCACGGGGGCCGGCGCCTGGGTGGTGGCCAAGATGTCCGCCGGGACGCCACCCTCGCGCCTGAGGAGCTCGCACGGGCGGTTGTTGCCGTCGGCCAGGATCGCGCGCAGGACATGCAGCGGCTCGATCGCCGCCTCGCCGGCCTCGCGGTCGGCGGCCTGCAGCAGCCGAACCAGTCGCGGCGTGAGCAGTATCTCGTTCAAGAACAGCACCGACTCGTCCATGGCGACGGCGCGCAGGTGGCGGGCGATCCAGGCCCGGGCGCCGGTCCATACCTCGTTGCGGCGCAGCGTCTCGCTGATGAACGCCGGGGTGAGCCCGGAGCCAGCAACGCCTGCCAGCAGGTCGGGGTTGAGGCTCGCGAGGCCGACGAGCATCTGGCGGTCGGTCACATACGAGCGCTTCTCTTGACTCGCCATCATCACCGCAGCCCCGAAGCCGAGGGCGGCCGTTGGCGACAGCCGTGCCGTCAGCCGGGTTGCTTCCTGGCGCAGGTGGTTGGGGTCGGGGTTGAAGCTCTCTCCCACGGAGCCAGCCACGAACCGCACCACCGCGTAGCCGAGGATGAAGTCGGTGCCGCTTTCGATGGGCTGCGGGGAGGAGATACGAGCCCCTTCCAACCACGTGCCATTGGTCGAACGGAGGTCCTCGATCACCCAGGTGCCGTTGGCGGCGTCCCAGGTCAGCGCGGCGTGCCGACTCGACACCGAGCGATCGAGCGGGATGGGGAAGGAGTTGCTGGCCGCGCGGCCGATCGTCACGCGCGGGCCGGAGCCGGACCACCGGGCGCCGTCGAGCGGACCCTCCAGCACCTCGATCGTGACGCCTTCAGCGAGCTGGGTGGCGATCGCTGCGGTGGCGGTCGCGACCACGCCGCGGCGGCTGGTCGGTGGGCGAGATGCGGCGGGTCCGGACGGGCTCGAGATCGGAACCGACTTGGGCTCGGTCATCGCGGCTCCTCCCCGACCGACAAGCTGGCGCTGGGTGAGCGGGCAGGATCCCGTCTCGGAGTCGGAGGGCGCTCGTGGTCCGGCATGATCAGCGATCCCATCTCTTCGCCTGCCTTAGCAGCATTGTAGGAGCCTGTCCGGGAAAGCGGAAGTACCTACTCGCTCAACCCGCGGTCTCAGCCCCCGTACCGGCGCTCCGGCTACTCCACGGTGCTGACCCGGTGGATGCGCAGCAAGTTGGTCGCCGACCGAGCCGCGATCGGCGCGCCGTGGGTAACCACCACGAGCTCCCCGCCTCGTACCAGCCCGCTTTCCCCAGCCAGGGTTTCCGCCAGGCGGACGACCCCCTCGTGGTCCACCGGTAGCTCGTGGCACACATGAGGGATCACCCCCCAGACCAGCGCCAGCGTGCGCGCCACGTCCGGATCGGAGGTGAGCGCCAAGATGGGAGTCCGCGGCCGGTATCGCGCCACGAGGCGGGCGGTGCGCCCGCTCTGGGTGAAGCACACCAGTGCCGCCGCGTCGAGCTGTTCAGCGGCCCGGCTCGCTGCCATCGCCACCGCGTCGCCGACGGGGTCGCGGAGCTCGGGTTCCTGGCTGCGGCATACCCAGCTCGCGTCGAGGTCGAGATGCGCCTCGGCCTCGCAGAGGATCGATGCGCACGCGGCCACCGCCAGCGCCGGGTGCGCCCCCACGGCGGTCTCGGCGGTCAGCAGGACGGCGTCCGTGCCGTCGAAAAGCGCGTTGGCCACGTCGCTGGCCTCGGCGCGCGTGGGGCGTTCCTCGCGAATCATGCTCTCGAGCATCTCCGTGGCGGTGATGGCCGCAACCCCGAGGGAGCGGGCGCTGCGAAGAATTTGCTTCTGGAGCACCGGGACCTTCTCCGGTGCGGTCTCAGCGCCGAGGTCGCCGCGGGCGACCATCACCATGTCGGAGGCGGCGAGGATGGGGACGAGCGTCTCCGGCTGGACCGCCTGCGCCTTCTCGAGCTTGGCCACGATCGGCACCCGGCCCGCGCGGGGACCGAGGTAGGCACGCAGCAGCGCCACGTCCTCCGGGCGGCGCACGAACGAGAGGGCGAGGGTGTCCACGCCGGCGGCCAGCGCCGCGTCGGCGCAGGCGCGGTCGTGGTCGGTGAGGGAGGGGAGCGAGGTGTCGCCGTCGGGCAGGTTGACCCCCATTCCGCCGCCGACCTCACCCGGCCGCTCGACCACGGCGACGACCCCCGTGGGCGTCAGCTCCCTGACTCGCAGGACGACCTTGCCGTCCTTGACCAGGATGCGACACGGCGGCGGGCTGTCGCGCCGCGGGTCGAACCCCTCGATAGGGATCGCCGAGGCGGCTGGATCGGCAGAGAGCTCGACCGTCTGCCCGAGCTCGAGCCTCTGTACGGGCGTGCCTTTGCGCACCCGGAGCTTGGGTCCCGCCAGATCGCACAGCAGCGCGATCGGGCGCTCGGCCTCGGACTCGGCTGCGCGTACCATCGCTGCGAGCGGTGCGATGTCGTCCGGCTTGAGGTGAGAGGCGTTGAGCCGGATGCCGTCGGCACCCGCGGCCAGCAGGGCACGGATGCCGTCGGGGCTCGCCGAGGCCGGACCGAGGGTGGCCAGGATCTTGACCTTGCGCCGGAGGATGGTCGTCATGGAGTCCTCGCAGCGGCCATGGTAGGGCAGACCTCGGCAGGAGGGAATCGTCTGCAGCGGAGCCCCGTTGGATGGTTGACAGAAGTGGGGACCGAGCGGAATCTGGGAGTGGGGATCGTCCGATCGTGGGACCTTGGTCGCCCTTCGAGGAGGGTTGCATGCGCAACTGTAAGCGGCTCGTGGTGGTGGCAGCAGCGGTGTGGCTCCTGGCGGCAGCCGCGTCGGCCGGGACGCCGAAACCCCTTGTGAGTGTGGACGTTCTTTCCCAGCCTGCGCCGGCGCTGGCGGCCGGGGTGCAGGTGGTGGAGGACCTCAAGACACCGGCCGAGCGGTTGGGGCCACGGTTGCGGGCGCGGATGCAGGAGGGCGGCGTGGTGCCGGTCATGGTGCTGCTCAAGGAGCCGCTGGTGGCGAGCACCCTGACGCCGTACACCGCCTCGTGGGACGAGGCGCGCACGCTCCGCCTCGCGGTGATCGAGCACGAGTTCGCGAACCGGGCGGCCGGCGTCGGGTTCCGGGCGACCAAGGGGCTTTCGCACTTCCCCATCGTCATCGGCGAGATCGCGACCGAACAGCTCGAGGCGCTGGCCGCCGACCCACTGGTGGCCGGCATCCAGCTCGACGGCACGGTGCACGCCTCGCGTATTCAGGGCGGTGCGCTCATGAAGTCCGACCAGCTCCGCAACCAGGGTGGGCGTGGCAGCGGCATCGGTGTGGCGATCGTCGACACCGGGATCGACTACAACCACACCGAGCTCAAGGAACGCAACAACGTCACCAAGGTTCCGGCCGGGGGCGACTTCACCGGCTCAGGGCAGCCGTACGGATTGGATGACGAGGGACACGGCACGGCCTGTGCCGGCATCGTCGCCGGATGGGACGGCGGGATGGCGCCCCAGGCCCACCTGTGGGCGATCAAGGTTCTCGATTCCGAAGGCAGCGGTCAGGAGTCGTGGATCGCCGACGGCCTCAACGCCGTCTACGCCAACCGCAACGACTACGGCGGCGTGCGGGTGGTGAGCATGTCGATCCAGTCGAGCGCCCGTTGGCCGGGGGATTGCGACTACGACTCGCCGGCCTACGCCGCCGCCATGCAGCAGCTCAACGGCGCAGGGATCACGATCGTCGTCGCCTCCGGCAACCACGGATGCTCCGACGGCGTCTCGACCCCCTCGTGCGTCTCGTACGCCATCTCGGTCGGGGCGGTCTACGACGCCAACATCGGCGGCGCCCAGTACGGCGAGGGCACCTGCATGCCCGCCGGCTGCACCGATGCCACCACTGCCGCCGACAAGATCACCTGCTACTCGAACTCCTCGAACCGGCTCGACGCGTTGGCACCCTCCCATTGTGCGCAGACCACGGCTCTGGGTGGTGGGTTCGACCCCTGCTTCGGCGGCACCTCGGCGGCCTGCCCGTACGTCGCAGGCGTGACCGCACAGATCCTCTCGCTGCGGCCGCAGACCACCCCGGCGCAGATCAAAGCGGCGTACCTCGACACCGGCAAGGCGATCACCGACGCGCGCAACGGCGTCACGCGCAAGCGCGTCGACGCGGTAGCGGCGTACCAGTACGTGCAGGGCTCCACCTGCACCGCACCTGGCACGCCGACCAACTTCCGCTCCTCAACGCTCACGGTTCCCTCAGGTACGAGCTTCACGCTCTCCTGGAACGCGGTATCCGGCGCCGACGGCTACGAGCTGCAGGAGGCCACGAACTCCGGCTTTTCAGGAGCGGTGACCCTGACCTCGACCGCCACCTCGATGATGCGCAGCCACGTGGTGACCGGCAACACGGTCTACTACTACCGGGCACGGGCGACCCGCACGTGTGGGGCGCAATCGGCGTGGTCGGCGACCGTCTCGGTGACCGTGACCTACAGCGGGGCGAGCGCCTATGTGTACTGGATACCGGTGGTGGCCAACCTCAGCGGCAGCGGAAACAGCCAGTATCGCAGCGACGTCGGCCTGCTCAACCGCTCGAGCTCGACCGCCAACGTGCAGATGATCTACCACGGGTCCACGTCGGCGAGCCGCAGCGAGGCGCTGGCCGTGGGACGACAGCGCATCTTCGTCCACATCCTGGGACCTTCGTACCTCAACGTGACCGGCAAGGGCGCGCTCGAGGTCCGCTCCGACCGGGCGCTGACCGTCACCTCGCGGACCTACAACGTCACGTCGTTGGGTACGTTCGGGCAGTACTACGGGGGCTACGAACCGTCGGACGGGCTCGGACAGGGGCAGTGGGGGGTGCTGGCCCAGCTCACCCAGAATGCCACCTACAGGACCAACATCGGCGTTCTCAACATGGGCTCGACGGCGGCCGTGGTCAACGTCAAGCTCTTCAACGGCTTCGGCTCCCTGGTCGGCGAGTACAACGTGACGCTCAACCCCGGCGAGTACAAGCAGGAGGACCGCGTCTTCGGGACAAAGGGCGGCCAGACCAACATGGCCGAGGGGTACGCCAAGGTGACGTGCACCACGGGCGCCGGCGTCATCGCAGTCGCGTCGGTGCTCGACAACGGCACCTCCGACCCGACGACCATCGAGCTGGTGCCGTAGCGTTTCGAACGGGGCGACCCGGAGGCGGGGCGCCCCGCCTTCCACCACCCTCCTCCACCCACCCCGGGAAACCCGGACGTGGGCGTTGTCGTGGACGGTCTCTCCCCGTCGCACCGGGTCGAGATCCAGTACCCCGCCGGTTCGGGGAACCAACGCCGGGCATGCGTGTACACTGCAGTACCTGCGTGGGCATCGCTTGGGCCGCGCACGTCCGGAGGGAGGAGAGCGTGATGCGACGAGGATGGATGGTATCGCTGGGGCTGCTGATCGTGGCGTTGCCGGCGGTGGCGGCGCCGGCCACGCCGGCCAACCCGCTGCTGCAGGAGTGGAAGACGCCGTTCGGCGTACCGCCGTTCGGCGAGATCAAGCCGGAGCACTACTTACCGGCGATCGAGCAGGGGATGGCCGAGCAGAAGCGGGAGATCGCGGCGATCGTCGATAACCCCGCTGCGCCGACCTTTGCCAACACCATCGAGGCGTTCGACGCTTCCGGCGAGCTGCTGGGCAAGGTCATGAGCGTTTTCCAGAACCTGGTCGGCGCCGAGACCAACGACCAGCTCCAGGAGATCGCCCGTACCACGGCTCCGATGATGGCTGCGCACCGGGACGACATCGCCCTCAACCCCAAGCTGTTCGCGCGCGTGAAAGCGCTGTGGGATGCTCGGGAGGCGCTCGAGCTGGAGCCGGAGCAGGCGAGACTGCTCGCCGAGACCTACAAGAGGTTCGTGCGCGGCGGCGCGTTGCTCACTAGCGAGGCACAGGAGCGCTTCCGCGCCATCAACGCCGAGCTGGCTTCGATCGGCACCAAGGTCGGCGACAACCTGCTCAAGGAGATGAACGCCTACAAGCTGGTGATCGACAACCCGGCGGACCTGGCCGGTCTGTCGGACCGGGTCAAGGCGGGCGCCGCCGCGGCGGCGAGGAAGGCGGGGCTCGAGGGCAAGTGGGTGTTCACCCTGCACGGGCCAAGCCTGTGGCCGTTCCTCGAGGCCGCCGACAACCGGGAGCTGCGCCGCCAGATCTTCACCGCCTACACGACACGCGGCGATCACGGTGACGACCTCGACACCAAGGCGCTGGTGGCCCGCATCGCGGCGCTGCGCGCCGAGCGCGCGCGGTTGCTCGGTTTCGACACCTGGGCCGACTTCGTGCTCGACGACAACATGGCCAAGACCCCGGCGCGGGTGTACGACCTGCTCAATCGGCTGTGGGTGCCGGCCAAGGCCGTCGCGGCCCGCGAGGCGGCCGACCTGCAGGCCGCGATCAAAGCCGACGGCATGGACTTCCAGCTCGAGCCGTGGGACTGGTTCTACTACACCGAGAAGGTGCGCAAGGCGCGGTTCGACCTCGACGAGGCGGCGATCCGCCCCTACTTCAAGCTCGACAACGTGCGCGACGGTGCGTTTTACGTGGCCAACAAGCTGTACGGTATCACCTTCACCGAGCTGAAGAACGTGCCCGTGTACAACCCCGAGGTCAAGGCGTTCGAGGTCAAGGACGCCGACGGCTCGCACCTCGCGGTGTTCTACTGCGACTACTTCCCGCGCCCCGGCAAGCGCACCGGCGCCTGGTCGAGCGGCTATCGCGGGCAGTACTGGAAGGGCGGCAAGGAGATCCGCCCGATCGTCGTCAACGTCGGCAACTTCTCGCGCCCGACCGATGAGACCCCGGCGCTGCTCTCGCAGGACGAGGTGGAGACACTGTTCCACGAGCTGGGACACGGCCTGCACTCGATTCTCTCGCGCATTCGTTACCGGTCGCTGGCTGGCACCTCGCGGGACTTCGTGGAGCTGCCGTCGCAGATCATGGAGCACTGGGCGTTCGAGCCCGAGGTGCTCAAGGTCTACGCCAAGCACTACAAGACCGGCGAGATCATCCCCGCCGAGCTGGCCAAGAAAATCCAGGACAGCGCGAAGTTCAACCAGGGGTTCGCGTCCACCGAGTACCTCGCCGCCTCGCTGCTCGACATGGACTGGCACACGATCACCGCCGCCACCCCGCCGGAGACCTCCGCTTTTGAACGCATCTCATTGGCTCGCATGGGGATGCCCGGATACATCGCGCCTCGCTATCGGTCGACGTACTTCCAGCACATCTTCGGGCCTGGAGGCGGGTACTCGGCCGGCTACTACGCGTACATCTGGGCTGAGGTGTTGGACGCCGATGCCTTCGAGGCGTTCAAGGAGAAGGGGCTGTTCGACCAGGCTACGGCACGCTCGTTCCGGACCAACATCCTGGAGAAGGGTGGCACCGAGGACGGCATGACGATGTACATCCGCTTCCGCGGCCGCGAGCCGTCGGTCGAGCCGCTGTTGGAGAATCGGGGGTTGCGGTAGGCGAGGGGCTTGCCGTTCCCGGAGCCGTTTGTCCCGACCGGCCCGTGGTTTTCGATGTGGCCCTGAATCGAGCCGCGAAAAAGTGGCCGCACGAAGACCCGAGGCCGCGGGCTCGGTGCCGTGTTCGGGCTGCTTTCGAGCCTCTCGATCGAGGTCGAAGCCCTGGCCGAGGAAGGGCTTCGAGCACGCTCATCGGTGGTCGGGTTTGCTCCTCTGATCGCCGGCGACCGATTCCCGGCCACTAGCCGTTTCGAGCCCGAGGGAGGACAATGGACGATTCCGGCCCCGTCGCCGGTTAGGACCACCGATGCGTGACACGATCTCGATCCGCGGCGCTCGCGAGCACAACCTCAAAGGTATCGATCTCGACATCCCCCGCAACCGGCTGGTGGTGGTCACCGGAGTCTCGGGCTCGGGCAAGTCCACCCTCGCCTTCGACACCCTCTTCGCCGAGGGGCAGCGCCGTTACGTGGAGTCGCTCTCGGCGTACGCCCGGCAGTTTCTCGAGCAGATGGACAAGCCGGACGTCGACACCATCGAGGGGCTGTCGCCGGCGATCTCGATCGAGCAGAAGACGACCTCGAAAAACCCGCGTTCCACCGTTGCCACGGTCACGGAGATCTACGACTACCTGCGCCTGCTCTTCGCCAACATCGGCGTTCCACACTGTCCACGATGCGGTCGCGAAGTCTCGTCGCAGTCGGTCGAGCAGATGGTGGATCTCGTGATGGCGTCGCCGCACGACAGGCGCGTGAACGTGCTTGC
>JAAYVZ010000186.1 GCA_012516935.1 Holophagae bacterium
GCAGCCGTTCGACGGCGGGGCGGACGTCGCCGCGCGCCAACGCCGCCGCGGCGACGCGGCGCTCGCACACCGCATCGCACGGCGGCTCGGTGGTTGCCGTGGCGAACGCGGCAGCCAGCAGCATCCCGTAGGCGATCAGTTGTACGCCTCCATCAGCTCGCGAGGCTCCGCCAGCAGGTGGGCCGCCAGCTCGCGCATCCCGGAGGCATCCCAGAACGACAGCCGGTCGTGCGTCTGCAGGTACTTGAGAGGGATCGGGTGCGTGCCGACGACCACCGGCAAGCCGTACTGGGTCTCGATGAACTCCTTGAACCGTCTGATGCTCGGGCAGGGGGGGTAGCCGACGACGAGGCCCGTGGCCAGATGCACGACGTCGCAACCGTTCTTGATGAACTCGGCGGGCACGTACTCGACGTTGCCGCCAGGGCAGCCGCCGCAGGTCGAGTAGCCGACGATCTCGACCGTTTCGTCCGCCGGGTAGCGGGCGAAGCCCCCGTGTCGCTCCCGCATGGCGCGGAAGCACTTGCCGCCGCCGCAGTCGCGGTAGCGGGCGCAGATGATGATCCCGACCTTGGCCATCCGGCTCTCCTTTCGATGCGCCCAGGCTAGGCCTGATCCAGTGCCTGCGAGAGGTCGGCGAGGATGTCCTCGACGTCCTCGCACCCCACCGACAGACGCACCAGGCCGTCGCTGATGCCGGCCGCGACGCGGTCGGGGCGGGGCATCGCCGCGTGCGTCATGCTGGCCGGATGCTGAATGAGCGACTCCACACCTCCGAGCGACACCGCCAGGGTCATGAGCTTCACGTGGTTGAGCATGCGCACGCCGGCCTCGTACCCACCTCGGAGCTCGAACGAGATCAGCGAGCCCGGGCCCTCCATCTGGCGCGCGCCGAGCTCGTACTGCGGGTGGCTCGGCAGCCCCGGGTAACGCACCCACTCCACCTTCGGGTGCCGCTCGAGCCACGGTGCGATCTGCTGGGCCCCTGCCTGCGCCGTGCGTACCCGCATCGACAGCGTGCGCAGGCCGCGCAGCGTCAACCACGCCTGGTGCGGGTCCATGCACGCCCCGAGGTAGGCGTGGACTGGCCGGAGGCGCCGGTACAAAGCCTCGCTCGCCGGCACGACCATGCCCGCCACGACGTCGGAGTGGCCGTTGAGGAACTTGGTCATGCTGTGCATGACGATGTCGGCCCCGAGGGCGATCGGATGCTGCAGGATCGGGCTCGAGAAGGTGTTGTCGACCAGTAGGATGGCGCCGTGCGCGTGGGCTAGCTCCGCGACCGCGGCGAGGTCGGTGATCGCCATCGTCGGGTTGGCTGGGGTCTCGACGAAGACGAGGCGGGTCTCGGGGCGAAGGGCGGCGCGTACGGCCTCGAGGTCGGCGGTCTCGACGAACGTGGAGGTGACCCCGAAACGGCGGAAGTCACGCTCGACCACGACCCGCGAGGGGCCGTACACGGAGCTGGAACCGATCATGTGGGCGCCCTGTTCGAGGACGGCGAAGAGGACCGTGCACAGGGCGCTCATGCCGGAGGCGGTGGCGAAGCCGCCGAACCCTCCCTCGA
>JAAYVZ010000187.1 GCA_012516935.1 Holophagae bacterium
ACCTCGTGGATCGCCCGGACGAGCTCGTCGCTGGTCGCGTGCTTGAGCACGAACCCGGCGGCGCCGGCGGCGAGAAGCTGCTGTACGTGCTCCTCGTCGTCGTACATGGAAAGCACGAGCACCCGAACCGTCGGGCAGTCGGCGGCGATCAGACGCGTCGCTTCGAGGCCGTTCATCACCGGCATCAAGATGTCCATGACGACTATGTCGGGGGTGAGCTCTTTGGCGCGGGCGATCGCCTCTGCGCCGTTCGCGGCTTCCCCCACGACCTCGATGTCGTCCTCGACGGCGAGCAGTGCCCGTAGGCCAGCTCTGAACATGGTGTGGTCGTCGGCGATCACGACGCGGATCATGCAGGAATGCCCTCCATTTGCTCGAGCGGGATCACCGCGTACACGCGGGTTCCCAGGCCCCGTTCGGAGACGACGTTGAGCTGGCCTCCGAGCTGCGTCACCCGCTCCCGCATCGACAGCAGCCCGAGCCCGCGACCGCGAACCTCGTCGAGGTCGAACCCTTTCCCGTCGTCGAAGACGGTGAGCGCCGCGTACCCGGGCTTGAGGACGAGCCCGAGCTCGATCTGGCCGGCCTGGGCGTGGCGCACGGCGTTGGCGAGCGCTTCCTGAGCGACCCGATAGAGGGCGATCTCGACGGTGGGTTGGGGACGGGGCCGACCCGCGGTTTCCTCGAGCCGCATCATCACCCGCACATTCGACGGCTCGACGCGCGCCTTCACGTACCAGCGCAGCGCCGCCACCAGGCCGAGGTCGTCGAGCATCGCCGGCCGCATATCGTAGATCACCGCCCTGAGCTGGTCGAGCGAGCACTGCACCAGGTTACGGGCTGTTGCCAGGGCGTCGCGCGCCGCCGTCGCGTCGGCCGGAAGCTGCCGCTCGAGCAGGCCCAAGCTGAGCAGGGCCGCAGCGATGATCTGGCTGGTGTTGTCGTGCAGCTCACGACCGATGCGCTGGCGCTCGCTCTCGATCGAGCCGAGCAGGCGGGCGGAAAACTGCAGCGAATCGTCCTCGATGCGCTCGAGCAGGGTGCGAACCGAAGCCAGCACCTCGCCGAAGTCGGCAGCGCGCACGCCCCTGATCGCCGAACGCGCCTCCTGGCCGGCGCGGATCGCTTCGAGCGCCCGCGACAGCTCGACCAGGGGGCGGAAGTGGTCCCAGAACGCCAGGTAGTTGGCGACGATCGTGATGACCGCGCCGCAACTGAAAAACGCCAGCGCGAGGGTGACTCCCGAGTGGCGCTCGGCCCACACCCGCGTGAGATGCGTGCCGGCAATGGCGCCGAGCAGTACCACGCTGGAGTTGACGATGAGCGTCTTTTTGAGGAGCGTGAGGCCTCTGAACCTTTTCGCGAGGTGCGCCACACCGAGGCGCCGGTTCTCCATGCGGTCACCCGAGCCTAAGGATAGCTGACCGGCGTGCTGGGGTATTGACACCGTACCCGATATAGGGCAATGTACCTAGGACGATCTACGTAGCCGCGAGCCTGGTGACGGTCTTCGGAGGTAGCATGGCACGGGTCGGCGTTTTCATCGGTCAGTTCGATTCCCATTCCACCATCGCGTTCGACTCCCTCGCCAGCTACGCGGCCAACCTGCGAGCGGTCGAGAAGGTGCGGCTGCTGGGGCTGCGCCCCAAGGTCGACGTCAAGACCCTGGCCGAGGAGATCCGGCGCGAACGGCTGGACCGCATCGTGCTCGCCGGCGACTCTCCGGGGCACTTCAAGCCGGCGTTCACGCGGGCGATGCAGCTCGCTGGCGGAGACCCCGCCGAGGTGCGGTTGGCCTCGTTCCGGGAGCACGGCGCCAGCTCGAGCGAGGCGACGGATCGCGCCAAAGCGATCCTCGCCTGCGCCGTCCACGGCGTGCCGTACCCGCTGGTTGCGGTGCCCAAGCCGACGGTGGTCAACCCGGCCACGCTGGTGATCGGTGGCGGGGTGGCCGGGATCCAGACCGCGTTGGAGATCGCCGACGCCGGCAAGAAAGTGATCCTGGTCGAGCGCTCCGGCACCATCGGTGGGCACATGGCGATGTTCGACAAGACCTTCCCGACCCTCGACTGCGCGGCCTGCATCCTCACGCCCAAGATGGTCGCCGTTGCCGAGCACGACATGATCGAGCTGCTGACCAACAGCGAGGTCGTAGGCGTGACCGGCAACCCGGGGGCGTACCGGGTCGAGATCCGCCGGCACGCCCGGCGGGTCGACGAGGCTGCCTGCGTGGCCTGCAACGTCTGCACCGACATCTGCCCGATCTCGGTGCTCTCCGAGTTCGATCAAGGGCTCACCCACCGCAAGGCGATCTACATCCCGTTCCCCCAGGCGGTGCCCAATGCCTACCTCGTCGATCCCGAGGCCTGCCTGTGGGTGCAAAGCGAAGGCAAGCGCTGCGGGGCGTGCGCCAAGAAGTGTCCCAAAGAATGCATCGACCTCGCCGAGGAGGACCGCACGGTGACGTTCGATGTCGGGACCATCGTGCTCGCCACCGGTTACGATCTGCTGGACGCCCGCAAGGTCGAGCGCTACGGTTACGGAAAGTACCCCAACGTTCTCACGGCGCTGGAGTTCGAGCGGATCACCAACGCCTCGGGCCCGACCGGCGGGAAGATCGTCGTCAAGTCGAAGGTGGCCAATCGGCGCCTGAAGACCGACGAGTGGCTAGCCACCTCCGACGGCGCCGCTCCCCGGAGCGTGGCGATCATCCACTGCGTCGGCTCTCGCGACGCCAACTACAACCCGTACTGCTCGCGGGTGTGCTGCATGTACTCGCTGAAGTTCGCCCACCTGGTACGGGAGAAGCTCCCGGACGCCACCTGCTACGAGTTCTATATCGACATGCGCGCGTTCGGAAAGGGCTACGAGGAGTTCATGGAACGGATCAAGGCCGAGGGGGCGCATGTGGTTCGCGGGCGCACGGCCGAGGTCAGCGAGGTCGACGGTCGGCTCGTGGTCAAGGGCGAGGACATCGTCCAGGACCGGCTCGTGCAGTACCCCGTCGACCTCGTGATCCTGGCGGTGGGCCTGGTGCCGTCGGCCGGCACGGCCGAGCTCGCCACCCTCCTGGGGGTTCCCCGCGACCAGGACGGCTGGTTTTCCGAGCTCAACTACAACAGCGAGCCGACCTATACGGAGCGGGGCGGCGTCTTCGTTGCCGGTGTGTGTCAGGGTCCCAAGGACATCCCCGACACGGTCGCCCAGGCCTCGGCGGTTGCGGCCGGGGTGCTGCGCAGCATCTCCAGCGGCCGGGGAGTGAGCGACCTGAGCAGCCTCGCGTTGTCGGAGATCGAGGCGCGCGCGATGCAGATGGCGGCGGGCAAGCCGCAGGAGGCAACCCATGGTCGCTAACGTCACGAGGGTCAATCCGAAGCTCATCCACGAGCTCGAGAAGTACGGTGCACAGGACGTCCAGAACTGCTACCACTGCGGCAACTGCTCGGCCGTTTGTCCCCACGCCGACGAGTACTTCGTTTTTCCCCGGAAATCGATGCGGATGCTCCAGATGGGCCTCGAGAAGCGGATCGAGGCCTCGCTCGAGCCGTGGCTTTGCTACTACTGCGGTCAGTGCTCGACCGGGTGCCCACGCGGGGCGGAGCCCGGCGAGACGATGATGAGCCTGCGACGGTGGCTGACCTCCCGCTACGACTTCACCGGGATCTCGCGCCTGTTCTACCGCTCGTGGAAGGCGGAGGCGGTGGTGCTGGTGGTGGTGGCGCTGCTCGCCGCCCTCGGGTTCCTCATCTTCGGGTTCTCCCAGGGGAGCATTCATCACTACGATGGTGAGCAGGCGTTCTTGCCCAGTGCCTCGATCCACATCTTCGACTGGGGCATGGCCGCCGTGCTCGTCGTGCTGCTGCTCATCAACTCGATACGGATGTGGTGGTTCACCACCGGCGGCAACCCTCGGATACGCCCGAAGCTCGGCACCTATCTCAAGGCGCTCTACCAACTCCCGCTCCAGTTCTTCACCCAGAAAGAGTACGCGCGGTGCGGCGAGCGCCAGCCGTGGCTCGTGCACCTGGCGCTGATGCTGGGCTACGTCTCGATGCTGGTACTCATCATGTTCTTTCTCCACGGTATGCAGGCCGGGCCCGAGATCCGGTGGCGGTTCCACGGGGTCGGATACCTGGCTTCGGCCGGTCTGCTGTTCGGCGTGCTGGTCGCGGTCATCGGCCGCATCCGCAAATCGGCGCCGCATGTCGCGCACTCGCATGAGTCCGATTGGCTCTTTCTCGGCATGCTGCTGATCGTGACCGTGACCGGGATCGTGCAGCACGTCCTCCACCGGGCCGGCGCCGCGATGGCCGCCAACCTCGCGTATGTCGTGCACCTCTCGCTGGTGGTCCCGATGCTGCTGCTCGAGGTCCCGTTCGGGAAGTGGTCGCACATGGTGTATCGCCCCCTCGCCTGCTACCTGGCGGCGGTGCACCGAGAAACGCTCGCCCGCCAGCGCTCCAGCGCTGCGCAGGGCGAGCAGGTGACAGCCGACCGCCGGCTGGCGGCGGCGTGACGAGGTCAGCCATGGAGAAGCCCAGGATCGGCGTGTTCGTGTGCAACTGCGGCACCAACATCTCGCACATCGTCGACACCGAGGCGGTGCGTGCCCACGCCCAGGCGCAGCCCGACGTGGTGGTCGCCACGTCGTACCGCTACATGTGCTCGACCCCCGGCCAGGAAACGATCGTCAAGGCCATCCAGGAGCACCAGCTCAACCGTGTGGTGGTGGCCGCGTGCAGCCCGCGCATGCACGAGAAGACGTTCCGAGGAGCGTGCCGGCACGGCGGGATCAATCCATTTCTCTTCGAGATGGCGAACATCCGCGAGCAGTGCAGTTGGGTTCACCAGGACCGGCTGGCCGCCACCGAGAAAGCCAAGTCGCTCACCACGGCGGCGATTCATCGGGTGCGCCACCACCGGCCGCTGAATTCGCTCAGCGCCGAGATGTGCCCGACCACGCTGGTGCTCGGCGGAGGGATCGCGGGCTTGACTGCGGCGCTCGAGCTGGCCGACTCGTCCAACGACGTCGTGCTCGTGGAGCGGACCGACGCGCTCGGGGGCAACCTGGCACGAGTCGACCTGACGGCGCCGCACCTCGACTCGGCGCGCGACCTGCTCACCGAGAAGCTCACCCGGATCGCCTCGAACCCGCGGGTGACCGTCCTGCTGCGATCCGAGCTCGTGGCGCTCAGTGGCTTCGTCGGCAACTTCACCGCGACGATTCGGGGACCGGGCGGCAACGGAGCCGGGCCGGAAAGACAGGTGCGGGTCGGCAACGTCGTCGTCGCCACCGGCTACCAGGAGTTCGACGCCGGCCGCATCACGCACTACGGCCACGGCAAGCTCCCCAACGTCGTGACCTCGTTCGAGTTCGAGCAGATGCTGCGGGCTGGCCGGATCGAGACGCGTGACGGGCGGCTGCCGCAGTACGCGGCGATCATCCACTGCGTGGGCTCGCGCAACCGGGAGTTCCACCCGTACTGCTCGCGGGTGTGCTGCATGACCGCGCTCAAGTACGCCCACGAGCTCAAGAGCGCCAACCCCGCCTGCTACGTCTCCGACATCTACATCGACATGCACGCCTTCGGCAAGGGGTGCGAGGAGTTCTACAAGGCGACCTCGGAGGTGAAGACGCTCTTCCTCATGTTCGAAAAAAACGAGCACCCGGTGATCCGCAGGGCCGGTCCCGGTGAGGACTGCGACATGCTCATCGAGGTCAACGAGAGGCTCTCCGGCGAGCGCATCGAGATTCCCGCCGACCTGGTGATCCTGATGGTCGGGGTCGAGGCTCGCTCCGACGCCGCCGAGGTCGCGCGCCTGGTCAACATCAGCCAGGACCGGGAGGGGTGGTTCATGGAGAGCCACCCCAAGCTCGACCCGGTCGCCACCACCACCGACGGCATCTACATCGCCGGCACCTGTGCCGCCCCCAAGGACATCCCCGACTCCGTGGCCCAGGCGCGCGCTGCGGCGGCCCGCATCCTGGCCAGGATCTCCAAAGGCAGGATCGAAATCGACGGGGTCTTCGCAGAGGTCGACGAGGACCGTTGCTCGGGGTGCCGGATATGCAACGAGCTGTGCCCGTACAGCGCCATCGAGTTCGACGAGGGCAAACGACGCAGCCACGTCATCCCCGCGGCGTGCAAGGCGTGTGGGGCGTGCGTGGCGGCCTGCCCGAGCGGCGCCATCACGGGTCACCACTTCACGGCGGAGCAGATTCACGCTCAGATCGACGGGGTGCTGGCATGAGCTTCGAGCCGAAGATCGTGGGGTTTCTCTGCAACTGGTGCTCGTACACGGGCGCCGATCTGGCGGGTACGAGCCGTATCCAGTACCCACCCAACATCAACATCATTCGCGTCATGTGCTCGGCACGGGTCGAGCCCGACTTCGTCCTCCGCGCCCTGGCCGGGGGGGCGGACGGCGTGCTCATCTGTGGCTGCCATCCCGGCGACTGTCACTACTCGGAGGGCAACTACAAGGCAATGCGGCGGTACCCGTTGCTCAAGACGCTGCTGAAGGAGTACGGGGTGGACAACGACCGCGTGCGCCTCGAATGGGTGAGCGCCTCGGAGGGACAGCGCTTCGCCGACATCGTCACCGACATGACCGAGAGGGTGCGGGCGCTGGGTCCGCTGCGCCTCAAGACCGACCTGCAGACCGACCGGGTGGAGAGGTGAGCGATGGCTACCAACAAGCTCCAGGTCGCGATCTATTGGGGTGCGGCGTGCGGCGGGTGCGACGTCGCGGTGCTCGACACCAATGAGTTCATCCTCGACCTCGCCGCCGCTGCCGACATCCGTTTCTGGCCCATTGCCGTGGACGGCAAGTACTCGGACGTCGAAGCGATGGCGGACGGCGAGCTCGACCTCGCCCTGTTCAACGGCGCTGTGCGCAACAGCGAGAACGAGCACGTCGCCAAGCTGCTCCGCAAGAAAAGCAAGGTGCTCGTCGCGCTGGGCTCGTGTGCCCACATGGGCGGCATCCCCGGTCTCGCCAACTTGGCGACCAAGGAAGAGATCCTCCTGACCGCCTACCTCGCCAACCCGTCGGTCGAGCCGGGCAACCAGACCATCCCCCAGGCCCGCACCGCCATCGACGGCATGACCCTCGAGATCCCGTACTTCTTCAAGCGCGTGTTCCGACTCGCCGACGTGGTGGACGTCGACTACTTCCTGCCCGGTTGCCCGCCGGCACCGGTCCAGATCAGGAACGTCCTGCTCGCCGTCGTCAAGGGTGAGCTACCGCCGCGGGGGTCGGTCGTCGGTGCGTCGGACCGAGCGCTGTGCGACGACTGCCCGCGCACCAAGAGCGAGAAGAAGCTCAAAGCCTTCCACCGTCCGTACGAGATCGTTCAGGACCCGACGAGGTGCCTGCTCGAGCAGGGGATCCTGTGTATGGGCCCGGCCACCCGCTCGGGGTGTGGGGTGCGTTGCCCCAACTCCAACCAGGGGTGTCGCGGGTGCTACGGCCCGCTGCCGGGGGTCACCGACCAGGGTGCCAAGTTCCTGAGCGCGCTCGCCTCCATCATCGATAGCAAGGACCCCAAGGAGATCGACGAGATCCTCGCCGGCCTCCCCGACTTCATCGGCCTCGCCTACCGGTTCGGCCTGCCCGCCTCGACCCTGCAAAGGAGCTACAGGTAATGGCACGCACGATCACCATCGACCCCATCACCCGGCTCGAAGGGCACGGCAAGGTCGAGATCTTCCTCGACGACCGCGGCGCGGTGCAGGACTGCTTTTTCCAGATTCCCGAGCTGCGCGGCTTCGAGCGCTTCGTCGTCGGGCGTCCGATCGAGGAGTTGCCGCGCATCGTCACCCGTATCTGCGGCGTCTGCCCGGCCTCCCACCACATGGCGAGCGCGAAGGCCGTGGATGGCTGCTTCGGCAACCAGGTCGCGCCGCTCGCCCACAAGCTCCGCGACATGTACTACCACGCCCACTATATCCACAGCCACATCGCGCACTTCTACGCCCTCGCGGCGCCCGACTTCGTGCTCGGGCCGGACGCCGACCCGGCGGTGCGCAACATCCTGGGCGTCGTCGCCAAGGTGGGGCTGGAGATCGGCGGCAAGGTCATTCGTGCCCGTGCGCTGGCGCAGGAGATCCAGCAGATCCTCGGCGGCCGCTTCACGCACCTCGTCTGGTGCCTGCCCGGCGGGGTCTCGAAAGGGCTGACCGCTGGCGAGCTCGAGCAGATCAAGCCGATGGTCGCTGAGCTCGCATCGTTCACGACTTTCTCCCTGCAGCTTTTCCGCGACGTGGTGTTGGGCAACCCTGGCTACGTCGACCTCATCTTGCACGGCCCGTATACCCTCGACGTGCACAACATGGGCCTCGTCGACGCCGACAACGCGCCCAACTTCTACGACGGACAGGTTCGGGTGGTGGACTACGAAGGCCGGGAGATCTGCCGGTACGAGGCGAAGGACTACGCGCAACACGTGGCCGAGCACGTCGAGCCGTGGACCTACCTCAAGTTCCCGTACCTCAAACAGCGCGGCTGGAAAGGGTTCAAGGAGGGCCCCGACTCGAGCCTGTACTGCGCCACGCCGCTGTCCCGCCTCAACGTCGCCGACCGCATGGCGACGCCCCGTGCCCAGGAAGCGTTCGAGGAGATGTACGCGACTCTCGGCGGACACCCCTGCAAGGCGCTGCTCGCCTGTCACTGGGCGCGTCTGGTGGAGATGGTGCAGAACGCCGAGATGCTCGAGCGCTACTGCGCCGACCCCGAGATCACGGGAACCCAGTACCGCGTCATCCCGGACCGCGTCACCGGCGAGGGGGTGGGGATCGTCGAGGCGATGCGGGGCACCCTCACCCATCACTACACCTGCGATGCCAACGCCATCTGCACCAGCGCCAACCTCATCGTCGGCACCACCAACAACAACGCCCCGATCCAGATGGTCACCAAGAAGGTCGCACAGGCGTTGATCCAGCCGGGCAAGGAGCCGGACAACGGGATCCTCAACATGGTCGAGATGGCGTTCCGGGCCTTCGACCCGTGCTACTCCTGCGCCACCCACTACCTGCCTGGACAGATGCCGCTCACGGTCGCGATCCACAAGAACGGTAGCCTCTGGCGCGAGCTCAGGCGATGAGGACTCTGCTGCTCGGAATGGGCAACCCGATCCTGTCTGACGATGCGATCGGGGTGCGTCTCGCGGCCGAGCTCGGGCGACGGCTGCCGCCGCGCCCGGATCTGGACGTCCGCGAGGAGTGCAGCGTCGGCGGCCTCAACCTCCTCGACGTGCTCACCGGCTACCAACGGGTGATCGTGCTCGATGCCGTGAAAACGGCGGCTGGTGTGCCCGGCGACGTCTACCGGTTTTCCGCTGGCGACCTCGGTGACACCCTGCACCTCACCAACATCCACGACGTCAACCTGGCGACCGCGCTCGAGCTCGGCCACCGTCTGGGCGTGCCGCTGCCCAGGCCGGCCCAGGTTCACGTCTTTGCGGTCGAGGTGGACGACGTCGTGACGTTTTCCGAGCGCATGACCCCGGCGCTCGAGGCCGCTTTCCCGCATCTGGCGGACGAGGTCCTCGAGCAGGTCGAGGCCCTTCTCGCGGCCGGTTGGTCGGGCTTCGCGTCTCGTGTGAACCCCTGACCTCTCCTGGCTGCACTCTCAGACCGCGGCGATGCTCCCGCCTGGCCGGGTTCGGGGTAGGATGGGTGGGCAGCACGACCGAGCGCGGTAGGGGAGGGTGGTTCGATGGCGCAACGGTGGGGGTCTTGGGGAGCCGTGGGCGGTGGGCGTGCACGTGCCCGCTAGGCACGTGACCCCGGTCGCCCCCCAGGGTGACGACGATACCTGGCTGCCGCTCATGCGGTCGCGGGAGTTCGTCGCCTCGGGGCGTTGGCTCGTGAACCTGCGCTGGCTGGCTGGCGTGGGCGTGATCGCGGGATGCTGGCTGGCGCGGGCCGTGCTCCCGACCCCGTTCTCGGCGACGCCGTTCGTCGCCGTGGGGGCAGCGATCCTGGCTGGCAACTCACTGCTGCTGCTGGTGGTGCGGCGGATCGAGGCGGCGGCAGGTGACAGCTCGAGAGCCCGAGCCTGGCTCGCCCGCGCTCAGGTGACGCTCGACTGGGTCGCGATGCTGGTGCTCGTCCACCACTCGGGTGGCCTCAAAAGCCCGTTGCTGCTCTTCTACATCTTCCACATCGTGATCGCGGCGCTGCTGCTGCCGCACCGCGAGGCACTGACGTTCACCCTCACCACCATCGCCACGCTCGCTGGGCTGGGTGTGGCGGAGATCCTCGGAACGCTGCCGCACCAGCACCTTGCCGTTTTCGGTCCCAGCGAGCCTCCACCCACTCCCACGTTCGTGGCCGTCATGCTGGTCGCGCTGGTGGCGGTCGGTCTCGTCGCCCACTACTTCACCTCGCTCGTGGCCCGCAGCGTGAGGCGCAGCGAGGATCAGCTCGCGGCGCTCTACCTGGCCTCGCAGTCCGTGACCTCGACCCTCGATCTGCAGGAGGTGCTGCAGGGGCTGATGCGCGAAACCGTCGAGGTGATGGGCGCCTCGGGCGCTTCGATTGGCCTGCTCGATAGCAGCGGCACGCACATCGAGCCCGCCGCGTCGTTCGGTCTGTCCGAACGCTACCTGGCGAAGGGGCCGCTGGCACTCATCCCCGGCTACATCCAGACTGACGTCATGACCACGGGGGAGCCCACCTTCATCCACGTCGACGAAGACCGTGACCGGTTGCAGTATCCCGACGTCGTCAAGGCCGAGGGAATCAACACCATTCTCTACGTCCGCCTGCCCGGGAAGACGCATCCGCTCGGTCTCATGCGCGCCTACTCGAACCGCCCGCACGCGTTCTCGCAGGACGATGCGCGTTTCCTCGCCACGATCGCTGCCCAGGGCGCGGGGGCGATCGAGAACGCGCTCGCGTTCAAGGCGTTGCGGCAGCTCGACGAGGAGAAATCACAGTTCCTCCGGGTGGTGACCCACGAGCTGCGCTCGCCGGTCAAGGGGGCGCAGGCGGCCGTCAAGGTGATCCTCGACGGCTACACCGGCGAGCTCGGCGCCCAGCAGCGCGACTTCGTCACGCGCATCGGGCGCCGTCTCACGGCCCTTCAGCTCCTCGTCGACGACCTCCTCGAGCTCGCCGCCGGTCGGTCGGGGCTCGAGGTCGAGGAACGCCGTCCGCTCTCGGTCGTACAGGCGCTCAAGCTCGTCGTGAGTCAGATCGAGCCGCAGTCCGTCGACAAGCGCCAGCAGCTCGTGCTGCGCTGCGACGATGGCTGCGAGGCAGCGAGGGTGTTGGGCACCCCGACCTGCCTCCTGCGCATCCTCTCCAACCTCGTCGGCAACGCCGTCAAGTACACGCCCGAGGGCGGCCGGATCACCATCACGGCCAGGCGCTTCGAGCGCCAGATGGCGGTCGAGGTCCAAGACACCGGCATCGGCATCCCCGAGGCGTCGCTGCCTCAGCTCTTTACCGAGTTCTACCGGGCGCCCAACGCCAAGGACGTCGAGACGGGTACCGGCCTCGGCCTCGTGATCGTCAAGGACATGGTGGATCGCCTCGGCGGCACCCTATCGGTGCAGAGCCAGGAGGGCCATGGCTCGACGTTCACCGTCTGCCTCCCGACCTGCGCCCCGTAGTCTTCCCCTCCGCGCTCCTCCGATCAGCCCCGTGGCTTGGCTCGACGGCCTCCGCGTCCGCCAGCCGCGGCGCTGCGCGCCCGAAGGGCGGCCGCAGCGCCCCCCCAGGTGCGGGAGCCTCGGGCGAGGGGGCCGGGTGAGGAGCTATCGGGGCGATGAGGCTGGCGTCGACCGACCCGTCCCTGCTACTTCGTCGTGAAAGCGCCACCCTCGACCAGCGCTCGCGGGTCCCACGACGCCGGGCCGCCACCGAGGTAGCGGGCGAACCAGTCGAGATGGGCGGTGTAGTACAGCGCCATCTCGTACCAGGCGGGCCAGTGGCCGGCGTTGTCGAGCACGATCAGGCGCGAGGGGACGCCGCGCTTTTGGAGGTCGGTGAAGAACATGAGCGACTGCGTGTAGGGCACGCGGTAGTCCTTCTGGCCGGTGATCACGAGGCAGGGCGTGCGGAACCCCTCGACCGCCTCCGAGGGCGACGCCGCACGGTAGTGCTCGCGGTTGTCCCACGGCGGGCCGCCGAGATCCCACTCCGGGAACCACAGCTCCTCGGTGGCGCTGTACATCGAGCGCAGGTCGTACACGCCCATCATCGCGGCCATCGCCTTGTAGCGGGTCGAGTGGCCCTCGAGCCACATCACCGCGTAGCCGCCCCACGACCAGCCCATGACCCCCATGCGGGAGGCATCCACGTACGGCAACGCGGCGAGGGCGTCGGTGACCTTGGAGATATCCTCCATCACCTTGCCGTTCCAGTCGCGCGAGATCGCGGCCGTGTACGCCTCGCCGAAGCCGAACGAGCCGTGCGGGTTGGGGAACGCCACGACGTAGCCGGCGCCGGGGTAGACCTGCCAGTCGCCGCGGAAGGAGTCGGTCCACGGGGCCTGCGGACCGCCGTGGACGTTGAGGATCAGCGGGTACTTCTTCGCCGGGTCGAAGCCGTGCGGCTTGACGATGAAGACCTGCACCGGTTTGCCTGCCGCTCCCCGGACCGAGATCTCCTCGGCCGGACGGATGTCCACCTCGGCCTCGAGCGCGGCGTTGTGGGTGGTGAGGCGCCGCTCGCCTGGCGAGCCCTGGAGCGCGATCACGTGCAGCTCCGATGGCTCGCTGACGCGGCGCCGGCTGACCACGGCCCAGCTCGCATCGGGCGCCACGGCGAAGGCGTCGATCTGGCCCACGTCGGTGAGCACGCGGATGCGGCCGGTCGCGAGGTCGAGCTCGTGCAGCGGCGTGCGGCCCCGCACCTCGGCCTTGAAAAAGATACGCTTTCCGTCGCGGCTCCAGGCGAGGTCCGAGATCGTGTTGTCGAACCCCTCGGTGAGCACGCGTGTGGCGCCGGTAGCGCGGTCGAGCACGGCGATGCGGACGCGGTCGGACTCGTAGCCGGGGAGCTTCTGCATGCGGTAGGCGAGCAGGCGGCCGTCGGGGGAGAACGCCGGACCGCCGTCCCAAGCCGGGTTGTCGGTGAGCCTACGCGGCGTCTTCAGCGCCTCGGCGGGGGCGTCCACGGCGATCGCCCAGAGGTCGGCGTTGGTCGAGGACGCCTCGTCCCGGTCGCGGTTGGAGGCGAACACCAGCTCCTTGCCGTCGGGTGAGAACGCGTAGTCGGTGCCGCCGCCCACGGAAAACACCGGCGAGTCGAAGTCACCGGGGGTGAGGTCGCGCACGACGTTGCTCTCGAGGTCCTGCACCATGATGTGGGTACGGCGCCCGTCGCGCCACTCGTTCCAGTGTCGGAACAGGAGGCGATCGGCCAGATGCGCCTTGAGCTTCGAGCCGTCGCGGGCCTCGTCGGTCTTCCGGTTGCACTCGGCATCGCCGCCACAGGTCGTCCAGACGTCGGCGGTGAACGCGACCTTCGTGCCGTCGGGCGAGAGCTGGAAGCTGCCCACGCCACCCGGCCAGCTCGTGACCTTCCTCGCCTCGCCGCCGTCGGTCGGCATGAACCACACCTGCGGCTCGCCCGAGCGCGTCGAGATGAAGGCGAGCGTGCGTCCGTCGGCGGAGAACGCCGGCGACGCGTCGCTGGCGTCCGCGGTCGTGAGCGCCCGTGCGCCGCTGCCATCCGGGGCGATGCGCCAGAGGTTTGCGGTGCGCTTCATGGCGGGCAGGTCCGAGTGGGTGAGCTTGTAGACGATCGCCGATCCGTCGGGCGCGATCGCCGGCTCGTCGACCCCCACCAGCCGATACAGATCCGCGACCGCAAACGGCTGCTTCTCCGCCGCCCCCGCAACCACGACCCCACCTGCGATCACCGCGACTATCAACGCCTGCGTCAACCTTGCCGTCATGCCCGCCTCCTCACCGACCGTTCTCCGCGGCATTGTACGTGCGCCTCGGGCGCTCGCACCACACTGCGCGATGTGAGGCAGAAGCCCGGCGCCGCCCCGCTCGCCACCTGCACCGCCCTGGGCTCGGCCGGGCTCGTGCCTGCCCAGCAGAGCCAGCACCCGCTCAGATCGCCCCGCACCGCGACGGTCCGGCCTCAAATCCCCGCCATCGGCGCATCACCGACCTCTTGAACCCACCTTCACCGAGCCCTACCATCCCTGCAGTGAGAAAAGAAAACTCCCATCCATGATTTCGACGCTACGGCTGCAGGGGGCAGGAGGTCGCATGACAAGGCTCGCTCCTACCGTCGTTATTCTCGTCACTCTCGCGGTCGTCGCAGCGGCCGGCGATGACGAGCCTTGGGGAACCGAGTACACGACGCGCGAGAACATGAAGCAAGTCGGGACGTTCCTTCTCAGTTGCTCAAATCAGGGTAGAGGGTGCGACCAGGCCTTCGACACCATGGTGGCGATTGGTCCGGCGCTTTGGGCACGACTCAAGAAAGCTGACGCTGCGCTCGGAGAAAAGGGTACACCCTCAACGAATTCCGCGCCTGGCCGACAAGACTTCGAGCAGCGCATGTTTTCCGGTGGCGACCTCGGGCTCCTGCTGAACTCACCGACCTTTCGTGAGGTCGTTTCGCGCTTCTCACTCGACGGTCTGCGCGCCGCGAGCGGGATGGAGCGTAGGGTGTACTACTACACGGTGCCGTTCGAGATCCGAAAGGAGCCCCTTACCGTTGCTGTCGCGGACCATGACGTGCTGTTGGTTGTGCTCTCCGACGGGAGGGTCTTCTGGTTGGAGATGGTCTCTGACTGGAAACTCGGCGGAGCCTGAGCGCTCCTTCGAGCCCCAGGACGGCGGAGCGTAGCTGACATGACTGCAGCGAGCCCACCCTTCCAAACAGCGCGGTCACCAGAGCGTGGTGCTGTTCAACAACCCGCGTTGGGCGGATGGCGGCTCGGCCACGACGATGCGGCGTAGGCGTTCCCTTGTCGCTCTGGGTCTTTTTGGTGCACTCCTCGTTGGAGTGCTTTGCGCGGTGGCGCACGTCGTCGTCGAGCGCGCGGCCAACGGCCTGGTCTTCGACCCGGCGGATCATTGCCCGCACACGACGGTTGCGTTGGTGCTCGGGGTTGGCAAGAACCGAAACTACCACCCCCGTTTGCGCACCGCTGCGGATCTCTTTCTGAAGGGCAAGGTTCAGGCCCTCATCGTGACGGGAGACAACTCCCGGAGATCCTACAACGAACCGGCGGAGATGAAGGCAGACCTTGTCGCCTTGGGGGTACCGGAGCAGTACATCACCTGCGACTACGCCGGTTTTCGCACTCTCGATTCCGTCGTCCGAGCCGGAAAGGTGTTCGGGCAGAAGCGCTTTCTCGTGGTGTCCCAACGCTATCACTGCGAGCGTGCGGTGTTCCTCGCTAGCCCGCATTTCTCACCGCACGCGTTTTAGCGGTCGGTGGGGTGGTTGTGGTGGGGTGGGAGTGTGATTGTGGGGTACGTGCTGGGGTGTTGGCGATGAGGACGTGCAGTCGCGTCGTCATGTACGAGGTTGTGGGGCACACAATGGTCTGGTCAGCCCATACCTCGGCCTGA
>JAAYVZ010000188.1 GCA_012516935.1 Holophagae bacterium
AAAGTCGGGTGCGGTACACTGTGTTGGCTTCATGGGGCTCCCCTTGGCTCTCGTAATTCTCTCGCCAAGAATATGATAGCCGAGATCGAGCCCCTTTTCAATACCTATCGATGAGAAATGCGGGCTAGTTGCAAACACGGGAGATCTCGGCCTGCTGCGCGGCGAGTGGCCCGTACTTGGCAAGGTGGATCCCTGGGAAAGGGAGGCGTGGCCTGTGCCGGTGTTCGTCAGAAGGAGCGTGGTCTCAAACACGCCGAAGAAGGTGATCTACCGTGAGCCGGATTTCAACATTGAGGCCGAGATCCTGCCGTGCACTGAGGAGGAAGCGCGGCAACTGCCGAAGGATGGCATCCTGGGCTACGGTGCCGTCGAGATTCGGCTGACCACCCTCCTGACGCGTGAATAGACACCTCGGCAGATGAACGAGCTGCGAGCTGATCCGAGGTTCCAATGAGGGAGTTCTACTCCATTACGCCTTCATGGGCGCGGGGTCGGTGGAGCGCCCGCGGAGCCTGCACCGCTACAGCTACGCCCTCAACAACCCCAACAAGTACCATGACCCGAACGGCGAGATCCTCGACACCATCCTGGACATCGGCTTTATCGCCTACGACGTCTACCGGATCGTCGCCGACAACGTCGTCGGCCAGAAAGGCAACTTCAAGGAGAACCCCCTGGCGTTGGGTGCCGACGTCGGCGGCGCCTGCATCCCGTTTGCCACCGGCGGCGGGGTTGCCTTGCGCGTCGCTGCCCACACCGACGACGTCATCGACGGGGTCCGCATGGCGGACCGTGGGGTCGATGCGGTGAGGGCCGCTGACCGTGTTGCGGACGTCCAGCGGGCTGTGGTCCACGGTCACCATCCACAGCCGAAGTTCCTTGGCGGCACCAGCCAGCAAGCTCTCTCCGAACTTGACCCCTCGATCCACCGCGAGTACCACAAGCCTCTTGCCGGCAACCTGGACGCAAAGGGCATTCCTCTCCCGGTTGGTGGCAGGGGAGGGTCGGCCGTGGACTGGGCGAACTACATGAACGTGAACCCTGGAGCCTAGCAGAAGGCATTCGATGCCGTGCTCGAGACCTCACGGACCATCGACATCAAGCACGGCACGTCGATCACCCGAGACGATCGGAAGAGCGTCATGGACGGTCGGACCAACACTCGCCTCGTCACGGTGATCGACGAGCCCGACGCGGCCACCGCACCGCCAGAGACCCGGCCACGCACCGGCTTGGCACGCTTGGGGTCGCCGCACGCACCGCGAGCCAACATCGAGAACCCGCTCGTCGAGATCGTCGACCCCGGCGGCTTGCGAAGCGCTGCGCTCCCCTTCCGGCCGCCCCCCGACAAACGGACGCACTCCGGGAGCAGCTCACCGCCAGCCGAGGCGGCGAGCTGCCCCGGAAGCATCCTATCCCCTTCTCCCCCTTGTCCTGTCCTGGAGCCTCAGAACAGCCAGGGGTTGGTGGTTGCGTCGCCGGTCTTGTTATCGATCACCGATGCCGAGACGATGACGCCGGTACCCGACAGCACCGCGACCCGGGCAAACCCCGAGCCGATGTCCGTCCGGCCCGCGAACTTCTGGAAGACCCGAGTTTGCTGCTTCCATTCCCCGGCAGCGAGAGACTCCGTATAGCCCCCGAGCCGCGTGCCGTCTCCGTTGAACAGCGTTACCGCCACCCGCGCCGGCGTGGCCCCGGTATTGGTGAGCGCGATGTTCGACCTGAACGCGGCGTTCTCCTTGAGGCCAACCAGCCAGGCGAGCTCGCCCGCCCACACCGCCTGGTTGGTGGTGTACGGCCCGTAGTACTGGCCGTAGGTATCGGTGGCGCTCGCCTGGTTGTAGGTCCGGGAGTTGGCACGTACCGGCTGATCGGAGCAGAGCTGCAGGCCGCCCGATCCGTTGTACCCCATCTGCCCGGCCACGTTGGCCACCAGCACCTGGCGCCCCGCCGCCACCGTGGTGGCGAGCGTCTTGATCCCGGCCGTGCTGGTGTGCAGCCGCAGTTGGACCTGCGCCGTGGCCGACGTCGGGTTGAGGATCGCCACGTCGGTACGCCAGTTGGCGCCGATCCCGGTCGCCTGCGTGCCGACCTGGAACCACTGCGAGTACGTGCACGCCGCAGGCTGCGCAGCGCTGGTGACGACGATCACCCCTGACCTGACGCAGTACACACCGTCGACCACCGTGGTGAGCTGCCACTCGTAACTGCCCGGTGCCGAATAGACGTGCGTCGTCGTGGCGTCGCCAGACGGCATGGTGCGGTCGCCGAAGTCCCACAGGTACGCCGGCGACCGCGAGCAGTTGGCCCAGCTCGCGAACCCCCGGAACGACACGGTCTGCCCCACCTGCGCGGTCGCCGGCACGACGGCAGCGCAGTTGAGCACGCAACCGGCGCCCGAGACGATGGTGATCTGACCCGAGCGCCGGCACCACACGCCATCGATCACGACCATGTACTCCCAGGTGTAGGTGCCGGGTCGCGAGTAGCGCCAGGTCGTGTTCTGCGCCTGCGCCACCGCCGTGGTGCCGTCGCCGAAGAACCAGAAGTACTCCGGGGTCCCCGTGCACCCCGTGGCCGTAGCGCCACCCACGAACTGCACTTGCTGGTTGACCAACGCCACCGCCGGGACAACCGCGGAGCATCCCACACGGCAACCGGTAGCCGGCCCACCGATGATGGTGATCGTGCCACGCCGCACGCAGAGCGCACCGTTGACGACCACCGTGAGCTCCCAGGTGTAGGTTCCCGGCAAATCGTAGGTCGCCGTGACCGTCCGGCCCTGGGCGACGGCCGTCGTACCGTCACCGAACCTCCAGAAGTACTCGGGGGTACCGGAGCAGTTGCTGGTCGTCGCCGAGCCCTGGAAGGTGATAGCGGTCCCGACCGTCCCAGTCGTGGGCACGACTGCGTCACATCCCAGCACGCAACTGCTCGGGGTGCCGCTGGTGACGTTGATGGTACCGGTTCGTACGCAACGGGTGGTGCCCAGGACGACGATCAGCTCCCAGGTGTAGGTCCCGGCCGCAGGGTACGAGAACGTCGTGTTCTGGGCCTGCGCGACCGCTGTCGTGCCGTCGCCGAAAGTCCAGAAGTACTGTGGCGTGCCGCTGCAGTTGGTGGCGGTGGCTGACCCCTGGAACGAGATCGTCTGCCCCACCGTTGCGGTCGTGGGCACCACGGCGTTGCACCCCAAGGTACAGGTCGTCCCGCCCCCGGGCGAGATCGTGATGGTGCCCGACTTGACGCAGCGGGCGTTGCCGAGCACGACCACGAGCTCCCAGGTGTAGGTTCCCGGCGCCGAATAGGTGTACGTCGTGTTCTGAGCCTGCGCCACGATCGTGGTGCCGTCGCCGAAGAACCAGAAGTACTCCGGGGCGCCGGCACACCCGGTTGCTGTGGCGGTGGAGGTGAACGAGATCGCCTGGCCGACCTGGCCAGTCGACGGGACCGTGGCCGTGCAGGCGAGGGTGCAGCCGGTCACGGTAAACGTCTTCTCACAGGTCGTCTCGAGCCGCCCCGACGCCTTGTCGAAGACGAAGACCTTGGCCTTGTAGGTGCCGCCCTCGGCTCCTGCAGGGAGCACGAGAGCGACGGTTTGCGGGTCGTTCTGCGCTCCGCTCGTGGTATACGTCTTCTCCGAACCCGCAACGATGAAACCGCTCGGGCTCACCAGGTTGGTCTCCACCCGGAGCTCCTGCGAGGCAAGCGAGGTGTCC
>JAAYVZ010000189.1 GCA_012516935.1 Holophagae bacterium
CCTCGGCGAGCGGGCGCACCGTCGCCGAGAGCGCCACGCGCTGCACCTCGCCCGCCAGCCTCACCAGCCGCTCCACCGCGGTGATGAGGTGCACCCCGCGCTTGGACTCGACGACCGCGTGCACCTCGTCGAGGATCACGCACCGGACCCCGGAAAGCCCCGCCCGGCCGCCTTCCGACGTGAGCAAGATGTTGAGGCTCTCCGGCGTGGTGATGAGGATCTCCGGCGGCCGCCGCGTCATGCGCCGCCGCTCCTCGGTGGGGGTGTCGCCGCTGCGCGTGAGCACCCGCACCGCCGGCGTGGCGATCCCGGCCGCCTCGAACCGCTCGCCGAGTTCGGCGAGCGGGCGCAGGAGGTTGCGCCGCACGTCGGTACCGAGCGCCCGCAGTGGCGAGACGTACAGCACCCGTATCGCCTCCCCCGGCCAGGCGCCGGTGAGCAGGCGGTCGAGCGCGAAAAGGAACGCCGCCAGCGTCTTCCCCGATCCGGTCGGGGCCGCGAGCAGCACGTGCTCCCCCGCCGCGATCGCCGGCCACGCCAGCGCCTGCGCCTCGGTCGGCTCGCCGAGCCGCTCGGCGAACCACCCCCGCATCACCGGGTGGAACAGCCGCAGGGGATCGCCGCCGCTCATACTGCCCGCAGCGTAGGCAGCCTCCCGGCGATGAGCAAGCCCGGGGTGGGAGGCAGCGGCCGACGGGTCGCGGTCGAGGTCGCCGCCGGCTCCCGAGCCTCGTGTTGGCCGTCGCGTGGACGGGGTCAAAGGGCAGCAGACACTCGCCGCACGCGGAGTCCTCGCGCGGCGCCGACGCTCATACCACACCGAGCGCGAGGCTGCCAGCTCACGGTGATGGCCTCTCGCTCGGCGGAGCCTGGTGGCTGTGAGCCGGGAGCGCGGCGACAGCTACGGTGTCTGTTCCAGCTTCCTCCCCCCAAGCTCCCGCGCGGCGGCCGGCGCGGTGGCCCAGCTCACACCGAGCTCCTCGGGCTTGTCCCACACCTCCGGGTGAAGGTACAGCCCCTGCTCCTCCGAGCTTTTGACCTCCTCCACCGGGACGCGATACGCGTTGGCGTAACGGTCCTTGCGGATGCCGGTGACCTGCCACGAGACCTTCACGTTCGCGAGGTTGGTCCGGATGACGAAGCGGTTGTCGGCGACCTCCTCCTCGACGATGGCCTGGGCGAAGCGGCCAACGACCGTGAGCTGGTAGCGGAAATCCCGGTTGAGCGCCTCGAAGTAGGCCGGCAGCTCCACCACGGCCCGCCCCTCCTCGTCGGTGACGACGTTGCCGTTGTAGACGTTCATCATGTCCGGCGACTCGACGAACGAGTGATACAGGTACTTGTGCTCGGGATCGAGCGGATGGTCGATCTTGAACGAGCCGCTGCCCTTGGAAAGCGCGCCCGTGACCTGCACGTCGCCGGTGAAGATCCCCGCCTTGCTTCCCGAGTAGCCCCTCGCCGTGATACCCGCGTCTGCAGCGCCGAGGTAGCCGTAGTTGCCTGAGCTGTGTTGGCCCACCACGCTGCCGTCGGAAAACCCGAGGTACCCTTTGTACCCCGACGACTCGCCGTACACCCCATATTTACCGCCCAGATAGCCCAGCTTGCCGTTGACGTTGCCGCCCCAGACACCGGGGCCGGTTCCGGTATTCCAACCCTCGACGGCGCCGTGAGTCGACGATGTCTCGCCATGCACGCCTCTGCCGCTGATGGACGTGCCCCTCACGCCAGTGCCACTCGTGGCTTGTCCGAACACGCCGTACCCGGCTAACGTTTCCCCCCTGATCCCATGAGCACTAGGAGTAGGCAAGGTGTTGCCGGCGTTGATCACCGGCCACCCGGTGTTGCCGGTGAGCCCTAACGGCACCTTGACCCCCAGCGTGACGTTCCCCGACGTGCCGCCGCCTTCGAGGCCGGTCCCCGCAGTGACCCCCGTGATGGTGCCCGAGCCCCCGCCACCGCTGGCGGCAATGGTCAGTGTCTGCCCCGCCTTTGTGATCGTGACATTGGGGCCGGCCGCAAGCGTCACCGCGTCCTGGAGGCCGTTGACGGACTTGACGACCTGTCCGGAGGCGATCTTCGCCGCCGTCACAGCACCGTCCCCCATCATCGCGGTGGCGATCCCACCGGTGGCAACCGAGAGCGTCACGTCGCCGCTGGTCCCGCCACCGACAAGCCCGGCGCCGGCGTGCACGGCGGTGATGTCGCCGCCGCCGGCGCTGTTCTCGGCGAGAAGCTCGTCGCGGAACTGCATCTCGAACGTCGACGGGTCGTTGGAGCGGTTGGCGACGCCCGAGCCGAACGCCACGATCTTGCCGGTTCCCGAGAGCACCTCGATCTGCAGGCGGGCGTTGTCGGTGCTCAGCCCAGGAAACTCGACCATGAGCTGGTACTGCTTCTGCTCGAACGGCCGGACCACGTAGTCCCGGGTTGTGATCTCGGCTCCGGTGGCGTCCTTGACGTGTAGCCGCACCGTGGCGTTGCCCCCGCCAGCCTCGACCCACCCGAAGTTGTAGCGGTAGTCGGAGTCAGTGGTGGGTAGCGTCTGGTAGGTGCCGAGCAGCTCGGTGCGCTGACCACGCCCGATGGCGAAGGAGGCGGGCACGCCGGCGAAGAACTGCCCCACGGAGTCTTTCTCCTCGCCCGTCTGCGAGTAGATGCGCGAGCTGACCAACAGCCGCTGGTTCGAGCAGACGCGCAGGGCGCCGAAAACTTCCTTGGCGAACAGCGTCCAGACCGCGTTCTCGAACACCTGGGTGTCGCTGGCCGCGATCGTGGTGTTGTACGGCACCGCGGCCGAGTTGTCCTTGTCGCGCTCGAGCAGGTAGATCTGGACGTTGGTGGCGGTGGCGTTGGGGTTGTGCACCCACATCTTGGTGTACCACTGCGAGCCGGCGGCCCCCGGCCTCCGCCCGACCGACGGAAGGAAGACGTCGGTGCCGGCAAACCCGGCCCAGGCGGCTTCGGCGAGCAGCAGCGACCCAGTCAAGACGATAAGTGTCGTACCGATGCGGCGTGCGTTCATGTGCGTACCTCCCTCGCGGCGTTCCAACCGCGGTTTGATGATCGGCCCGAACGTACGGCAGGAGCTGCCGACTGTCAATGCTTGGTCCCCGATCAACTGCAATTGTGGGTGGAACGCGGTACCCTAGACGGTGGCGGCGGCGGAGGTCGCATGGCGGGATCCAGCGGCGGATGGACCCGGCTCACACCGCGGATGGCCGAGGTGGCGAAGCGAGTGGTCACGGAGGAGGGTGGGGCGCGCGAGCACTTCGTCGTCTGCCTCTCCGGCGCGCACGCCTACGGCTTCCCTTCGCCCGACAGCGGTCTCGACCTCGAGGCGGTCCACATCGCCCCCACGGTGTCGTGGCTCGGACTGCGGCTGCCTCCGCCCCGCTACGACCGGGACAGCACCCTCGAGGGTGTCGAGATCGACTACACCTCCAACGAGATCGGCCAGGTGCTCGAGGGTGTGCTCAAGGGCAACGGCAGCTTCCTCGAGCGGCTGATGGGCGAGAGCCTGCTGTTCGCGCGGCCGGAGCTGCTGGCGCTGTGGCCGTTGCTCAAGCACTCGCTGAGCCGTCGCTTCCACCGCCACTACCGCAGCCTCGCCCAGCGGCGCCTGCGCGAGCTGGAGCAAGAGCCCACCGTCAAACGGCTGCTCGACGTCCTGCGAACCGCTTTGACCGGCACGCACCTGCTGCGCACCGGCGAGGTGGTGGCCGACGTCACCGCGCTGCTCGGCGAGTACGGCCTCGGGCGGGCCAACGAGCTGGTCGAGCGCAAGCTGGCCGGCGAGCGGGTCGAGCTCGGAAGCGGGGAGCTTGCGCGCTGGAAAGTGCCCCTCGCCGATCTGCTGGCCGGCCTCGAGGTCGCGGCGGCCACCTCGGTGTTACCTGACGAGCCCCCCAACGAGGACGAGATCGACGGCTGGCTTCGCAGCTTCCGCCTCACCCTCCTCGAGCCGACCTGATCGACAGGATCGACGCACCGGAGAAGGCCCCATCAAGGAGCCTGCCGGGGCGGTGCTGGCGGGAAAGAGGCGGCGATACGCGAGGCAGCAAAGCCGCGCGGCGCAGGGACTCGGGACGGTCAGGAGCGGATCACGGCGAGGCGCGCCTCGGCGGTCTCGAGCCTCGCCCGTACCGCCGAGAGGGTCTCCGGCGTGGTGGTTGCCAGCGCCGCCTCGGCGGCCGCCAGCTCGGCGAGCACGGCGGCCCGATCGATCTCTTCGGCGAGCACAGCGCCATCAGCCAGCACCGTGACCGCGTCCTCCCTCACCTCGGCAAAGCCGCCGAAAACGGCGACCCGCTGCACCGAGCCACCGGAGCGAATCTCGAGCACGCCGGTCCGCAACGCGGTGATGAGGGCGGCGTGGCCGGGCAGGATGCCGAGCTGGCCGAGCGCTCCGGGCAACGCGACCCGGTCGGCGTCGGTCTCCAGTACCAACCGCTCCGGGCTCACGACCCTCAGGTGCAGCCGCGCCCCGCTCACGCCATGCCCTCCTGCTGAAGGCGCTCGGCGTGCTCGAGGACCTCGTCAATCGCACCCTTCATGTAGAACGCCTGCTCGGGAACGTGATCCAGCTCGCCGGCGGCGATCATATTGAATCCGCGGATCGTCTCGGCGATCGCTACGTACTTGCCGGAAAAGCCCGTGAACTGCTCGGCGACGTGAAATGGCTGCGAGAGGAAGCGCTGGATCTTGCGTGCCCGCGCCACCGTCAGCTTGTCCTCCTCGGACAGCTCATCGATGCCCAGGATCGCGATGATGTCCTGGAGATCCTTGTAACGCTGGAGGATACGCTGCACCTCACGAGCTGTGCGGTAGTGGTTCTCGCCGACCACTGCCGGGTCCAGGATGCGGCTCGTCGAGGCCAGAGGATCGACCGCCGGGTAGATGCCGAGCTCGACGATCTGACGCGACAACACCGTCGTTGCGTCGAGGTGGGCGAAGGTCGTCGCCGGCGCCGGATCGGTAAGGTCGTCGGCCGGCACGTAGATAGCTTGCACGGAGGTGATCGAGCCCCGCCGGGTGGAGGTGATGCGCTCCTGCAACTCGCCCATCTCGGTCGCGAGGTTGGGCTGGTATCCGACGGCGGATGGCATGCGCCCGAGCAGCGCCGAGACCTCCGAGCCAGCCTGCGTGAAGCGGAAGATGTTATCGATGAACAGGAGCACATCCTGCTCCTCGACGTCGCGGAAGTACTCCGCCACCGTGAGGCCGGACAGCGCGACGCGCAACCGCGCGCCCGGCGGCTCGGTCATCTGGCCGTAGATGAGGGCCGCTTTGGACTTCTTCCAGTCGACGGGATCGATGACACCCGACTCCTGCATCTCGAGCCAGAGGTCGTTGCCCTCGCGGGTACGCTCACCGACGCCGGCGAAGACCGAAAAGCCGCCATGCTGCATCGCGACGTTGTTGATGAGCTCCATGATGATGACGGTCTTGCCTACCCCGGCGCCGCCGAAAAGGCCGGTCTTGCCGCCTTTGGTGTACGGCTCCAGCAGGTCGATGACCTTGATCCCGGTCTCGAACATCTCGACCGCCGTGGACTGCTCCTCGAACGTCGGCGCCTGCCGATGGATCGGCCAGCGCTCCTTGGTCTCCACCGGCCCGTGCTCGTCGACTGGCCGGCCGATGACCGAGATCACCCGACCGAGCGTCTCCCGGCCCACCGGAACCGTGATCGGCTGCCCGGTGTCGAGCGCCTTCATGCCGCGGACCATGCCGTCGGTCGGCTCCATGGCGACGCAGCGCACGCGGCCCTCTCCGAGATGCTGGGCGACCTCGAGAACGACGTAGAGTTCTCGCGCCTCGGACCGGTCACGAACCTCGATGGCGTTGTAGATCTGCGGTAGGTGGCCCTCCGGGAACTCGACGTCGACCGCCGGTCCGATGACTTGGATGACCCGCCCCTCCACGTGCGTGCTCGCTGCCATTGCCAACTCCTACCTCTCGGCCAGCGCCTGGGCGCCGGACACGATCTCGATGAGCTCCTTGGTGATGGACGCCTGCCGTAGGCGGTTGTAGGTGAGCGTCAGGCGGTCGATCATCTCGACGGCGTTCTTCGACGCCGCATCCATGGCCGTCATCCGCGCCGCGTGCTCGGCGGCCGCCGAGTCGAGCTGGATGCGCAGCACGCCGAACTGCAGGTGGCGCGGGAGCAACCGGTGGAGCAGGGAGGGGGCGGACGGCTCCAACAGACACCGGGGAGCCACTCCACCGCCGACGAGGTCGCTGGTATCCACCGGCAACCAGCGCTCCACCGTCACCCGCTGCAGTATGACCGAACGAAACTGGTTGTACACGAAGTAGACCGCGTCGGTCCGGCGGTCCGCGAAGCGATCCGCAAGGTCGCGAGCGAACGCGGTCGCGGCTGCGGCCGACGGGTGGCGCATGGCGTCGGCGTGGTGGGCCTGCACGCCGACCCCCCGAGCTCGGAAGAAATCGGCACCTTTGCGGCCGACCAGGATGAGGTCGACCTGCTCCCAGCCCCGCCGCAGCAGCAGATAGGTTTCGCGCAAGACGTTGGCGTTGAATGCGCCGCACAGGCCCTTGTCGCCGGTGATGGCGACGAGGGTAACGTGCCGCTCGGGCCGCTGCTCGAGCAAAGGATGGGCGGCAGGCAGGCGGGACACCAGCGAGGCGAGCATCCCCTGGAGCGTGGCCGCGTACGGCCGAGCTTCGACGATGCGCTGCTGGGCGCGACGGAGCTTGGCCGCCGCCACCATTTTCATGGCCTTGGTGATCTGCTGGGTCGACTTGACCGAGCGGATCCGCCGCCGGAGGTCGGCCTTACTGGCCAAGACTCGCCTCCGGATGTTCCCGGCAGTAGGCGGCCTGGGCGCTCCGACACGCTTCGAGCAACTCCTCGTCGGCATCGCCCTCCAGCTTGCCGCTCGAGGCGATGGCCGCGAGGAGCGCCCGGTGGTGGGTGCGGAGAGTTTCGTGGAGAAACGCTTCGAACGGGCGCACCGCCTCGACCTTGAGCGTATCCAGGACCCCGCGGGTGCCCGCGAACACGGAAACGATCTGCAGCTCGACGGGTATCGGCGCGTACTGCCCCTGCTTGAGCACCTCGACCAGCCGCTCGCCGCGCGCGAGCTGGCGCTGCGTCGCCTTGTCGAGGTCGGAGCCGAACTGCGCGAACGCTGCCAGCTCACGGTACTGGGCGAGGTCGAGACGGAGGGAACCCGCAACCTTCTTCATTGCCTTGACCTGGGCGTTGCCACCGACGCGGGAGACCGAGATGCCGACGTTCACCGCCGGGCGCACGCCCGAATAGAAAAGATCGCCTTCGAGAAAGATCTGCCCGTCGGTGATGGAGATGACGTTGGTCGGGATGTACGCTGACACGTCGCCTGCCTGCGTCTCGATGACCGGCAACGCGGTCAGCGAGCCGCCTCCCAAGTCGTCCCGCAGCTTGGCGGCGCGCTCGAGCAGCCGAGAGTGCAGGTAGAAGACGTCGCCAGGGTACGCCTCCCGGCCTGGTGGGCGGCGCAGCAGCAGGGAGATTTCACGGTAGGCCGCGGCGTGCTTGGAGAGGTCGTCGTAGAAGCACACGGCATGCCCGCCGCTGTAGAGAAAGTACTCCCCCATGGCACACCCGGCGTAGGGAGCGAGGTACTGGAGCGGCGCTGGTTCGGAGGCGGAGGCGATGACGACGATCGTATGCTCCATCGCCCCGTGGTCCTCGAGCGCCTTCACCACTTGCGCGACGGTCGACCGCTTCTGGCCGATCGCCACGTAAATGCAAACCGTGCCCTTACCTATCTGGTTGATGATGGTGTCGAGGATGATCGCCGTCTTGCCGGTCTGGCGGTCGCCGATGATGAGCTCGCGTTGGCCGCGGCCGATCGGGATCATGGCGTCGATCGACTTGATGCCGGTCTGCATCGGCTCCTTCACCGGCTGACGGTGCACGACGCCAGGGGCGATACGCTCGATCGGGTAGTGATCGTCGGGGGCGATGGGACCCTTCCCGTCAAGGGGCCGGCCGAGAGGGTCGACCACGCGGCCGACCAGCGCCTTGCCCACCGGCACGGAGAGGATCTTCCCGGTGCGGCGCACCTCGTCGCCCTCCTTGATCGCCTGGCTTTCTCCCAGCAACACGCAGCCGACGCTGTCCTCCTCGAGGTTGAGGGCCAGGCCGTAGACGTCGTGGGGGAAAGCGACCATCTCGCCGGCCATCGCGCGGTCGAGGCCGAAGACGCGCGCGATGCCGTCGCCGACGCTCACCACGGTCCCCACCTCGGCCATGTCGACCGAGGTCTCGAGCCCCTGGATCTGGCGCCGCAAAATGTCGGTGATCTCGTCAACCTTGATGTGCATGCGTTCGTGCTCCTAGGTGTGATCGGCGCCGGCTGCGAAGCGGCGCAGTTGGGCGTCCAAAGAGCCGTCCCAGACCCGGCTACCGATGCGGACAACGAAGCCCGCCAGCAGCTCGGGCCTGACCTCAGCGGCGAGCTCGACCCGCGCTCCGACGAAGCCGCCCATGGCGGCGGCCAGTGCTGTCACCTGCGCCGGATCGAGCGGCGCCGGCACCTGTACCGTGCCGCGCTGCAGCCCTTCCCTGCGGTCGACCATCTCTCCGAGCACCGAGAGCACATCCGGAAGCAGGCGCAGCCGCAGGTGCTCGGTCATGAGCAGCACCAGGCGGGCGGTCTCCGCCCGTAGGTCGAGAGCGCCCGTGACCGTGGCGATGAGCTCCTTTTTCTGGGCGAGGGGTATCGACGGGACTTCGAACGCCTTGAGCAGCGATGGCTCGCGGCGGAAAACCTCCGCCATGGCTTCGAGCTCCGCTTCGGCTCGGCGCAATGCGGAGCCGCCTTCCCTCTCGATGACTGCGTACAGCGCGGCGGCGTACGGACGGGCGATGCGGCGGCTCAACTCGAACCTCCCTGGTGCAGCCGCGCGAGCGTGGCGCGGAAGATGCGATCCCGGTCAGCCGGTCCGAGCTCGCGCGACAACAGCTCACGAGCGACCTGCACGGCGGCCTCCGAGGCCTCTCGGGCGAGCTGCGTGCGCACCGCCTCGATGCGCCGCACCGCCTCCTCCTCGACCTGAGCAACGAGCTTCGCCGCCTCGGTCTCGCCTTGCTGCATCAGCGCCTCGCGCTCCCGCTCGCCATCACCGCGGAGCCGTTCGCGCAGGTTCGCAATCTCCTCCTGCAGCCCGGCGACACGTGCCTCCATCTCTCGCCGGAGCTCCTCCGCTTCAGCACGCTGGCGGGTCGCCTCGGCGAGCTGACGGGCGATACCCTCGCGGCGGCTGGCGAAAAAGCTCCTGAGGGGTTTGCTCAGAAGGTAGCCGAGCCCGCCGAAGAAGATGGTGAAGTTGAGGATCTTCCAGAAGATCGGCGGGAGGCCCCAGACCGTCTCTGGCCCGCTGTCAGCGCCGGAGGCCCAGGCCGGAGCGGCGAGAACCAGCCCGACAAGCAGCGTCGACAGCCGCCCACGGCGCCCGGCGATCATGCGACGATCCCCCGACCGAGCACGTGTGCAGCCAGCTCCTGGGCGAGCCGACCGACCTCGGTCCTCAGCCCGCTCCGCAGCGAGGTAGCCACCTCGTCAAGCTCTCGCGTCAACCCGGCCAGACGTTGCTGCGCGAGCTCCCGGGCGCCATCGAGGCGAGCACGACGGCTGGCCTCGCCTTCGGCACGGAGCGCGGCCCGCTCGCGGGCGGCCTCGACACTGGCTGCCGCCAGCTCGCGCTCGCTCGCCGCCAAAGCCTCCCTGAGCCTGGTCCGCGTCGTCTCGAGGTCGTGCCGCGCGCCCTGCGCCTGCTGCTCCCGCTGGTCGAGAATGCGGAGGAGCGGCCGCACGAGCTGCGTCGAGACGACAAAGAACACCGCCCAGAAGCAGAGCATGACGAGGACCAACGACAGATCTGGCGGTGTGATCACTCTGACCTCCCCCAAACGGGGTACAAGCGGTGCGCCTAGCAGCGCCCGGTTGCGGGCGCTCACGGTACCAAGCGACGGCCGCCTGGGTCAACCGAGGGCCCGAGCCCGCCGCAGCTAACCACGCCGATCCTGCTTCTCTTCCCTCTCCCTGGAGGCACGACACCCCACCGTGCGGTGGGGTGCTCGCGCCGCGAACCTGCTGCCCGGGATGGGTTTGATGCCCGAACGCTCTGGCAACACTAGGTACTGGTGTCCGGCGGATGGCCTTGGGCGCCGCGAACCGTCCTCGACGTTAGCCTCAGCTACGCCGGCCAAGCTTTCGCTCGGCCGCCTTGCCAGCCGGCGTCATCGCCACCCTCGCTGTCGCGGTTCGCGCGGTCAGCTCCTATTTCTCGATATCGGGCGCTCCAAACGGCAGCTGCGGGAAGTATGTCCGCAGACCTTCCTGGAGCTTGAGCACCGCGGCATTGGAGCCGGTCTCTCGCCCCATGTCCTGGAACTTGTAACGCGCCCCCTTGACGATCTGGAAACTGATCTGATAGCAGAAGTTCTCGGGAGTACGAGCCTGGCAGGTCATCCACACCTTCTCGAGCCCGCCGATCTGGAACTCGAAGTTCTCCCGTGGATCGGTGCCATCGACCCACGACAACGACTCGCCCCTGAGGATCAGCTTCCCAGGCCGGTTCTTCCTCAAGAAGGTGGCTTTCTGCAGCACCAGGCCGTCATACGCCAGCTCCTCCGGCGGCGTCGCCGGCGCGCCGGCGACGGGAGCCGTGACCGTGGCGGGACCCGTCTGGACCCCCGGCCGCGCCGAGGCCATGAGTGCGCCGATGATCGACTCCTGGACGCCATTCTGTTTGAGGTACAGGAGGTCGTTGACCGACAGGTTGTACGACTGGCCGGACTGCTTGAGCTGCTCGGCCACGATCGACTCGGATAGACCCGACTTGATGAGCTTCACGAGGTCGACGAGCCGTGGGTCATCGGGGTGCAGAGGAACCGGTGTCGGCGTCGGGGCGGGAATGCGCGCCTGAAGAGCAGCGACGACCGCTTCGGGCACCCCTGCATTGCGCAAGGTAGCCAGGTCACCGAGACCCATGTTGATGGTGTTCAAGGGGTTCTGGACTGTGGCGAGGATACCGTCCACCGGTGCGCCCATCTTGTGGGCCGAGAGAATCGAGTTGACCGTGATCTCCTCCGCTCCCGCCACCACCGCGGCCAGCAGAGCGGATACGATGAAAAACCGTCGCATTTCAAACCTCCCTTCGCTTCAGAACTATAACACCGCGTCCCGGATTCCCGGGCTTGCCGACGGCTGGGGCTGCGCACTCGGAACGATAGCCCGACGAGACCGATGGCACGGGTACGTGCTGCCGGTGGACAAAACGCCCGGGCGCGATGCCCGGGCCGTGAACCAAAGAGGAAAACGTCTCACTACTCGACCTGGGCGCTGACCGGCACCTCGATGAGCTTGCGAAGCGGATCGTTGGTGGCGATGCTGAGCGTGCCCTTCTGCAGCCCCTTGGGTGCGCCCACCTGCAGCGACACGGCGATCTGGAAGCGCTGGCCGGGCTGGAGAGGGATGATCTCGGTCTTGAAGTACTGGTTGTCGACCTTCGCCTCGGTGATCTCGAGCGTGCTGCCCTGGCGGTTGTTGACCAGCAGCACGTTGCTGCCGACAGGAGCATCCGACCGAACCCGTCCCAGGTTGGCCTGGGCCGGGATGACCTGGACCACCGGCCGGACGGCACCGGTCACGTTGATCGGCACCTCGGGCGCCTTCGGGTGGGTGGTCTTCACCAGCACCTTGTGGTTGAGCATCCCCTCCGGGGTCGCCGCCGGGACCGTGATCACGACCTCCCACTGCACGCTCTTGAAAGCCGGGTTCTGCTCGCCTTTCGGTAGCTGCCGATAGCTGATCTGGTACGGTCCACCGCCAGCGTCGACGCCCGTGATCTGGAAATCGGAGCCGTCGGCCGCCACCAGGGTGACCTTCTCGCTCGCTGACTGACCCGCCATCAGGTTGTTGAACAGGATGAGCGCTCGCGGCAACACCTCGACGAAAGACCGCACATCGGCTTTGATCACGAGGTTGATCTGGGAGTTGACGGGATCGTTGGAAAAGACGAGGACAGCCTTGGAGATCGGGCCCGAAAAGGCGGCCGTATCCAACTCCGCCCGCACCTTGCCGATACCTCCCGGGGGGATCTCCCGGTCGAAATCAGCCACCGTACAACCGCACGTCGGCCGCACCTGGGTGATCTGGAGCGGCGCCTGGCCGGTGTTGCGGACTTCGAACACCGCGACGATACGTTCGCCTTTGGCGACCATGCCGAAGTCCTTGATCTTCTCCGCGATGTCGATGACGGGCTGCGGCCCGGCCGGCTGCGGCGCCTCGCCCTTCGGAACGGCTGGCTGAGCGAACACGGACAACGGCACCATAATTGCCGTCGCAGCTATCAGGGAACCAAACCTCATTTCCAAGCCTCCTCTCCTACAGGGCCTTTCCGGCTCCGCCGGAGGTGCTAGAGTACACCGGCGCGACGGAGCGCGCTATTGGCAATGCAGAAACCTTGCCAACTCTATTTCCTCCCGATTGGCGGGACCGCCATGGCACCCCTGGCCGGGCTCATGCACGAGTCGGGGCTGGCGGTGTGCGGCGTCGATTCGATCCTCTACCCGCCGATGTCGGAGCTTCTTGCAGAGCTCGGCATTCCGGTGCGGCTCGGCTTCGATCCCGCCGCCATTCCCGAAGGAATCGACCAGGTCGTGATCGGCAACGCCTTGCCACGGAGCAACCCCGAGGTGCAAGCCGTGCTGGCCCGGGGACTGCCTTTCACCTCCCAGGCGGCGGCGTTGGGAGAGCGCTTTTGTCGGCCGGCGCGGACGGTCGTGGTGGCAGGCACGCACGGCAAGACGACGACCACGGCGCTGTGCGCGCATATCTTCACGGGTTGCGGCCTTGACCCTACCGTGCTCATCGGCGGGGTTCCGTGCGGCGGCCGGCCATGGAGGCTGGGGCGCGGCGGTTGGACGGTCGTCGAGGGCGACGAGTACAACACCGCGTTTTTCGACAAGGAACCAAAGTTCCTCCACTACTACCCCCACTTCTTCGTGGTGGGGAACGTCGAGTTCGACCACGGCGACATCTTCCCGAATCTCGATGCCATCGTGGCAGCGTTCCACGCCGGAACGGCACTGGTCGGCGAGCACGGCGCCGTCGTGGCCAACTTCGGCGACGCGGGCGCCCGTACGGTCGCTGCCGATCACCCTCGGGTCGTGTGGTATGGCCACGAGCGGGGCGCCGACCTGCGCTGCCTCGGCTGGGGGCACGCGGATGGTCGGCTGGTGGCGTCGCTCGCCTGGCGTGGCACGACGTTTTCGATCGCGGCACCGCTGGTGGGGCTGCACAACCTCGACAACGTCATGGCTGCGTGCACCTGTGCGCTCCTGGCGGGGCTCGATCCGCAGGCGGTCGATGCGGCGCTGCGAAGCTTCGGTGGTGTGCGGAGGCGGCTCGAGGTGGTCGGCGAGATCGGGGGCGTGACGGTGGTGGATGATTTCGCTCACCACCCCACCGCCGTACGCCTGACGCTCGAGGGCGCCCGTTGCCGCTTCGGGAACCGGCGCATCGTCGCCGTCTTCGAACCGCGCTCTCTCACTGCCGGCCGACCCGTCTTCGCGCAGGCCTACGAGGAGGCGCTGCTGGCGGCGGATCTCGCCCTCGTCGCACCCGTCTTTCACCGCCACCGGCTGGGGGCCGCCGATGGCCTCGGACGCGACGCCGGGGTCC
>JAAYVZ010000190.1 GCA_012516935.1 Holophagae bacterium
CCGCTCGGCCTGGCGCTCGCACCGCCAGGAGGAGCTCGGGCGGCTGTTCGGCCAGGAGACCGCCACCCTCGAGGAAGAGATCCGGCTGGTTGCAGCCAAGCCGCTGCACGACGTGCGGGCCGAGCGGGCGGAGATCGCCGAGCGCCTGGCGCGTATCGAGGCGCAAGCCGCCACCGCCGGCAGCAGCGGGTTCGGGCCCGGGCACTACGCCCTGGCGCGTGGCTTCCTGGCCCTCGGGGATCCCGCCTCGGCGCGAGAGCATCTGCTCGAGGCGTGGGACAGCGGGTACCGCCCCCCCGAGGTGGCGCACGCGCTCGGCCTGGCCCTGGCGGAGATCTACCGCCGAGAGCTGGAGTCGGCGCAGCGGCTCCCCAGTCCCGCGGCCCGGGCGCAGCGACGTCGGGTGCTCGAGCGCACCCTGCGTGACCCGGCCCTGGACTACCTCGCCCAGGGGCGGACCGTGGCGGTCCAGGCGCCGGAACAGGTCGAGGCGCTCATCGCCCTGCTCGAGGAGAAGCACGAGCTGGCGCTCGACAAGGCGAGGGCCGCGGTAGCCCGCATCCCGTGGTTGTACCAGGCGCGCGAGATCGAGGGCGAGGTGCTGGTGGCGCTCGGGCGCGCGGCCTGGGAGAAGGGCGAGCGCGACCGGGCCCTTGCCTGGTTCGAGCAGGCTCGTGCGGCGTACGCCGAGCAGGTGCGCATGGCCCCCAGCGACCCGGGCGGCTACGGCGGTCTCTGTCTGGCCTGGAGCCGGAGCATGGAGGTGTTGGCCGACACCGGGGCCCCACCGTTCGATGCCTACAGGTACGCGGTCGAGACCTGTAACCAGGCCCTGATCGCCGACCCCGACGCCTCGGCGATCGTGGTCCGCAAGGCACGGGCGATGCTGCAGTGGAGCGAGGTGCAGCTCGGCCGGGGCGAGGACGCGACGGAGGTCCTGCAGGGAGTCGTCGAGCTCACCCGGGCAGTGCCGCGGGCCAGCCCGGACGAGGTCGGGGCCCTGACCTACCGGGGCGTCGCCCTGCGCCGCCTAGCCCAGCTCGCCTCCTGGGGTGGCCGGGACCCGCGACCGCATCTCACCGAGGCCGTTGGCTGCTTTCGCGACGCTCTGCAGCTGTACCCCGACCATGAGACGGCCGCGAACAACCTGGGGCTCGCCCTGCTCGAGCGCGGCCTGTTCGAGATGGAATGTGGCCAGGACCCGCGGCCCACGCTCGAGCAGGCGGTGGCGGAGCTCGAGCGCGCCGCGGCGATCACCCCGGGGTTCTCGGTGCTGGGCAACCTGGGCGTCGCGTGGTGGGCGATCGGCCGTTTCGAGTCCGGGCGCGGGATCGACCCCCGCCCGGCGCTGGGGCGGGCCCGGACGGCGCTCGACAAAGCCCTTGCCGTCAACCCGCAGGACTGGTCGGCGCTCAACAACCTGGGGCTCGTCGCCGTCGAGGAGGCAGGCTGGCTCGTCGCCACCGGGGAGCGGGCGGAGCAGGTCCTGGCGCGGGCGGTCGCCGACCTCGAGCGCTCGCTCGCCCTCAAGCCGGACAGCGGCGGCACCTACGCCAACCTCGGGGCGGCCTGGAAGCTCCGAGCGGCGGCTGCGAAGGACCCCGCGGCCGCCGCTCGTGCCCTCGACCAGGCGCACCGGGCGCTCGCCCGCGCCACCGCGATCAACCCCCAGGACGCCGAGGCCTGGCTGGTGGACGCGCAGGCCTGGCTGGAGGCCGCGGCCGGTGCTGAGGCCCGGCGAGGGTCGCCCGACGAGGCGCTCGAAGCGGCCGAGAAGGCACTGCGGCGCGCCCTCCAGGCCAACCCGACGTACGCCGAGGCGGAGGCCGAGCTGGGTGAGCTCTGCCTGCGCCGGGCCCGTCTGGCATCCGCTCAGGCCAGGACGGGTCCGAGGGACCTGTCGCGCGGCATCGAGGCGGCAGACAGGGCGCTGGCCACCAACCCAGGCCTGGCGCGCGCGCACCTGATACGGGCCCGCCTGCTGCTCCTCCAGGCCAGGCAGGGCCGGGGTCGGTCACGGGAGAGCACGGCCGCCGAGGCCGAGGAGGCAGCACGGCGTGCCGCCGCGATCAACCCGCTGCTCGTCGCTGCGGCAGGTGTGGTGGAAGGCGAGGCCGCAGCGCTGCGAGACCGCTGAGCGCGCTGCCTTCAGTCAGCGGCGGCGAGAAGCTGCGGCGCCCGGCGGGTGTACGATGCCGCGGGTGAGCGCCCCGACGACCGAGACCGCGTCACGTCCAGCCTCGTTTTGGCAGCGTTGGTGGGTGCACACCACCTACTTCGCCGAGGGGATGCCGTACATGGTGGTGCGCATCCTCTCCTCGGTCTATTTCACCGACATCGGCGCCAAGCTTCGCTACATCGGGTACCTCAACTTCCTGGGCATCCCGTGGAACCTCAAGTTCCTGTGGGCCCCTCTGGTCGACCTCGTGAGCACGCGACGGCGTTGGCAGGTGGTGATGCAGGCGCTGGTCGGGGGGCTCATGGCGGTGGTGGCGCTTTCGAACCTGGTCCTGCCGGGCTCGGCCACCCCGGATCGATGGCTCGGTATCGTGGCGCTCGTTTTCGTCATCATGGCGTTCTGTGCTGCCACCAACGACATCGCCATCGACGCCTACTACATGGAAGGGTTGCCCGACAAGCGCGAGCAGGCCGCCTGGGCCGGCCACCGGGTCCTGGCCTACCGGCTGGCGATGATCTTCGTTCGCACCGGCCTCGTGGCCTTGGCGGCGCTGGTGGCCGGGAAGGTCGGCACCCACGACCCGTACACGCCGTGGCTGGTCGCGTTCGGGGTCGGTGCAGCGGCGATGCTCGGGGTCTCCGCATTCCACGCGGCATGGCTCCCGCGTTTCGAGCACGAGCGTACCGGAGCCGCCGTGATAACCCCGCGGGCGGTATGGCGCGGGTTCGCGCGTGCCTTCGGCACCTACCTCCAGCAGCCACGGGTGGTTGCGGTGCTGACGTTCATTGTCCTTTACCGCGTGGGGGACGAGATCCTGTTCTCGATGACCACCCCGTTTCTGATGCGCGAGCTCGGCGTGTCCAAGGGGCAGTACGCCTGGCTCGCCGGTATCGTCGGCGCCGCCGGTACGATCCTCGGGACCATGCTCGGCGGGCACTGGATCAAGGCCAGGGGGCTGGGCCGCTCGATCTGGCCGATCACGCTGCTGATGAACCTCAACATCTGGGTGTACGTGTGGCTGGCCTGGGCCAAACCGGATCCCGCGACGGCCCGAGGCCTTACCGCCATCGCTGTCATCCATGGCTACGAGCAGGTGGCTGCGGGGCTCGGCAGCGCGGTGTTGCTGGTTTTCCTGCTCCGCACCTGCAAGCCGGAGTTCAAGGCCGCACACTACGCCATCGGTTCAGCGATCATGTCGGTGTTCGCGACGTTCTTCGGCGGCTTCGGCGGACGCATGGTGGAGGCCATGGGCTGGGTCAACTTCTTCGTCCTCGCCTTCGTCGCCTCGCTGCCTGGAATGGCGTTGATCCCGTTGGTGCCGCTCCACGACGAGCCGGCGGCCGCGGTGGCGAAGGCCGAGGCACACGGTTGAGGGAACCCCGTTCGTCCGGAGAACACAGCTTCAGGGCAACGTGCCGACGATCGCGGTCCGAACCCTCGCCGGGCGGAGGTGCGACGGCGTCCTCGGCGCGTTCGGGCGCGGGAGATTGCGGGTCGGCGGCGCGGCCCCGACCTTCGGGGCAACCGTAGGCTCCCCGGCGCCGCTGCCTGTCCCCACCAGCGATCGCGGGGCGCACCCAGAACGCGTTTTCCGCTACTGGGTTCCGAGCATCCCGGCCTTTCGGGAGGGCGCAGGCGCCGCGGGTGTCGTCGAGCGTCCAGGATATGATCTGCGGGTGGACGCAACCGCGGTCATCTTGGCGGGTGGCGGCAGCCGGCGTATGGGCCGAGACAAGAGCATGCTCTCGATCGGCTCGCGGCCAATGATCGCGCACATTGCTGAGCAGCTCGCCTTCTTCCCGGAACGACTGGTTGGCGCCAATGACCGGGAGAAGTACGCCTTTCTCGGCCTCGAGGTGGTGCCTGACGAGATGCCCGGAGTAGGGCCGCTGATGGGGATCATCTCCTGCGTTGCCCGTGCCTCGTACGAGCTCAGCTTCGTCACTGGCTGCGACATCCCGGTTCTGGACCGTGCCTTCATCCTCCGTCTGCTGGCCAACGCAACCGGCAACGACATCGTCATGGCGCAGCTCCCCGATGGCCGGGTGGAGCCTTTGCTCGCGGTCTACCGCAAGACGGTCGTGCCGGTGGCACGCGAGCTCGTGGCCCGGAGTCGCCGCCGTATCGTGGAGCTCTTCGACCATCTCAAGGTTCATTTCGAGCCTGCCGAGACGCTCGATTGGTACCGCAACCTCAACACCATGCGCGAGTACCACCAGTTCATCCAGGGGCGGGGCGACCCCCACGACGAGCGATGACCGGTAGCACGTGTCAGCTCCCGTCGGCATCCGGTGTCCGGCTGCCGGTGCCAAAGCGACGACGGCGCTGTCAGGGGCCCGCACAGTCTGGCGAGAATTGACACCAGGCAAGTGTCTCCCCTATCGTACGATTGCGTGTGCGTGGGCCACACGCAGTCAGTACCGCTGCGGGCCATATCACGGCTGTGGATCTGCGAGAGTGAGGAGAGCTGATCGTGCGCCTGACCATCGATGGACGAAGCGTGGAGGCTGTCCCGGGGCAAACCGTGCTGGATGCGGCGCGGGCCGCGGGCATTTATATCCCGGCACTCTGCTACCACCCCAAGACCGGCAAGGCCGGTCGCTGCCGTGCCTGTGTCGTCGAGGTCGAGGGCATGCGTGGGCTCAAGGAGTCATGCGCCCTGGAAGCGAAGGACGGGATGGTCGTCCACACCGCCACGCCGAAGGTGATGGAGACACGACGCCTGGTCGTCGACCTCCTGCTCGCTGAAGGCCACCACAACTGCATCTCGTGCCAAGCGAACTCGAGCTGCGAGCTGCAGGACATGGTCTATCACCTCGGTGTCGAGCGACCGTCGTTCCTCATCGAGTCGGAGCCGACGCCGTTGGATCTCTCCTCGCCCGGGATCGTGCGCGAGGCGGACAAGTGCATTCATTGCGGCCGCTGTGTGGAGGCGTGCCAAAACGGGGTGGTCAACGAAGTACTTGCGTTCGCCTACCGGGGCAGCCACGCCAAAGTGGTGTGCGACGACGACGTACCGATGGGTGAGTCGACGTGCGTGCAGTGTGGCGAGTGCGTTCAGGTCTGCCCGGTCGGGGCGTTGGTGCTCAAGCAGCCACGAGATGTCAGGATTCGGCCGCACGAGACGACAGCGACCAAGGTCACCTGTCCGTACTGCGGTGTGGGGTGCCAGATCGATCTGCACACGAAGGACAACCGATACGTCTTCGCCATGGCCCACGAGGGGCAGTGGGAGAAGCAACCCAACAAGGGGATGCTGTGCATCAAGGGGCGTTTCGGCCTCGACTTCGTGGACTCGCCGGACCGCTTGCGTACGCCGCTCATCCGCAGGGATGGCGAGCTCCAGGAAGCAACCTGGGACGAGGCGCTCGACCTCGTGGCGGAGCGGCTCAAGGCCACGAAGGAGCAGCACGGAGCCGATTCCATCGGGTTTTTCACCTCGGCCAAGGTGACGAACGAGGAGAACTACGCCTTGGGAAGGTTCGCCCGCGCGGTGATCGGGACAAACAACATCGATCACTGTGCTCGACTTTGACATAGCTCCACCGTGGCCGGTCTGGCCGCGACGCTCGGTTCCGGTGCAATGACCAACAGCATGGAGGAGGTCCTCAAGGCGAAGGTCATTCTCGTCATCGGCTCCAACACGACCTGGAACCACCCCGTGTTCGGCTCGCTGATCAAGCAGGCGGTGAAGCACCACGGGGCCAAGCTCATCGTCTGCGATCCCCGCAGGATCGACCTCGTCAAGATCGCCGACGTCTGGCTCCAGCAGCGCAACGGCTCGGACGTGGCGCTGCTGTCAGGCCTGCAGCACATCATCCTCCGTGAGGGCTGGGAAGCGAAGCAGTACATCCAGGAACGCTGCGAGGGATACGACGAGTATCGTCAGGCGATCGAGTTCTACACCCCGGAGAAGGTCGAGGAGCTTACCGGGGTCAAGGCCGCCGACCTCGAGGCGGCGGCCCGGCTGTACGCGACCTCGGGGGTCGCCGCCCTCTACTACTGCATGGGGATCACCCAGCACAGTCATGGCGTGGACAACGTCAAGGCGTGCGTCAACCTCGCACTGATCACCGGCAACCTCGGTGTCGAGGGAGGAGGCGTCAACCCACTGCGCGGGCAGAACAACGTCCAGGGTGCCTGCGATATGGGTGGTCTCCCCAACGTGTTCACGGGTTACCAGCCGGTCACCAACGCGGCGGCGGTGGAGAAGTTCTCGAAATACTGGAACGCCCCGCTGTCGGACAAGGTGGGGTTGACGCTCACCCAGATGATCCCGGCGTGCGGCGAGGCGATCCGGATGCTCTACATCATGGGCGAGAACCCGATGGTTTCGGACCCCAACCTGCACCACGTCGAAGAAAGCCTGCGCAAGCTCGACTTCCTCGTCGTCCAAGACATCTTCTTGACCGAGACTGCACGGCTGGCAGACGTCGTCCTGCCGGGTGTCAGCTTCGCCGAGAAGCTCGGTACCATCAGCAACACCGAACGCCGCGTCCAGCTCTCGAACCCGGCCCTCACTCCGCGGGGCAACGTGCGGCAGGATTATGAGATCATCGCCGATCTAGCGACCCGATTTGGACACACCTTCCCGCGCACGCCCGCAGGACTGTTCCAGGAAATACGCGATCTCACGCCGTCGTACGCGGGCATCACCTACGACCGCATCCGTGACGTCGGAATCCAGTGGCCCTGTCCGACCACCGAGCATCCCGGCACCCGCTTCCTGCACGCCGGGAAGTTCGCGCGTGGTCTGGCGCTGCTGACGCCGATCGCGTACAAGCCTCCGGCCGAGGAGCCCGACGGGAAGTACGATCTCGTGCTCAGTACCGGCAGGATCTACGAGCACTTCCATACCGGTAGCATGACCCGGCGCTCGAGTATCCTCGACGCCGTCGTCAGGACGGGCCATGTCGAGATCCATCCCGAGCTGGCCTCGAAGCACGGTATCTCCACGGGCGATCAGGTGGCGGTGGCGACGCGGCGGGGGCGGATCGTGACGACAGCCCTCGTCACCGAGCGTGTCGCCAGAGGATCGATCTTCGTGCCTTTCCATTTTGCCGAGGCAGCGGCCAACACCCTCACCAACGACGCCCTGGACCCTGTCGCCAAAATTCCCGAGTTCAAGGTGTGCGCGGCCCGGCTGGAGCGCGTCTCGGGATGCGGGTGCTGAGGGGACGGTGAGATCATGCGAGAAGAGCTGAGCACGGCCATCGAGAGCATCGCCGCCCGCTATCCAGAGCGTCGATCGGCCCTGCTGCCGGCGCTGCACCTCGTTCAGCAGCACAGCGGCGGATTTGTGGGCGCCGAGGATCTGGCCGCCATCGCCGAGGTGATCGGCGTGCCGGTTTCCGAGGCATACGGCGTTCAGACCTACTACACCATGTTCCAGCGGAAAAAGCTGGGCAAGTACCACCTGCAGGTGGACACCAACATCCCGGCGATGCTCGCTGGTGCCGAGGCGATCGTGAACCACCTGGAAAGAGCACTCGGGATCACGGTCGGCGAGACAACCGCGGATGGGCTTTTTACCCTCTCCACGGTGGAGTGTCTCGCCTCCTGCGGCACCTGTCCGGTGATCCAGGTCAACGATCGCTACTACGAGAGCATGACTCCAGAGCGAACCGACGCCTTGCTGGCGAGCTTGCGGCAGGGAGTGATGCCCGATATGCCGGTGGTGGCCCATTTCCACTCGGAGTGCGGGGTGTTGATGGCGCGTCGAGGGATGCCCAATGCCACGGATATCGATGTCTACGTGGCGAGCGGTGGGTATAGGGCCATCGACCGGGCGCTCGAGATGGAGCCGGCCAAAGTCGTCGGCGAGGTCAAGGCCTCGAACCTACGTGGCCGAGGGGGTGCCGGTTTTCCCGCCGGTGTCAAATGGGGGTTCCTCGCCCGCGGTACCGGCAAACCGACCTACCTGATATGCAACGCTGACGAGGGTGAGCCCGGGACCTTCAAGGACCGGCAGATCATGCAGTTCGACCCGCATCTCCTCATCGAGGGGATGATCATTTCGGGGTACGCGGTCGGCGCAGCGCTCGGCTTCATTTATATCCGGGGTGAGTTCGCCTGGATCGCCGAGATCCTTGAGCGGGCAATCGCCCAGGCGCGTTCTCGTGGCTTGCTCGGCACCAATATCAAGGGCACGGGGTTCGACTTCGACATCATCGTGCATCTCGGGGCTGGCGCCTATGTGTGCGGCGAGGAGACGGCACTGATCGAGTCGCTCGAAGGCAAGCGCGGCAACCCGCGCCTGAAGCCGCCGTTCCCGGCCGTAGTCGGGGTGTACGGCTGCCCGACGGTGGTCAATAACGTCGAGACGTTGGCTTCGGTCCCATTCATCATCGAGCACGGCGCCGGTCAGTTCATGCAGTTCGGTACCGCCAACAACTTCGGCCCCAAGATCTTCGGCATTTCCGGGCACGTCAAGCGCCCCGGCGCCTACGAGTTCCCGCTCGGGACGCCTCTTGCCAGATTGCTCGAGGCGGCCGGTGGTGTCGACGGCGAGCTGAAGGCGATCATCGTCGGCGGGCTGTCCGTGCCGATCCTCACCGCTGAGGAGGCCAAGGGTCTCCTCATGGACTACGACTCCTGCCTCAAGTACGGGACGATGCTGGGCTCGGGCGGGATCATGGTCATGAACGAGACGACCAGCATTCCGAAGGTGGCGCTGCGTGCGATTCGTTTCTACGCGCACGAGTCGTGCGGGCAGTGCACGCCGTGCCGACAAGGCTCCCACACCGTCGCGATGCTGCTGGAGCGGATCGTGGCCGGGCGCGGCAGCCGCGTGGATATCGACCGGGTGTTGCAGTTGTGTGCGGCCATCAAGGGCACCACGCTGTGCCCGACCGGGGATGCCTTTGCCGTTCCGATCGAGGCCATGGTCACCAAGTTCCGAGCCGAGTTCGAAGCTCTGGTGGACTGAGATAGGGGGCGTGATCATGAGTGAGAAGACCAAGGTTCTGGTCATCGACGACGATCCGGACATCCACGCTTTCTGCACCCTGGTGCTCGAGGCGGCGGGGTATGCCGTGACGGTCGCAGCATCGGCGGCAGAGGGGAGAGCGGCGATGGCTGCGGCTCGTCCGGATCTGGTGATCCTCGACATCATGATGGAGCAGGCCGACGCCGGATTCGATGCCGCCCAGTGGTTCGCCCGCGAGTACCCGGGGTTGCCGGTGCTGATGCTGTCCTCGATCGCCGATGCGGCCGACTCCCTGTTCGACACCAGCACCCTCGGCGTCGCTGATCTGGTCAACAAGCCGATCTCCCCGGAGGAGCTGCTGGCCAAGGTGCAGCGCCTGCTGGCGCGGAGGGCGAGGGCGGAATACTGACAGGGCACGTCCGCCTTGGGATCGAGGCAACCGGGTGGGTTGCCTGCAAGGCGTGGACGGCACAGGAATGGACGGTGAGGGCATGAGCGCAATCGATGCGGCAAAGGTCCTGAGCTATGCGCTCGAGCGTGAGCGCGAAGGTTTCGCCTTCTTCTCGAGTCACGCCGAAAGGGCGCAGCATGCTGCGGTGGTGGGTATTTTCCGACGCCTGGCCGAGGAGGAGCAAGGGCACATCCGATTCATCGAGCAGCTCATCGCGACCCAAGCCGGTCAGTCGCCTTCAACTGCCGAGCCGATGGCCGGAGTCCACGAAAGCAGCTTCTTCACCGCGCGTGCTATCTCGGAGATGATCGAGCAGACGACCACCGAAGCGATGGTCCCCGACTTGCCCGTGCTGCGCATGGCGTTTCTCATCGAGCGCGACCTCGCCGAGTTCTACGATTCGATGGCGGCTCGGGCTGAGGGTGGGACGCGGCAGGCCCTGCAACGGCTCGCTGACTGGGAGCGTGAGCACGAGCGTCTGTTCAGGACCATCCACGACCGTGTGTTCGCAGAGTACTCGGGCATGCCCTGGGGTGGCTGACGGCGCCGAGGGTATCCGGCCGGCAGCAGGCGAGCCGTCCACCGTGTCAGACACGAAAAGGGGGCAACCGTGGTTGCCCCCTGGGGTGTACTTGAGGCGGTGAGCTACGCGCTGGCCTTCTTTTCGAACGGCAGGTTGCTGAGGGCGAACGTGATCAGAAAGCCTACGCTGACGAAAGCCAGGCCGGCCAGGAAGCTGTAGTAGCCAGCCTGGGTGGGCCAGCGGTCCTTGATGATGCCGACCATCTGTGGGCCGACCACGCCGGCCGCGGACCACGCCGTCAGGATCGTTCCGTAGACCACCGGCATGAGCTTGGCGCCGAACACATCCAACACGAACGACGGCATGGTGCCGAAGCCGCCGCCGTAGCACAGCAGGATGTAACAGAACAGGGCGGCGAAGAGCCATGGGCTCTTGTTCCAGGCGAGGACGGCGAACACCACGATTTGGGTGCCGAGCATGATCGAGAACGTCCGCGACCGCCCGATCTTGTCCGAGATTCCGCCCCAGAAGAACCGGCCGATACCGTTGAACAGGGAGGTTACGCCGATGAGCGTCGCACCCATGGAGGCGAGTGCCGCTGCGGTCAGCGTGGGATCGACCTTGTGCCACAGATCCTGGAACAGCGGTGACTGGAAGCCGATGATGGCAATACCCGCCGTGATGTTGCAGAAAAAGACGATCCACATCAAGAAGAAGCGGCCGGACAGGAGGCAGTCCTTGGCGGTGAGCGCGTCGAATGCGGCGGTCTTGGCGTTAGCCGCCACAACCGGCGGCGTCCAACCGGCCGGCACGTAACCGGCGGGCGGGTTCTTCAAGAACCAGCCGACCGGTACGGTCAGGACCAGGAAGATGACGCCGAGGCCTGCGAACAGCTTGGTGAGGATCCCCTGCAGCGCCTCAGGGTTTTGCAGCACGAGGGCGCCATCGACGTTGGCGTACACCAGCTCGACGCCGGTCTTGAAGTAGTTGAAGAGCATCGGCGCGAAGACCTTGGACATCACCAGCGCGCCGAGACCGAACCCCATGACGACCAGGCCGGTCGCGAAGCCTTTCTTGTCGGGGAACCACTTGGCGACGGTGGCCACCGGGGTCACGTACCCAAGTCCGAGACCGCAGCCACCGACCACACCGTAGCCCAGGAAGAGCATGAGCGGCGACTTCATGGACAAGGCCAGCGCCCCGAGAAGGTAGCCGATGCCAAAGAGCGTGCCACCGACCATGGCTAGCTTGGTGGGGCCGATCTTCGCCAGGTTCATGCCGCCCCAAGCGGCCGCCAGTCCGAGGAAGCAGATCGCCAGGCAAAACGCCCACGCGGTCATGCTGTTGGACCACCCGAAAGCGTCACCCAGTGGCTTCTGGAAGTAGGACCACGCATATGCGGTCCCGAGGAAAAGCTGCAGCAAAGTGCCCATGATGGCGATCAGCCATCGGTTCGTGGTTTTTGGCTCGCTGCCTGGAGCTGTCTTCGTAGTGTCGGTTGCAGTCATGGTTCTCCCTTCTCTCCTCCGATGGTATCCGTGTCGAACTCGAACCCTGCCTCCCATTCCTCATGGCGAGGGAATCAGGCTCCCGGCAACGGGACCGGGTGTGATCGACCGCACTCCACAGTGGCTAGGCGAACCCAGATGGGCGTGGGCGGAGTGCGATTACCCCTTTCTCGCAGCGAGATGATAGCGGTCATGAGTGGCCTGTCAAGGTGCTCCAGGAGCCACTTCACCGCACCCGCCAGGCGGCCGAGTAGACCGTCATCGAGCGGCGTCTGACCCGTCCGCACAAGGCAATCTGGCAGCTCTCGGCCATCATCGCTGCTTCGTGGGTTGCGGCCGCCGGTGAGATCACGAGCGGTATGCCGACCCTCGCCACCTTCACGACCATGTCGCGCGCGAACCGACCCGAGCAGAGCAGCACGAGGTCGGAGAAGCACGCGCCAGCACAGAACGCCTGCCCGATGGCCTTATCGACCGCACTGTGGCGCCCGAGGTCCTCGGCGAAATAGAGGTATCGAGCTCCGTCGCTCAGCGCCGCGGAGTGCACACACTGTGTCTGCTGGTACAGCCCGGGTCGGGTATCGAACTGGTGCCCGAGCTTCATGATCCGCGCCGCCTCCATGGTCAGCCGGCTGAGGTGCGCCGTGCCAATGGATGTCGAGAGATCCTCCTGGATGAACGGCCGTCCAGGGCCGTTTCGGCGCTGAGCGGCGGGCGGAGCAGCGGCGCCGAGCTGGCTTGGGCCCCGGTCAAACGGAGCACCGCCTTCGCTGCACTCGCCGAGCGTTTCCACGCGGCCGGCTGGGAGCTCAGCGGTCACCTCGACCGTCATCGAGTCGGCGTCGACGACGACCTGATGCAGCTCGGCACGGTCACAGACGATTCCAGCGGTCACCAAGAAGCCTACCGCCAGCTCTGAGAGCCCGTCAGGCATGCACTGTATCCGGGTGATGAGCGCGCCGTTGAGGTGGATGGCCACGGTTGCTTCACGCACGAGGGTGCTTTCACGAGCCGCAGCCCCGTGCTCGTCGTAGGTCAGAAGCGATACTTGCGCGACACGATGCAGCACGCGGTGGTCTCCCACGAGCCGAGGAGCGTACCACGACCCTCGCGGAGCGTTGGCAGGCTCGTGGTGTGCGGCTGCCGAACCGACGCCACAGGCCGGCGTCAGGTGGGGTGCCAGAGCGAGGCACCGCTGCTAGAATCCCATCCACACCGCGTGCCGCCTGCGTGGCGGCGACGCGATCGGAGGGCTTCGTGTACCGTAAGATCTTGATTCCACTCACGATTAGCGCCTGTCTCTGGCTGACGGCAGCACCGATGTCCGGGCAGTTCAACATCGCTTCTCCGGACGGCAAGGCGAGCCTCAAGCTGGGCGTGCTCACCCAGGTTCAGGGCGAGTGGCTCGAAAACGCCGACGGCAAGACCACAGCGCAGAACCTGTTCGTTCGTCGCCTTCGTCTGATGTTGGGCGGCAAGATCGGCGACCGCTTCACGCTCTTCCTCGATACCGACAGCCCCAACCTCGGCAAGGCCGGCCCCAATGGCATGCGCACCGAGGCCAGCATGTACATCCAGGACCTCGTGCTCACCTACCAGGTTAGCGAGACCTGGAAGGTCGATGTCGGCAAGCTGCTGGTAGCGCACTCGTACCACTCCGGACAGAGCGCCGGATCGCTGCTTGGCCTCGATTACGGTCCCTATGCGTTCATCACCTCGGCGCCCATGGGCATGCAGGCCGGACGCGACTACGGGCTCGCCGGTCGCGGCTATCTGGCCGGCAACCACGTCGAGGTTCGGGCCGGGGTATTCCAGGGCGTGCGCGGCGCTGGGTCCCGCAACTCGTTGCGGACCGCAGCCCGGGTCGCCTGGTACCCGTGGGACGCGCACACCGACTTCTTCTACCCCGGCACCAGCTTGGGCAACAAGCGGGTACTGGGTCTCGGCGTCTCCTACGATCGGCAGAAGGATTTCAGCATCGCCGGGGCCGATGTCTACCTCGATCTTCCGGTCGGTGGTAACGCCGTCACCGCGCAAGTGGACTTCGCTCGTCTCGACGGCGGCAATCTGCTCCCCTCGCTGGCCAAGCAGGACACGCTCTTCGCCGAAGCCGGCTATCTCGTCAAGTCGCTGAAGCTCACCCCCTATCTGCAGTACTCGCGGCGCAACTTCAAGGCGCGCGGGGCGGCTGACGAGCAGACCACGCAGGTTGGCTTGGCCTACTGGTTGGATGGGCACCGGCTGACCTTCAAGCTGGGCATCGGCCAGATCGAACGGGACGGTGCGCCCGACAGGCTGCAGGTTGCGCTGCAGGCGCAGCTCCTGCTTTTCTAGGAGCCGGTCGGAGAGCGCAGGCCTTCCCCCTTGTCGCCGGGTGCCTCGAGTGTCGGCACCCGGTAAAGGAGCATGCTGTGCAGCCCGCTCTGCCGATATACCTCGACCACAACGCCACGACACCCCTCGACGCCCGGGTCCTCGAGGCCATGCTGCCGTACCTGACCGAGCACTTCGGCAACGCCGCGTCGCGCACCCACCCGTATGGCTGGCTCGCCGCTCGGGCGGTCGAGCGCGCACGTCAGCGGATCGGGGTCGGGATCGGCGCCGAGCCTGACGAGCTCGTCTTCACGTCCGGAGCCACCGAGTCGTGCAACGCGGCGATCAAGGGGGTAGCGTGGTCGCTGGCGGGTCGTGGGCGCCACCTCGTGACCTGCGCGACCGAGCACAGGGCGGTGCTCGATCCGCACCGGCGCCTGGAGCGGGAGGGTTGGGAGGTGACGGTGCTGCCGGTGGACGGCTATGGTCGGGTCACGCCGGAAGCGGTCGAAGAAGCCCTTAGGCCCGACACGGTTCTTGTGAGCATCATGTTGGCGAACAACGAGATCGGCACGCTGCAGCCGGTCGCCCCGATCGCTGCGCGGTGCCGGGCCCACGGAGTGCTGGTGCACTGCGACGCGACGCAGGCGGTGGGGAAAGTACGGGTCGATATCCGCGAGCTGGGCGTCGACCTGCTTTCCTTCTCCGGCCACAAGCTGTACGGTCCGAAGGGCGTCGGTGTCCTGGTGGTGCGGCGCCGCACGCCGCGGCTTCGGCTCGCGCCGCTGCTGGACGGGGGCGGTCACGAGGAAGGGCTGCGGCCCGGCACGCTCAACGTGCCGGGGATTGTCGGGCTGGCGCGGGCCCTGGAGCTGAGCGAAGAGCTTCGCGAGGTCGAGGCCAGGCGGCAGGCAGCGTTGCGGGATCGGCTGCGCGAGAGGATCCTCTCCGAGCTCGCAGGCGTAGTGGACAACGGGCACCCGACAGAACGTCTCCCCAACACCCTCAACCTCTCGTTCGAAGGTGTCGACGGCGGCGCCCTGCTGCTCGGGCTCGGGGAGATCGGCGTCTCCTCCGGTTCGGCGTGCAGCTCGGCGCAGGCAGCGCCCTCGCACGTGCTGCTGGCGCTCGGCCGCAGCCGCCGGCTGGCTTCCGCCTCGCTGCGCTTTTCGCTCGGCCGAGGCACCTCGGCGGCCGACGTGGACACGGCCGCAGCCAGCGTGGTACGTGTCGTCAGCACGCTGCGGAGCCAGTCCCGCTGGCAACCGGCGTAGACTTTCCGCCGGCGATGGACTCGAGCCCCTTTCACGACGCGGTGGGGCGTCTCAGGCGCCAGCTCGGGACCGGGCGGCGGACGCTCGGCGGCGTCTGTCCAGGGGCTCGTGCGCTGGCGGTGGCAGCGCTGGCCGGCGAGGCACCGGTCGTGGTCGTCGTCCCAACCCCCCGCGACGCCGACGAGCTGGCGGCCGGTCTCGAGCTCCTTGCGCCGGAGCTCTCCGCAGGCGTGGTGCCCGCCGAGGCGGTGGAGGTCTACCACGGCCGTACGCCGCCGCTCGGGGCGACAGCGACCGCCAGCCTCGCGCTCTCCAGGCTGGCCGGTGGCGAGGTGCGGTGCCTGCTCGCTCCAGCTCGGGTGGTGCCGTTCCCGCTTCCCGACCTCGCCACGTTGGCGGCCCGGACGCTTCGGCTGCGGGTTGGGCAACGGCTCGACCCGCGGCGGCTGGCCAGCGAGCTGGTGGCAGCGGGCTACCGCCGCACCGAGCTGGTCGAGGAGGCCGGCGACTTCGCTCTCCGCGGCCAGGTCGTCGATCTCGCCACGCCGGCCGTGGCGGTGCGTCTGCTGCTCGACGTCGACCTCGTCGAGAGCATCGCCGAGCTGGACCCGGCGTCCCAGCGCTCGCGGCTGGCGCACGAGCAGGTCGCGGTGCCTCCGCTGCGGCTGTTCGCGGTCGGCGAGAGCGATCGGCTGGCGGTGGCGGCGAGGCTCGAGGCACACGGCTGTGGCGCCGCCGCGGCGGCCGCGATCGACGGCCGCGACCCGGAGCTGTGGGAGGGGTTCGCTGGCTGGGTGCTGCCGCATCGCCGCGTCTGGGAGCTCGCTGCTGACCTCGTGGTGTGCGAGCCGGACGCAGTCCTGGCCGAGGTCGCCAGGCACCTCGAGGCGCTGCGTCGCGCCCGGCTGACCCTGCAGCGAGACGGCATCTGCACGCCGCCCGTGGAGGCGTGGTTGACGGGCACCCAGACCTGTCGCGAGGCACTCTCTCGCGCGGACGTCGTCGCCGAGCTCGCTCTCGAGGACGGGACGCCGTGGGTGCGGGTGCGCACGGCCCCCTCACCCAACCTCGCCTCACGCCCGGCGGCATTGCTCGAGGAGCTGCGGGCGGGTGCCTGGGACGAGCGCCGGCAAGTGCTGGTGGCAGCGTCGGCGGGCGAGGCGCAGCGGCTGCAGCACCTGCTTGCCGTGGCCGAGCTGCCGGTACGTCAGGGGTGGCCCGAGCCGCGGGTATGTGGGATCGTGCAAGGCCGGCTCGAGCGCGGCTTCGTGTGGGCCGACGAGAAGCTGGCGGTGTTCGGGCGGGCCGATATCACGACGCTGCCGCCCCCGGCTCGGCAGCGGCGCACCCTGGCGCGGGTGCTCGCGGACGTGCAAGACCTCAGGCCCGGCGACTACGTGGTCCATGCCGACCACGGCATCGGCCGGTTCATGGGGTTCCGCTCGCTCTCGCTCGAGGGCACGGCCCACGAATGCGTGGAGCTCGAGTACGCTGGCGGCGGCAAGCTGCTCGTCCCTCTCGAGCGGGCCGATGTGGTGGAGAAGTACGCCGCGGCAGAGGCCCAAGCTCCCAAGCTCGACCGCTTGGGAGGGTCGACGTGGAACCGCACCAAAAGCCGCGTGAAGCGGGCGCTCAAGGATCTTGCCGAGGACCTTCTGAAGGTCGGTGCTCAGCGGGAGCTTGCCTCCGGCTTCACGTTCTCCAAAGACTCGCCGTGGCAGCGGGAGTTCGAGGCAGCGTTCGAGTACGAGGCTACCGACGACCAGATCCACGCCATCGCCGAGACCAAGCGCGACATGGAGTCCGAGCGCCCGATGGACCGCGTGCTGGTGGGCGACGTCGGCTACGGTAAGACCGAAGTGGCGATGCGGGCAGCTTTCAAGGCGGTGCTGGACAGCAAGCAGGTGGCGGTGCTGGCCCCGACGACGATCCTGGCCGAGCAGCACCTGCGTACCTTCACCCGGCGCTTCGCCGGCTTCCCGGTGGAGATCCACTGGCTATCGCGCTTCGTGCCGCTGCCGCAGCAGCAACAGGTGGTGGCGGGCATCGCGGCCGGCACGGTGGACATCGTCATCGGCACCCATCGCCTGCTGGCAGGCGACGTCCGTTTCCGCGATCTGGGGCTCGTCATCATCGACGAGGAGCAGCGCTTCGGCGTGGCGCAGAAGGAGAAGCTCAAGGCGTTCAAGGCCTCGGTTGACGTCCTGGCGATGTCGGCGACTCCCATTCCCCGTACCCTCAACCTCGGGTTGCTGGGGCTGCGCGACGTCTCGGTCATCGAGACCCCACCGCGCGACCGTCTGGCGGTACAGACGCACGTCTTGCCGTTCCGCCGCGAGGTGCTGCGGGAGGCGATCCTGACCGAGCTGGGACGCGGAGGGCAGGTGTACTTCGTGCACAACCGGGTCGCCTCCATCGAGGCCATGGCCGCGTTCATCCGCACGACCGTTCCCGAGGCTTCCGTCGTCGTGGCCCACGGACAGATGGACGAACGGCGGCTCGGCAAGGCGATGGCGGCCTTCATCGGCGGGCGGGCCGACGTCCTGCTCGCCACTGCCATCATCGAAAACGGCCTCGACATCCCCAACGCCAACACCCTCATCGTCAACCGCGCCGACCGCTTCGGGCTGGCGCAGCTCTACCAGCTTCGCGGCCGGGTGGGGCGCTCCGATCGCCTTGCCTTTGCCTACCTGTTCGTGCCCCCGGAGCAGGCGCTCTCCACCGAGGCGCGGCAGCGTCTGGCGGCGATCGTCGAGTTCGCCGAGCTGGGCGCCGGCTTCCGCATCGCCGCCCGTGACCTCGAGATCCGGGGTGCGGGCAACCTCCTCGGTGCCGAGCAGCACGGGCATTTGCGTGCGGTTGGGTACGAGACCTACTGTCACCTGCTCGAGGAGGCGGTGGCCGAGCTGCGCGGTCAGGTGCTGGCGCCGCCCTCGAGCACCAGCGAGCTATCGCTCGGTCTCGACTACCGGCTACCCGAGTCGTTCATCGCCGAGGAGAGCGTACGGCTGTCCGTCTACCGCCGGGTGGCGGGGGCGCAGGATGAGCGCCAGCTCGAGCGGGTGGCGGAGGATCTCGTGGACCGCTTCGGGCCGCCGCCACCGCAGTTGACCAACCTGCTCGCGCACCAGCGCCTGCGCCGGCGGGCCGAGACGGCCGGGGTCATGCGGGTGCGCCGCACGGGGATCGGGTTCGAGCTGACCTTCCAGCTCGACCACCCAGCCGCTCATCACGTCGCGATGGCGCTGCTGGCGGCCGTACCCACCGCGAGCTTGACACCGGCGGGAGGGGTACGCCTGCCGTATGGCGAGAAGAACGCACTCACGGCCGCCCTGTGGCTCGCCGAGCTGCTCGGGCGCTCGGGGTAGACTGTCGTCTCGCCGCGGCGACGGGGGGTCGCGACGGGCTGGAGGTCGGTATGGCTCTCACTTCTCGGAGGAAGGGACGTCGGAGGTTGGGGCTGGTCGTGCTCGCCCTGAGTGTCGCGGCGGCCGCCGGAGCCATGGTGTGGTGGGGGCTGCGCGAGGGCCCGCTGGTGGTGGTGGAGATGGAGATCGACCGTCCAGCCGTGGGCGCATCGACCCGTGCGACGGTCCGTTTCTCGGAACCACACGCTGGGCTCGGGAGCATCCGGCTCGAGCTGCAACAAAACGAGCGTACCGAGCAACTGGCCGCAGCCAGCTTCGTGCGTCCAGGGCCGCTGGGAGGCCCGCGAACCGCCCAGCATGTGCTCGTGGCCGATCTCGGTACCCGCCATCAGGGATGGCTGGTCGAGGGCGAAGTCACGGTCAGGGCAGTGGCCGATCGGGCGGCAGGGTTTCTCCGCTTTCCGGCGCCGGTGACGGTGGAGCGCCGTCTGGCGGTGCGGGTGCGGCCTCCCAAGTTGCAGGTCATCTCGACGCAGCACTACCTTCGCCAGGGTGGGGCCGGTCTGGTACTGCTCGAGGTCGACGAAGACGCCGAGAGATCCGGCGTACGTGCCGGTGACCGCGAGTTTCGTTCGTTCCCGCTCCCGGGTGGGACCGAGCGTCAGCGCCTGGTGCTATTCGGGGTGCCGCTTCAGGGCGTTGGGGTCGCCGACATCCGCGCCTTCGCTGAGGACGTTGCGGGCAACCGGGTCGAGCGGGAGTTCGTCAGCCAGATCAAGTCGGTGACGCGGCGCCAAGACGTGGTCGCCCTCGGTGCTGCCTTTCTGGAGCGTGTGGTGCCGGCTATCGCTGCCGAGACGCCAGGGTTCGACACCTCTGGCTCGCTGCTCGATCAGTACCTGCGCATCAACCGGGACATGCGGCACGCCAACCTGCAGCGCGTGGCCGAGCTGACCCTGACGAGCGAGCCACGCCTGCTGTGGGAGGGGTCGTTCCTACAGATGGCCAACACCAAGCGCACGGCGGGGTTCGGCGACAGCCGAACCTATCGCTTCGAGGGCCAGGACGTGGACACCCAAACCCACCTCGGGCTGGACCTCGCCTCCACCGCCCGGGCCGCGGTGCCAGCCGGCAATACCGGTCGCGTCCTGCACGCCGGCTGGTTCGGGATCTACGGTCGCGCTGTGCTCCTCGACCACGGCTACGGTCTGGCGAGCCTGTACGGACACCTCTCGGACACCACCGTGTCGGCTGGCCAGATCGTCAGCAAGGGTGAGGTGATCGGCTACAGCGGGATGACCGGTCTAGCTGGCGGCGATCACCTGCACTTCGAGGTGTTCGTCCAGGGTTTGTCGGTGGATCCGCTCGAGTGGCTCGACGGGCATTGGGTGCAGGACAATGTTCTCGCTCGCCTGCGGTCCGGCGGCTGAGCTGCGTCCTTCGACGGCCTATCCGCGCCGGCACCAACCGGGCGTCCGGCTCGGGCGTCTCCCCTCGACCCTCAGCCCAGGGCTCCCAACCGAACAGAGCAGCTCAGGCTCCCAGCTCGAACCTGGTCGGGTGGAAGCTGGGGGCCTCGAACACCCGCACCGAGAGCCCGTACCGCTCGCGCAGCTCGTCGAGGATCCCCCGCAGCTCGCCGGTGAGCAGCTTGAGGATCTCGGGGTGGGCCCGGACCGAAAGCTCGTTCGCCTCGGTACGCGCCGCCTCGGCGAGCAGAGCCCGCCGCAACTCGAGGCAGACCGTCTCGGGAGCCTTGACCCGCCCCAAGCCTTCGCACGTTGGGCAGGCTCGGGTCATGACCCGCTCGAGCGAGCGCTCGGTGCGTTTGCGGGTGAGCTGCACCAAGCCGAAGGGGCCGACCGGGCCGACGAGCGACCGTGCCCGGTCGCGGGCCAGCTCGGTCCGCAGCACCTCGAGCAGCTGCTCGCGGTGCTCCTCCTTCTCCATGTCGATGAAATCGATGACGATGATCCCGCCGAGGTTGCGCAACCGGAGCTGGCGGGCGACTTCCCTGGCGGCCTCGAGGTTGATGAGGCAAACCGTATCCTCGAGATCGGCGCTGCCAACGTAGCGGCCGGTGTTGACGTCGATCGCCACCAGCGCCTCGGTTTGGTTGATCACCAGCGAGCCGCCCGAGCGTAGCCAGACCTTGGGCTGCAGGACCTGCTGCAGCTCCGCCTCGATGCCGAAGGCGTCGAAGATGTCGATCTGGCGCCGGTACAGCTTGACACGGGATGTGAGCTCGGGTTGCAGACGGTCGAGGAACTCGACCACCCGCTGATATGCCTCCGGATCGTCGACCCAGAACTCGGCCAGATTGGGCCCCGTGAGGTCTCGCGCGGCGCGCAACACGAGATCGAGATCGCGGTGGACCAAACAGGGCGCACCGACCTCGTCCGCACGCTTGAGAATGTGCCGCCACATCGACTCGAGCCCCGCGAGGTCGGCCTGAAAGTCGGCCCGGTCGCATCCCTCGCCCGCGGTGCGGACGATCACGCCGCACGAGTGGGGGATGTCGGCCAGAAGTGCCCGCAGCCGTTCCCGCTCGGTCTGGTCGGTAATTCGCCGCGATACCCCGATGTGGGAGCTGCCCGGCAGCAGCACGAGGTAGCGGCCAGGTATGGTGACATGCGAGGTAGCACGTGGTCCTTTGGCGGCACCGAGCTCGCGGGTGACCTGGACGAGGATCTCCTGGCCTTCACGCAGCAGGTCCTGGATCGGTACGCCCTCGACCAGCTCACCGGGCTCGAGGTCCTCCTCGAGCGCCTCGGCCACATCGTCGACATAGAGGAAGGCATCGCGCTCGAGACCGATGTTGACGAACGCCGCCTGCATGCCCGGTAGCACCCGGGAGATGCGCCCCTTGAACAGGCTCCCGACCACCGAGCGCTCGCGGCTACGCTCGACCAGCAGCTCGACCAGAGCGCCGCCCTCGCGCACCGCGACGCGGGTCTCGTATGGGGTGACATTGCAGTAAATGACGGTGGTCACGGTCCCTCCGGCAACTGTGAAGTGTAGCCCTCCCCGCGGCTTGCTCACAACTTCCGAGGGATTGTGTTGATTGGGAACAGCTTGCAGAAGGAGGGCCGGTTCGCACCGAAGCTCCCAGCGTCGCCTTGACGCCTTGGGGGGCCTTCGCTACCCTCCACCCGGGTCGTTAGCTCAGCCGGCAGAGCAGCGGGCTTTTAACCCGAAGGTCGTGGGTTCGATCCCCACACGACCCACCAGTGCTAAACTTTCCCGGCTGCGGAGTGGCCCTGTCGTCTAACGGTCAGGACACCGGTCTTTCAAGCCGGCAGCACGGGTTCGACTCCCGTCAGGGCCGCCACGACCAAACAAACACGTACGCCCGGCAGCCGCCGGGTGTGGCTGTCTCTGGGCAAAAAAGAGAGTCAAAACCTCCAGGGGAACGGGCATCCAGGGGCGATCGGAGGGAGGCAACGAGGCCACCGGCTCGGGTCGTCGGAGCCGGGAGTATCAGCGAGGAAGGAGGATGGGCGCCGGGTCAGACCCGGGGATGAGGACCTCTCCGGACGTACACCTCGACACCGATGGTCGCGAGGATGAGCGTAGCCAAAGCACACGCTCGACCACGGCCCACCACCGGGCTCCGCTCCGACTCCTACCTCCTTCCTCATCAGCAGCCTTGGATTTCTCGAGGGGCCGAATCACCGCGCAGCGTCGGGCTCGGGAGCGACGCTCAGCTCGACGATGGCGAGCCTACCGTCGACGACGAGCCGGCCCACCCTGACTCCGGCGAGGCCCCAGAGCTTCCGGGCCTGCGCCTGTCCCTCCTCGGAAAGGAGCGAGGCGTGAGGGTCGCGTTCGGGGAACTGTTTCAGCGCGAAGACCACCACCGGGTGCGGTGTGGCGTCTCGTGTGCACCACCGCAGGTCAGCCCCAGCGCGCTCGATCTGATCGTGAATCGACCAGCGAGCCCGATCGCGAAAGACCACGAAGGTGCGATCCCCTTTGCTCAGCTTGTAGCGCAGGATCGACCGATTGGTCGGGCAAACGCCGTCGTACCGCCATGCCCAGTCGTGGAACCAGCCGTAGAAAGCGATGAGGCTGTACTGGTCGAGGTAGACGGCGCTGCCCGGGGTCTTGAGCTCGTTCAGCTTCGCGATCTCGCGGCCGAAGAGCTCGCTCCGATACCAGACAAACGAGCGAGCGCTCACCAGGTGCCCGGCGCCCAGCGCGACGACGATGACGATCAGGACCGACGCCCGCAGCAGGCGCGACCCCAGCCGAGCGAGCCCCGCGTCCAACGAAAGCGCGGCGAAAAGCACAGCGACCGGAAAGAGGTAGAACTGATGACGCAAGGTGCCGCCGTAGGGATACAGGTCACCAAGCCCCATTGCGACAGCGATGCTCAGGAGAAGAATTAACAGCGATCCGCTCACGCGGTGCATGGCGGGCCGACCGGGCGGCCGCAAAATCAGCATGGCGAGCCCGCTGATCACCAGCAGGGCCAGCACGACCAGGAGCTGGCCGCTCATGGTTGAGGGTTTCAGGCGAATGGGGGTGAAGAGATCAACGAGCCAGGTAGTGTTGCGAAGCACGAACTCGAGCGGACCGCCGGCCGTGCTCGTTGAGAGGTAGAACTCGGGCAGATGATTCATTGGCTCGGTGTGCCAGCGCAGATGCGTCAAGAAAAGGGCAACTGCCGTGGTGAGGGGAATGGCAACCGGTGCGAGCACCGCCAGGGGTCTTCTGCGCACGACCACGAGCGCCCGCCGGCGAGCGAAGGGTCGGAACGCCATGAGTGAGGCGAACAGCACGCCCGCAGCGAGCAGGAAGATGACAATCGCGTACTGGGTCAGGAGTGCCAAGGCGCTGGCGACGCACAACGCCAGAGAGTGTCGCGCCGCGGTGGCATGGCGCGGTGAGACGAGCTCGAGCAAAGAGCGCATGGCGACCACCAACAACAGCGCCATCAGCATGTAGGAACGGACCTCGCAGGAGATCACCACCGCGTTCCAGGACAGCGAGACGGTGAGCGCGGTCAGCGCCGGCACGGCCCAGTGACGGCTCCAACGCCCGGCGACCCTACCCAGCAGGTAGGCGGTGGCGAGTCCAGCCAGCAACGACACGCTGCGGAAGACGAGGCGCGAGTGTCCGAAAAGCAGTGCCGTCCGCAGCAGCAGGAAGAAAAGCGGAGGATGTGCCTGGCTCCGAAGCTCCCAGATGAGGTTGGCGACCGTGTCCTGTCCAGCAACGAAAACATGCCACCATCCGTCGTACTCGATGTACTGCATGGTCGCGAAGTACAGCCTGGGCAGTGATCCAGCCAGCGTGGCCACGATGACGAGGAAGCTGGTCGTGACGGGGAGGCGGGGGTATCGCTTCATGTTCCAGGGGCTTTCGAGTCCAGCCAGAGTATCACCTGCCTTCGACAGCCGTTAATCGGTTTTCGGGCTGCCACCCGCGTCCGCTTCAGTGGCCGATCGATCTCCATCCACACTGCGCCGACCCATCGGTCTACGCGGGTCTCATGACAGCTGCTGCGCGGCCCTCACGTTACCAAGGTACGACACCGGCCGCGTACGATCTCGGCTCGGCCCGAGCGCCAACGGCCGCTGTGCCTCCTCGCGGCTTTGCGGCCGGTTTGCGGGGTGCTTCGGACTTTCATGCTGGCAGCGCGGGTACGACTCCCGTCGGGGCCGCTACCCCCTACCTCCCGCTCTCCGAGTCGGACAACGCCCCCCGCCCGGAAGCCACGGGTGGGCGCGGGAGGCAGCGCGCGGCCATCATCGTGACATCGTCGTGCGGGAGGTGATCTCCGAGGTAGGTGGTGAGTGCGGCCGAGACGGCGTCCAGCAGGTCCTGGGGACGGGCAACGTCGCGCACCACGGCGGTCAGCCGCCCGACGCCGAACTCCTCGATGTCGAGTTCGGTACCGGCCTCGTTGACGCCGTCGGTGTACAGCAGCAGGAGGTCGTCGTCCGCAAGGGAGGTGGTTGCGCTGCGCAGTGGCAGACCGGGCATCAGCCCGAGGGGGGCGCCGGTGGAGCCGAGCTGCTCGATCGTCTCTCCCCGCCGCACCAGCACCGGTGGGTGGCCAGCGTTGACGTAGGTGAGTATGCGCTGGCGGGGGCTCCACTCGGCGAGGACGACCGTGGCGTACTTCTTGCCCTGGGTGAAGTGGTGGAGCAGCTCGTTGCCCTCGGCCGCAATCCGCTCCAAAGGCCGGCGGTCGAACCTCCGGCTCCACAGGAACGACTGCACATGCGAGGCGATGAGCGCCGCCGGAATGCCCTTGCCCGAGACATCGGCCATGACCAGCCAGTAGCGCCCGTGCCGGGCGGGAATGAGGTCGTAATAGTCGCCGCCCACCCCGCGGGAGGGCTGGCAGCGGGCAGCCAGCTCGAGCCCTGGCACCGTCAGATCCTTGGGGTGGAGGTTGTGCTGGATCGTGCCGGCAACCCGCACCTCTTCGGCGAGCTTCTCGCGCTCCACGATCTCCGCGTGCAGCCTCGCGGTGGCAAGAGCAACGGCGAACGGCACCCCCAGCTCGGCCAGGAAATCGACGTCGCCGGTGCGGAACCGACCGTCCCGGTGGTTGAGAAGCTGCAGCACGGCCACGAGCTGCCCGTCGCGGTCGCGCACCGGCACGGTGAGCAGCGAGCGGGTGCGGAACCCTGTCACGGTGTCGAACCGTCGATCGAACCGACAGTCGCTGTATGGATCGTCGAGGACTACAGGCTGGCCCTCGGCGGCCACGGTGCCGACGATCCCCTCGCCGACTTTGACCTGCAGCCCTTCGACGCCGTGGGCGATGAGCGAGCGGAGCACGCCCTGCCGCGCATCGAGTAGGAAGAGGCTGCCCCGTTCGGCGCCGATCAGCCGGGTGGCGATACCGACGATCGTCTCGGCGATCGCCCGCAGGTCAAGGGTGGAGTTGACCAGCGCTGAGGCCTCGACGATGGCCTCGAGCCGCTGCACCCGGGCCTCCAGCCCTCCCTCCTGCACCCACCCGCCGCTTGGTTGCCTCCGCTCCATGTAAGCTCCTCCCCGCAGATCAGCTTCGCCATGGTACTACCTCCAGCCGACCCCACCGGTCGCCAGCCGCGAGCCGAGACTGTTCCCGCGTCCCGAGCCCGCCTTCTCCCGTGTCCCGAGATCGCTCTCAGGCCCTCGGCAGCGCACCTTCAGGCGCTCGCCTTCGCTTTCCGACCTGCCAGTCGGTGCCGGGTTGTGCGGTCCGAGCGGGAGCGGCTATCGTTGACTCACCGGAAGCGCCCAGTTGGCGGCCCGGAAGGGAGGTCGAATGTACACACTGGTCCTGCTACGGCACGGCGAGAGCACCTGGAACAAGGAAAACCGGTTCACCGGCTGGACTGACGTCGATCTCTCGGACAAGGGGGTCGAGGAGGCCAGGGAAGGTGGCCGCCTGCTGGCGGCCGAAGGTTTCGATTTCGACCTCGCCTACACCTCGGTGCTCAAGCGGGCTATTCGCACCCTATGGATCGCCCTCGACGAGATGGACCGCATGTGGCTGCCGGTGCACCGGCACTGGCGGCTCAACGAGCGCCACTACGGGGCGTTGCAGGGGCTCAACAAGGCTGAGATGGCTGAGAAGTTCGGTGAGGAGCAGGTGCGCCTTTGGCGCCGCTCGTACGCCACGCCGCCCCCGGCGCTCGAGCGAAGCGACCCGCGGTTCCCCGGGTTTGAGCGCCGCTACGCCATGCTGACCCCCGATGAGCTGCCGGTGAGCGAGTCGCTTGCGGACACCGTCGCGCGCGTCCTGCCGCTGTGGCATCAGACGCTGGCGCCGATCATCCGCTCCGGGCAGCGGATGCTCATTGCGGCTCACGGCAACTCGCTGCGGGCCATGGTCAAGTACCTGGACGGCATCTCCGAGGACGATATCGTCGGCCTCAACATCCCGACTGGAGTGCCGTTGGTGTACGAGCTCGACGGTGAGTTGCGGCCGATCTCGCACCGCTACCTCGGCGACCAGGAAGCGATCGCCGCCAAGATGGCCGCGGTTGCGGCGCAAGGCAAGGCGAAGTAGCCCCCACCCGTTGTCGGTCGGTGGTCGTTCGTGGGCCTGGTCGTGGCGGACCGGCGGGGCGGGCGGCAGCGTCGGCTCGCCAGACCATCAGCAGCAAACCGCCAACCGCCTGGATCGCCAGAAGCGTACACAATCGCCGTCACCTCTGGTATATGGGTGGGCGGAGGTGGCGATGCGACGACATGCTCTCCTTGCTGCCGCGGTGGTCCTTCTTGTCGCCGGTACGGCGACGGCGGTGGACGTGCACGACACACGGCTGCTGGCGCAGCCGGCGGTGAGCGCGAAACACGTGGCGTTCACCTATGCCGGCGACATCTGGATCGCCAATCTGGACGGCTCAGGGGTGCGCCGTCTCACGTCTCATATCGGAGTGGAGATGTGCCCGCGGTTTTCCCCCGACGGATCGCTGCTCGCCTTCTCCGGCCAGTACGACGGCAACACGGACGTGTTCGTGGTGCCGGTGGAAGGCGGCGAGCCGCGCCGGCTCACCTGGCACCCGGGGGACGACCTGGTGCAGGGCTTCACGCCGGACGGGACAGCCGTGCTTTTTACCTCGCCGCGCGAGGTCTACACGCGACGCCATACCAAGCTCTACACCGTGCCGGTGGCCGGCGGAATGGAGGCGAAGCTGCCGATCCCCCACGCCTTCAAGGCCACCTACTCGCCCGATGGCTCCCACCTCGCGTACGTGCCCTTGTACGAGGCGTTCCGGCAGTGGAAGAACTATCGTGGCGGTACCGCCTCGCGGATCTGGCTCTATGACGCGAAGACGCATGCCGTCGAGCAGATCCCACAGCCGGCGGGCCGCTGCAACGACACCGACCCGATGTGGGTCGACGGCACCGTCTACTTCCTCTCGGATCGGGCCGGCGAGTTCAACCTGTTCGCGTACGACACGATGGGCAAGACGATCGAGCAGCTCACCCGGTACGAGGACTTCCCGGTGATCGCGGCCAGCTCCGGCGGCGGGCGAGTGATCTACGAGCAGGCGGGATACCTGCACCTGCTCGACCTTGCGAGCCGTACGAGCACCCGGCTCGTGATCGGCGTGACCGCGGACCTCCCGGAGGCCCGATCACGGCTCACGAAGGCGCGGTCGTGGGTTCGCGAGGCGTCGATCTCGCCGTCGGGCGCCCGCGCAGCGTTCGAGATCCGGGGCGAGATCGTGACCGTGCCCGCCGAGAACGGTGATCCCCGCATCCTCACCAACACCCCCGGAGTGCACGAGCACACCCCGGCGTGGTCGCCGGACGGCTTTTCGATCGCCTACTTCTCGGATGCCGAAGGGGAGTACCGGCTGCATGTGGCCCCACAGGATGGGAAGGGCGCCGTGAGGGTCTACACCCTTGGCGGCGCCGGTTTTTACGGTGACCTGCGCTGGGCGCCCGATGGCACCAAGCTGGCCTGGACAGACAACTCTCTCTCGCTTTTCTGGCTGCAGCTCGCCACGGGGAAGGTCACGAAGATCTCGTCGGAGACGTTGTACAGCCCCATGCCGACCCTCGCCTACGCGTGGGCACCGGATTCGGCGTGGATCGCGTACACCCGCAACACGGCCTCGAACCTCCAGCAGATCTGGCTCTACTCGCTCGCGCAGGACCGTTCGTTCCCACTCGGCGACGCCCTCACCGACGTGGGGCAGCCCGCCTTCGACGCCTCCGGAAAGTACCTCTACGTCGTGGCCTCGACCGACGCGGGTCCGGTGCGCGACTGGTTCGCGCAGTCCAACGCCGACATGGAGCTGACCAACGACATCTACCTCGCTGTGCTGGCCAAGGACGTGCCCTCGCCGCTCGCCCGGCAGAGCGACGAGGAGAAGGGGAAGACAGAGGAGAAGCCAGCGGACGTGGGGAAGAAGGGCGAGAAGACCAAGGGCCAGGCCGGTGAGCCCGGCAAGGGCAGCGCTGCGAAGGCGGTGGCGGTCAAGATCGACTTCGACGGCCTCGACCAGCGCCTCCTGCCGCTCGGTGTCAAGGGCTCGTACTTCACCTCGTTGGCTGGGGGTGAGGCTGGCAAGGTGTTCTACCTCAAGCACGAGGAGGGCGTCGGCCGGCGCACCGGCGAGCGTGCCATGACGCTGTGCCGGTTCGACCTCGATACGCGCCAGGAGACGGTGGTCATCGACAAGGTCAGCGAGTACCAGCTCACCCCCGACGGCAAGAGGGTCCTCGTCCGCCAGGCCGGCGAGTGGGCGATCGGCGATGCCACGGGAAAGCTCGATGCGGGGAAGGGCAAGCTTGCCGTCGAGGCGGTCCGGGTGCGGGTCGAGCCACGAGTCGAGTGGCGGCAGATCTTCGACGAGGTGTGGCGGATCAACCGCGATTTCTTCTACGCCCCCAATTTCCACGGTGTCGATTGGGAGGCGATGCGACAGAAGTACGCGCAGTTCCTGCCCGACCTCGCCACCCGCTCGGACCTCAACCGTGTCATTCAGTGGATGTGCTCGGAGCTGGCGGTGGGGCACCATCGGGGCGGCGGCGGTGACGACGCCAACCAACCGGAGAGGGTGCCCGGTGGGCTGCTCGGCGCCGACTACGAGGTGAGCAACGGCCGCTACCGCTTCGCCAGGGTCTTGGGAGGGCTGAACTGGAACCCGGAGCTGCGCTCCCCGCTCACCGAGCCGGGCGTCGACGTCAAGGCTGGCGAGTACCTCCTGGCGGTGCAGGGCCGTGACCTCGTGCCGCCCGATAACCTATTCGCCCGTTTCGAGGCCACAGCCAGTACGACGGTCGAGCTCACGGTCGGACCGGACCCGACCGGTGCAGGAGCCCGCACGGTCAAGGTGGTCCCGATCGACAACGAGCTAGCGTTGCGCAACCGCGACTGGGTCGAGGGCAACATCCGCAAGGTGGCGCAGGCTACCGCGGGCCGGGTGGCCTACGTTCATGTGCCCGATACCGCCGCTCAAGGGCACGAATACTTCAAGCGCTACTTCTACCCTCAGGCGCAGAAGGAGGCGATCATCGTCGACGAGCGGCACAACGGCGGTGGCAGCGTTGCCGACTACTACATCGACCACCTCCGGCGGCCGTTCGTGGCCTGGTGGGCGATGCGCTATGGAGAGGATCTACCGACCCCGCAGGCGGCGATCCACGGTCCCAAGGTGATGATCATCGACGAGACGGCTGGCTCAGGTGGCGACCTGTTGCCGTGGATGTTCCGCAAGTTCGGGCTCGGCACGCTGGTGGGCCGGCGTACCTGGGGCGGGTTGGTGGGGATCTTGGGGTTCCCGCCGCTGGTTGACGGCGGTACCATCACCGCCCCCAACCTGGCGATTTGGACCGAGGACGGTGGCTGGGTGGTCGAGAACGAGGGCGTGCCGCCCGACCTCGAGGTCGAGCAGCTCCCGGCGGAGGTGATCGCCGGGCGCGACCCGCAGCTCGAGAAGGCGATCGAGGTGGTGATGAAGCAGCTGCCGCCAGCGCCTCCGGCGAAGCCCACCCGCCCGCCGTACCCCGTGCGCGCCCGGCGGTAGAACGCGAGCGTCGACCGGGTCCGTGGTCATCGGGCGGTGGTCGTGTGCCGCCCCACCGATGGTGTCACGCGCGAGAGGCCGTGACGACCGCCTCGGTGTCGAGGGCGATCATGAGCTCCTCGTTGGTTGGCACGACCATGACCTTGACCGGCGCGTCTTCTGGAGAGATCACGGCTTCCTTGCCGCGCACCCGGTTGCGCTCGGGGTCGATCCGCACACCCATGAAACCGAGTCCCCGGCAGATGCGCTCGCGGATCTCAGGGCCGTTCTCGCCGATGCCGGCGGTGAAGACCACCGCGTCGACGCGGTCGCCGAGACTGGTGGCGAGAGCGGCAATGTACTTGCGGGTGGCGTGGGCGAAGATCTCGAGCGCCAGCTCGGCCCGTTCGTGGCCTTTGGCCGCCGCCTCCTCAAGGTCTCGCATGTCGTGCGATACGCCGGAGATCCCCTTGAGACCCGAGCCCTTGTAGATGAGGTCGCAGACCTGACGCGAGGTCATCCCGAGCTCGTCGATGAGGTGCATGAGCGCGGCCGGGTCAACATCGCCGGAGCGGGTGCCCATCGGTACGCCACAGCAGGTGCCGAACCCCAGCGTGGTGTCCATCGACTTGCCACCTTTGACGGCGGTCAGGGAGACCCCGTTGCCGAGGTGGCAGGTGACGCCGTTGAAGTCCTCGAGCGGGATGCCGAGGATCTCGGCGGCGCGCAGCGCTACATACTGGTGGGAGGTGCCGTGGAACCCGAACCGACGAATACCGTGCTTTTCGTAGTACGCGTAGTCGAGAGCGAAAACGAAGGCTGACTTCGGCATCGTGGCGTGGAAGGCGGTATCGAACACGCCGACGTTGGGGACCTGCGGAAGCAGCTTCTGCATCGCATCCACACCCATGAGGTTGGCGGGGTTGTGGAGGGGTGCGAGGGGCGTGCACTCGTCGATCAGCGCGAGCGATTCCTCATCGAGCAGCACCGACCGCTGGATCTTCTCGCCCCCGTGGACGATTCGGTGTCCGACCGCTCCCAGCTCGTCGAGGGAGGCGATGACGCCGCGCTCGGGGCTCGTGATGGTGTCGAGAACCAGCTTGATCCCGGCCGTGTGGTCGGCGATCGGCAGGATCTGTTTGGACTTCTCGCCGCCGGCAGGCTGGTAGTTGAAGATGGCGTCGGCGAGGCCGACGCGTTCGACGAGCCCCTTGCACATGACCGTGCGCTCGACGGTGTCGAGGAGCTGGAACTTGATCGATGAGCTTCCCGAGTTGAGGACCAGGATCTTCATGGGGATGTCCTTCCGGGGCTACGGCGTGAAGAGATTCACATGCCCGCGAGACGATAGCACTGTCGGCCCTCGCCCTCAACCCCCAGCGGGCGGATGCCTGAAGCTGGGGTACGGGGCGTTCTCGCATCGTGCAGCTACGGGCCAGTGCGGGCGCTGGCCCGCTCCGCTGGGAAAGCGGTGGTCCCGGCCACCGGCGCGGCGGCAGTAGGTTCAGTTCGGGAGCTGCTTCGACAGGTAGGTAGGGAGACCCATCTGCTCGATCTGGTCGAGCTGAGCCTCGAGCCAGTCGATGTGTACCTCCTCGTCCGCGAGGATGCTCTCGAGCAGCTCTCGGGTGCCGCTATCGCCGAGCTCCGCAGTGAGCCGAATCGCGTTGTTGTAGGCGCTCACCGCGGCCAGCTCGGAGGCGTGATCGCTGCGGAGCTGCGAGTCCACCTCGGCACCGATAGTGATCGGGCCGAGGCTCGAGACGATCGGCCGTCCCTCGAGGAAGAGAATGCGCCCGATGAGCTTCTCGGCGTGCTTCATCTCGTCGATAGCGCGCTTCTCGATCGCCGCGTGGAGCTTCTCGTACCCCCAGTCGTCGCACATCTCGGAGTGGACCATGTACTGGTTGATCGCCGTCAGCTCGTCCGACAACAGCGCGTTGAGGGTGTCGATGATCTTGTCGTTGCCTTTCATGACGACCTCCTGCTCACCCGCGAGGGTAGGCCAGCCAGCGGACGAGCGTCAACACCACCGGTTGGTGAGAGGCGACGGCATCCCGGACTGATCTTCCCCGGCGGGTGAGGCGTAGTTTATTGCGCAAGTGGTTGTTGTAGAAGGGGACGGGGCTAGTTCTTTGGGCGCTGCGTTCTGCCTACATTCTTGCGCGGGTTCGTCCTGGGAGGTGTGACACCGAGGGCGTGGAAGATCCCCAGCATCTCGTCGTCGGGC
>JAAYVZ010000191.1 GCA_012516935.1 Holophagae bacterium
ACGGCGGCTCCTTTGCGGAGGTCAACGTTCGCGAGCCGATTCTACCGTACTGTGGGCCGCTGTTCTACTATCTCGTCTACTTTGTGGACTCAGCGACAACACAACCATAGCAACTATGCGACTAAATCTCCGCGTCATCACAGTGGGGTGAAATCACGCCCTCACACACCTCCGCCCCTCCCCGACCCAGGTCCTACCTACCCTCCATGGGGTGACTCCCCAACGCCCCCTCCGCAAACCCCAAGTACTTCAACACCCCCGGACAGCGCTACGACCTCAAGCCAGCGAGGTCGATCGTTGTCTGCCTTGTCGCGCCTGGCCAGCCTCCCGGGTCTCGGCGTGTGGGTCTTTCCATTTCCCCGCCGGGCTCCTAAAGTCGCGCTGGGAGGTGACGATGCTCCTGGCGGATTACCTCGAAGCGGAGTGGCGGCCAGCGCTCGGGTGCACCGAGCCGGCGGCGATCGCGTGGGCCGCGGCAACCGCGGCATCGGTGTGTGATGGACCGGTGCGAGCCGTACATCTGGTGTGCGATCCGCGCACCTACAAGAACTGCTATGCGGTCGGGATTCCCAACTCCGGACGGAGAACCGGCATCCTGTGGTCGATGGCGCTGGGGGCGCTGCTCCCCGGCCCAGACCGCGGCCTCGAGTGCTTTGCCGACCTGACGCCGGAGATCGTCGACGCAGCCGGGCGCCTGGTCGAGGCCGGAGGCACGACGGTGGACGTGGAAACGCGGCGTGAGTGGCTGCACATCGATTGCACCGTCGCCCGCGCCGGCGGCGTGGGGCGGGCGGTGATCGAGCGCGAGCACTCCAGCCTGGTGCGGCTCGAGCGCAACGGCGTCACGGTTGAACCAGGTCAGGCGGTGCGGGCTGCCGGTGAGCCCGGGAGCGTCCGGCAGGAGCTCGCGACGTTACCGATCGGGGCACTCATCGACCTCGCACGCTCGGCGCGGGAGGCCGACCGGACCGTGCTGCGCGAGGGAGCGGCACGCAACATCGCTATTGCCCGCCATGGCCTGTCGTTGTTCCCACCACGGTTCGTCGATACCGCCCACCAGGACTCGCTGAGCCGCCTCTCTCGGTTGGTCTGCGCGGGCGTCCACGCCCGCATGTCGGGGGAGCCGTTCGTGGTCATGACGTTGGCCGGCTCCGGCAACAAAGGGATCACCTGCGCGGTACCGCTCACCTTGTGGGGCCGGGAGTCGGGGGTTACCGATACGCGCATCGACGAGGCGTTGGCGTTGGGATGCTTGGTCACGTCGTCGGTCACCCACCAGCTCGGCTCGCTCTCGGCCGCGTGTGGGGCGGCCATCGCCGCCGGCTTGGGGGTGGCGGCCGGTCTCGTTCTCCTGGAGGACGGCGGCGCCGACGAGATCGCACTGGCGATGAGCAACATCGTCGGCAACCTCACGGGCATGATCTGCGACGGTGCCAAGATCGGCTGCGGGCTCAAGACCATGACCGGAATCGACGCCGCCTTCCGCGCCGCCTCGTTGGCCTTGGCTGGCATTGGCATCCCGGCGACCGACGGGATCCTCGGGCACAGCCCTGCGGAGACGCTCGTCAACCTCGGCCGCATCACCACCCGCGGGATGGCCGCGATGGACACCGAGATCCTCGGAATCATGCAGAACAAGCTGCGTGCGCGGTGATCCGACGTCGCCGCGGCGTCAGTCGATCAAGGTGATGGGCTGCGGAGTGAAACAAAGCACGAAGACCACGATGCAGATCCACGCTAGGCACCGGCGCCGGGCGTCGAGCGGCTCGTCTTCACCTGGGATCCAGGGGTGACGGACTCTCATCACCAGGGCGATTACCGCCCACAGCCACCATCCGGGCCACTTCAACCCGAGGAGCACGAGCACCGTCAGAGCCGGCCAGACGATGCGGCGGTGCCAGCGGCCGATGAGGGCGTAAAGCACGTGCCCGCCGTCGAGCTGACCGAACGGCAGCAGGTTGACGGCGGTCAGGAAAAGACCGAACCAGGCGGCCATGCCGGTCGGATGGAGCAGGAGGTCGGCACCGTCAGCCAGTGACGGGTGAATCCAAGTGCTGAGGTAGCGGAAAAGCAGCGGCTCTCCGAAGAGCATGTAGCCCCGATTCGGGAGCTCGGCGACGATCGAGGAGTGCTGGATCCCGACCAGCAAGCACGGCACGGCGACGAGGAATCCAGCCAGCGGGCCAGAGGCGCCGACGTCGAAGAGCTCCCGTTTGGAGAGGAGCGGTGAGCGGATCCGGATGAAGGCACCGAGGGTGCCGATGCCCAGTGGAGCTGGAATGAAGAACGGTAGCGTCGCATCCAACCGGTGGTTGCGGCAGGCCCAGTAATGGGCCAGTTCGTGGGCCAGGAGGATCGCCATCAGCGGCAGAGAGAACTGCAGGCCGGAGCGGAGCACGGCTGGGTGGGTGAGGAGCGCCGGCAGGTTTGTGACGCCGGTCACATCGGCGGCCGAGGTGAAGCTCACGCCCCCCACCAACGTGGTCGAGGCGAGTGTGGTGAGAAACAGCAGAACGTGCAGCCAGACCCGGCTGGGAGGGGGCGGGGGAGGACGAACAACCCCGACGGGGACACCGTCGGGGCCGATGATCTCGATCTGAAGCGGTGGGTCCGACACTTATTCGAGGATGCGGAGCGCCTTGCCTGGCTTGAAGCGGATGGTCTTTCCGGGCGGAATCGCGACCTCAACGCCGGTCTTGGGGTTACGACCGATGCCACGCTTGCGGTTCTTGACGATGAACACGCCGAAGCCGCGCAGCTCGATGCGGTCGCCGCGGGTCAGCGCCTCGCGCATGGCATCGAAGATCGCGTTGACCGCGTCGTTCGCCTTGCTGTGAGGCAGCTCAACCGAGTCCATGACCTTCTTGACGAGATCCGCCTTGATCATCAGTCCCTCCCGAACAGGACGGGCAAAGCTAATCCGTTGCCCCGCCCTCTGTCAAGCGGGCACCGGCTTTGATCTTCTGTCGCAACACCAGGATCTCGAGTGCCAGGCCGGCGAGCCGGGCCACCTCCTCGACCTCCTTGACAGAGACGCCCGCGATCCCTTCCTCGCCACGATCCACCCAAACGAAGCCGGCGAGCTTCCCGCGCACCTTGATGGCACTCACCACCGCTTCCCTCGCAGGAGGAGCACCGAGCGCCTCGGTCGCGAGATCGGTGACGTCACCGGACGGCAAGGGCCCGGCGTGCGTCTCGGTGCCTTTGCTGAGGCCGTGGAACACGGACGGGCGGTCGATGGTGACCATGAGGGTGTGGAAGTCGTCCTCACGGACCCCCAAGCCGGTGGCCGCCCAGCCCATGACCTTGTGCTGTTGGAGCGAGAAGAGCGCAACCCGACGCCCCGGTGCGGCGAGGGCGCCGAGAATGAGGCTGGCGACCTGATCACGGTGCGTCGCCGCCGACAGCGACTCGGCGAGGTCGGCCGGCTCGGTAGTCACTGCAACCGGCGCGCCGCTTCCGAGCGCAGCCAAGAAAGGAAACGAGGCCGAGAGGTGGGCCACCGGCAGTGTTGCCGGTGCCGTCAGGGCCTTCATGAGCTCGAGAGTCGGCGCCTCCATCTTCCAGAACTGGCGCCACTCGCGAGCGGCTGCCCGAGGCGGTCCCGGCGTCGCTGCAGTGCCGGTGGTGGGAGCCGGCGCTGGCGTCAGCGCCAACGCCGCTGCGAGGGCTGCCTCGGTGGCGATGTAGGGGCGGACGATGAGGCCGGTGGAACGGGTTATCTCGTCCAGGACGACGAGGTCCGCCGGGTTCATCATGGCCACGTCGAGCTGCCGCCCGCTGCGGTTAAATGGCAGCAGCATGTGACGTTTACAAAACGCTGGCGGCAGCAGGTTGCGCACCGCCAAGGGCGCGGTCGCGAGGTCGATCGCCTTGGCGGCCGGGCGCCCGTACTGCTGGACCAGCGCCTCGAGCAGTGCGGCCTCGTTGATGTAGCCGAGTCGCACCAGCCAGGTTCCGAGCCGTCCCCCATTGCGGCGGGCAGCGTCCAGCCCGGAGCGGAGCTGGTCCTGGGTCAGTGCACCCTTGGCAATGAGGATCTCCCCGATACGTGGCACGCCGGTCTCCACCGGGAGTATACCCCGAGCCGCCTGCGAAGCACTCCCGGTTCTTTGCTTGTCCTCTCCCCGCTTCGCCCAGCGAGGGAAATGCGCGGTGACCGCTGACAGGACGGGTTCTGCGAGCGGCTCCCTCAACAGCATGAGTAGCCGTCTCGGAGCGTGGGGCAACAACCTGACGGCGAGCCTTGACATTCGGATATGAAGTCATGTAAAAGGCCGCCCCAAGACCAACAACCGTTCGGCAGTACCTGGGGGGCAACGGTTTGGCGATGTCAGAGCCTCGGCTTGGCAGCCGCGAGGCCGGCGTCCTGAGCCTTTTCTCCCGCGCTCCGGGCGTCCGTACCTCACGACGCGCCGGCACGAGCCTGGCGAGGAGGGTGGTGCATGGTCGAGTCGGGGTATTGCTGGCGTTGCTTCAGCCGCATGGCGACCGGATTCGTCGTGTGGTTGCTGGTGTTGGGAATCGCGGGCAGAGCCTCAGCGGGCAACATCACTGGGACCGTCAAGGACGCGGTGACCGGCACCGAGCTGTCGGGCGTCACGGTCAAAGTCACGCAGAACACGTCCAAGAAAGCGACGACGAACGCGAGCGGGGCCTACACCATCTCGAGCGTGGCCGCCGGCACGTACACGCTCACGGCTACAAAGACGAACTACGTCGACGCCGTCACCAGCAGCATCACCGTACCAGCATCCGGCACCGTGACCGTGCCGCTCATCCAGCTCCAGCCCATGGGGCTGATCACCGGCACCGTCGTCAGCTCGGTCGGCGGTGCGCCGGTGAGCAGCGCCACCGTCAAGATCACCGGTACCAGCACGAGCGCCACCACCGCGACCAACGGCACGTTCACGCTCTACGCCGCGACTGGCAGCTACACGCTCACCATCACCAAGACCGGGTGGGTGGCCACAACCACTTCCTCCTTCTCCGTCACCAACGGCCAGACCACGGCCCTCGGCAGCATCCCGTTCGTGCAGAGCGGCACCCTCACCGGCACCGTCGTCAACTCACTCAACGGCGCCGCCGTTGCGAGCGCGCGGGTCACAGTCACCGGCACCTCGACGTACAACAACACCAACACGAACGGCGTCTTCACCCTCACCACCGGCGCCGGCCCGGTGACCCTCACCGTGACCAAGAGCGGTTGGCTCACCACCGTGACCGGGACGATCACCGTCGTCGGCGGCAGCACCACGACCGTGCCCAACATCGAGCTCACCCAGCTCGCGACCGTCACCGGCACCGTCAAGGAGCAGGGGACCAATATCAATCTGCAGGGCGTCACCGTGACGCTCCAGTCCGACCCCTCGAAGACCACGACCACGGGCTCCAAAGGTACCTTCAGCCTGGCGAGCGTGCCGATGGGCAGCCAGACCCTCAGCCTCGCCAAGACCGGCTACCAGAGCCGCACCGCCGGGCCATACACCGTCAACACCTCTTCCTTTTCCGTCGGCACCATCCTGCTCACCAAGACCGCCGGCACCATCGTCGGCACCGTACGCGACGGCGGTGCCGCCAGCTCCCCGCTGTCGGGTGTCACGGTGAGCGTCAACGGGGTCGCCCCTGCGATCACCGGGACGACTGCGGCCAACGGCACCTTCACCCTGACGGGCGTGTCTCCCGGCAACCAGACCGTGCACGCCGCGCGTGACGGCTGGACGGCCGCCGATAGCGGGGTGGTCACGGTGGAGGTGGGCCAGACCTCGTCGATCGGCGACCTCGTGCTCGCACGCCTTGGTGTCACCATCAATGGAGTCGTCCGCTCGACCCTTGACAGCTCGCCCGTAGAGGGCGCCACGGTGAGCGTCGACGAGCAGCCCACGCGCACCACTACCACGGCTGCCGACGGTACTTACACCCTCTCGGACGTTGCCTGGGGTCTCATCCACCTGACCGTCGCGCATCCTTCCTACACCGGTCAGACCCGCGAGCTCGACCTCGGCACCGACGGCGCAAACGAGGAGTTCGACCTCGAGATCGGCCGCGGCACCGTCGCTGGCGAGGTGCACGATGCTGTCACGGGTCTGCCGTTGAGCGCGGTCTGGGTACGGCCAGAAGACCAGCCCGACTTCAACACCGGCACGGATTGGCAGGGTCACTTCGAGCTCCATGACCTGCCGGTGGGGACGTACCGGATGCTTTTCTCCCGCGGCGACTACACCGATGCCGACGTGGCCGCCGTCGTCGTCCAGACTGGCCAGACGACGATCGTGCCCGCTATCGATTTGCAGCCACGCCCGGGGACGATCTTCGGCACCGCACTCAACCCCGACCTCAACCAACCGTTGGAGGGAGTAACCGTCGTCCTCGCCCGCTCCGGCCGCACCGCCACAACCGACGGTGACGGCCACTACTCATTTGACAACGTCATGCCCGGCTGGGAGATGGTCGCTTTCCACAAGGACGGCTACATCTCCTTCACCACCGACGTCGTGACTGTCGCCAACAACGAGATACGCGAGATCTGGGGCGACTTGCGCCCGGTATGGGGCGGCCCGATCATGCTCCGCCTGAACGGTGTGGTGCGGGACGGCACCGGCGCCGCGATCGAGGGCGCCGAGGTGACCGTGGCCGGCGGCCTGAGCACGACGACTGCCGCCGACGGCAGCTACAGCTTGAACCTGCCGCGCGGCACTGTCGTGCTGCGTGCGAGCAAAGAGGGCTTCCAGTTCGCGCTCAGCCCGCGCCTGGGTACGGGCTGCTTCTATTTCCACAGCGACTGTAGAGACATAGCCGACTTCATGCTTGCGGCGACCGGTGACACCGGCACCGTGGCAGCAACCACCACCGATCCCGTGACTCGCGTGCCGCGGCAAGGCGCCCTTGCAATCTGGGCACCCACCGCTTTCGTGCCCGTGGAGACCGCGCCGGATGGCACGCATCTGCTCACCGGTATCCCGCCGGGCCGCCTATTCGGCTGGGCGAGCCCGCGCACGCTGCTGCCGGGTCAGACCATCGCGCTCGACTTCCACGGCCCCGTAACCATCCCCGAGGAGGAGCCGCGGTGGGCCGCCGCCGGCATCGTCACCCTGGCCACCACGGGCGAGCCGGTGATCGGCGCCAGAGTGACGCTGTCCAACCCCGACGAGGATTTCGTAGAGGACACGTACACCGACGAGGCCGGCCGCTGGAGCTTCGCTAATGGGCCGGAGGGGTACTACCAAGTCGAGGCGTGGGCCGACGGGGGGCTGCACACTGAGCATCCTTGGGAGTTCGACGCCGCCAACGACGAGGGTTTGCGGATCGGGGACCTCACGCTGGTGTCGGAGGCGGACAACGGGAGCCTGACCATCCTCTCCCCGACGACCGGACAGGTCCTCGGCTCCAGCACCGTCACCGTGCAGTGCGAGGCTGACCTGCCGGTCGCCGACGCGTATGTCACGGCGGTAGCCGTCGAGCTCACCGACGCCCCGACGGTCATTCAGCAAGTCACCTACGACCCCGACGGCCGCCACTTCCAGATCACCTTCGAGACTTCCGCTGCCAACGGCCCCCACATGCTCCACGTCTGGGCGCTCACAGTGCGTGGGCCGGTTCTCGAAGCCAGCGCCGAGATCGTTGTCCAAATCGGCCCGCAGCTCGCCGCCATCATGGGGACGGTGCGGGACGGCGGCGCAGACGACGCCCCGCTGCCCGATGTCACTGTGAGCGTCAAGGGGCTCACTCCGCCCATCACAGCGACGACAAATTCCTATGGCCGTTTCTGGCTCGCTGGGGTGACTCCTGGCACACACACCGTGCGCGCTGCCCGCGACGGCTGGGTGCCTGCAGACGGCGCTGCCGTAACCGTTGTAGAGGGACAGGTGTCGTCGATCGCTGACATCGTGCTGGGCCGTGCTGGGGTTGGCACGGGGGCCGTGTCAGGCAGGGTGGGGATCGGCCCGACGGGGGAGGGGGCGTCCAGGATCTGGGTGTGTCTCGAGAGCGACCCCGACTTCGGCACCGACACGGACTGGGACGGTAGCTTCACTCTGGAAGGGGTTCCCAACGGAGTCCACCGGCTCGTAATGTCGCGCAGCGACGCCTTCCCGCTGACCACCGACGAGGTCGAAGTTCGCGTGGGGGAGACGACGACGCTGCCTCCTGTTTTGCTCGAACAGCGCCCGGCACGCCTCTGGGGTTGGGTTCAGAACCCCAATATCGGCCAGAGGCTGGAAGGCGTGACGGTAATGACTGCCCGGGCCGGGTTGACAACCACGACCGATGCAGATGGCTTCTTCGAGTTCAACGAGCTACCGCCCGGCGTCGAGGTCCTCACTTTCGCGAAAGAGGGTTACCCGCCAGTGGCGACCGAGTACCTCCAACTTGGGCCGAACGAGGAGGTGCGGAGCGATGCGGACATGCGGCCACACGAGGGTCGTTCTCCGGTGGGGGTGCTCCGCGGTATCGTGCGAGACAGCGTGGGGCTGCCAGTAAGCGGAGCGATCGTTACCGTTAGAGGGCACGGCGCAACCACGACGACCTCTGAGGGCTGGTTCGAGTTTCCGATCGCGCGAGGTGACTACGCCCTGTTCGTCGAGGCCCCTGGATACCGCTCGCAGGTCGTGACTGGACTCGGTGGTGGCCATTGGTACGAGTGGGCCTGGCAGGCACGGCAGGATGTCGTGCTCGCGGGTGTGGGAGAGACGGCTACGGTCGAGATCACCACCACTGACCCGGTCTCCGGCGCCCCCCGTCAAGGTGAATTCTGGCTCGCCACGACCTCGACCTTCTACCGGCTCAACAGCGCACCCACGGGACTGCGGACCTTGAACGGTGTCGAGCCTGGCCCGGCTCTTGGCTGGGCCCGGCCGCATTTCGCCCCGCCAGGTGGGATGCTACGCCTGGATTACAACGCGCCACGGACCACTCCCCAGCCGCCGAGCTGGGCCGCCGGAGGCTTCGTCGTGCGAGCTGGCACGCTGACCCCTGTGGAAGGTGCTGAGGTGACGTTCACCAACGCCGACGCAGCATTCTCGCAGACCGTCCTGACCAACCAGCACGGCCGATATCGGATCGCCTCGGCACCGACCGGCGACTACGTTGTCACCGTGAACGCGCCCGGAGCTCTCCACGACTCTGGCTCGTGGGCCTTCAGCGTAGCGGACGATGGCTCGCTTCATCTCCACGACTTCGAGCTGGTTGCCGACGCCGATCTCGGCTCCATCTCGGTGCTCTCGCCGACGAGTGGAGCGATCGTGCCGGTCCCGCACGTGGTGGTCTCGGGACTGGCCGAGTTCGCCCTCGCCGACGACTACGTCAGGAGCGTCCATGCCGGCCTCGACCCCGGATGGGGAGGGCCCCGCCAGGTGACCCTCGATCCGGACGGCCGCCACTTCTCGGTCGAGTTCGACACCGACACGCAAACCGGCCCGGCCACCCTCTGGGTGGAGATCCAGCCGACCAGGGGCAATACCCACAGGATCACCCTACCGGTCGCAGCCGAACGTCAGGCGACAATCACCGGCTTGAATGTGATACCCGAGGTCGTTCTTCCTGGACAGACCGCGGTCGGCTGGGTGACGGTCAACCCCGCAGCCCCCGCCAGTGGCATGACCGTCGTGCTCTCTTCGAGCAACCCCGCCCTTGCGGCGGTGCCACCCTCCGTCACGCTGACGTCGGGCTCAACTTCGACGTCGTTCCCCATCACGGCGGGCGCCACGGCGACGCCAACAGATGTCGAGATCACCGCCAGCGCAGGCGGTATCGTGAAGTCCGCCGGTATCCTCGTGGACTCGTTCCATGTCGTTGGTTTGCAGCTCGCGAGCAGCGAGATCATGGGTGGGCTGGCCACGACGGGTACCGTGACCCTCAACGCCCCGGCACCTGCTGGCGGCGTCGAGGTAGCCCTGCATAGCGCTCTGCCAGCGGTCGCGGCAGTGCCCTCTGCGGTGACCGTCCAACCTGGATCATCCTCGGCGAGCTTTGCCGTTGGCACGACTGCTGTGGCCAACCCGACCCCTGTCGAGATCTCCGCCTCCGGGGGAGGAAGTACATCGACCGCGATGCTGACCGTTGGCCCGCTGGCGGTCGCCAGTGTCGCGATCAGCCCAGCGACGATAGCTGCTGGCAGCTCGGCAATCCTCACGATTGCACTCCTTGGTCCTGCGCCTCCCGGAGGTTTCGCCGTCTCGCTGTCCAGCACGGCTCCACAGATCGTGGTTGTTCCCGAGACAGTGATCGTACAGGAAGGCAACACACAGGCAACGGTCCAGATCGCCACCGTGTACGGCCAGCCGACCGGTATGGCCGAGATCTCAGCGAGCGGCGGCGGAGCTACCCGAACGACAACCCTTACTGTCGAGGCCATCGGCCCGATCCAGCTTCGGTTCCGCGACAACCCCATGCCGGGGGGGTTCCCGGTGAAGGGCTACGTAACGCTCAACGCGCCGGCACCCGACGGCGGCCTCGAGGTCACACTCACGAGCACGAACCCTGCGCTCGTTTCGGTACCTCCCTTACTCTTGGTGACCGCTGGGGCGACCACGGCAAGCTTCACGGCCCAGACAACGCCGATATCGCAGTCGGTCGCCATCCTCATCAAAGCGGCGAGCCCGGGCAAGAGCGTCAGCGTGCCGCTGGATCTGTTCCCCGTGACGGTGGCCCGTCTGACCGTTGGGTCACGGCTGGCTGCGGGTTTCATCCATACGGCCCGGCTCGAGCTCACCTTCCCGGCTACTGCGGGCGGCCTCGTCGTCCAGCTCAGCTCGTCAAACCCGGCGCTCGTCAGCATCGATCCGACCGTGACCGTCCCGGAGGGCACCCGCGAGATCACGCTGCCCATCACCGTGGCCGCTGGTACCGAGGGCACCGCAGTACTCTCCGCCACCCTCAACGGTACGAGCAAGTCCGATACCGTGACGACGGCCATTCCACGCATTACCTCGCTGTCGTTCAGCCCAGCGACCATTGGTGGGGGCTCGCGAGCCAGCGTGGGCATTCAAATCTGGCCGCCGATTCCGAACCCCGGTCTGGCTGTGCAGCTCAGCACCGATCGTCCCGATCTGATCGCCCTGCCGCCTTCGACGGTTGTTCGAGGTTGGTTACACCACGAGCAATGGCCGACGTCGTGGGTTGCTGGGCCGACAACCCTACAGGTCACCGCCTCCGTCAACGGATCGAGTGCGACCGCATCCCTGACGCTCGAGCGGGCGCGACTCCAGTCCCTGACACTGAACCCCGAGGCGTGGCCTGGTGGGCACTACTACCTATTGAGCAACAAGGTCACGCTCTTCGGTGGGGCGCCCCCAGGCGGTGCACTGGTCGCCCTGACCTCGACTTCTCCGCACGTCACCGTCGACCCCACGGTCGTGATCCCGGCAGGCGGGGAGCAGGCCAGCTTTACGATTAGCCTCTACACCACGACATGCGAGCCCGAGCCCGCCCAGATCACGGCCACCTACGATGGCGTGAGTCTGACGCAGCCGTTTACCCTGCTACCGTCGGAGGTGGATGAGGTTAGGGTCCTCACCCCTTCAGTTGCAGCAGGCGAGCGTGGGCGGGTGCGGATCGACTTCTGGGGACATCCCGACAGCAATTGCAACTTCACCGCCAGCGTAGACGATCCGACCCGGGGAATCGCCTTCCAGACGCTCGAAGGTTGTGGGCCCGGTGGGGATGTCTTCCACTGCATCGCCTACGTGCAGACCTATGCATCGGCGAGCGAAGGCCCGCTCACGGTGACCTACACCATGAACGGGACGTCCGCGCGCGGCACAATCAACGTCAAGCCCCACGACATCACGGGTGTGGCGCCCGGCGTGCTCGTGGCCGGGCACGGGGACGTCGCCGTGTACGGACCGAGCTTCGAGGCGGGCACAACTGTCGAGCTGCAAGGCCCCTACGATCTCATTACCTTTCCCACGCCTCACCTCAGGTGCAGGCTGGTTGGCGGGTGTCCAACCACGAGCCTGGCTGCCTCCGTCAATGTCACCGGCGATGCCCTGCTGTTCGAGGTCCCGCCGGGAATGCTCGACGGACACTACTACCTGAAGACGCGGAAGCCGTCCGGCGAGCCTTCCAACGTCACCAAGTACCTGACCATCCGCCCGCCGACGTCGACGCGACCAGCCGTCCCCGCATCGGACCACAACGTCGCGTTGAACCTGCTGTCCGGCGAGACGTATACCGGCACTTTCGTCGCCGGCGGTGATCCGGAGCACGTCCTGCAGGACTACAACATGTACTACTTCCTGGGCACGGCCGGCTCGCGCGTGTCGCTGTCCCTCGAGCGCGTCGACACTTCGAAAACATGGGAGCATCCGGACAGCCTCGATCCCGAGCTGTTGATCACCGGACCGGACGATTTCGTCTACCAGAACCTCGTGTCGTACGATCGGCAGCCGGGCCTCGACCTCAACGCCGAGCTGGCGGACGCCGTGCTGCCTCTCACCGGCATCTACTTCGTGCGCGCTGGCACTTCGAAGGGGGCTGGCAAGTACCGCCTCCACTTCAAGGTCACGCAGCTTGCACCACCGGGCGCAGGCGACCGCATCGTCCCGCTCCTCGACAACGCCGTGACGGCGCCAGTGGGGCAGGACGTGACGCCGATCGCCATCGCCCTGGATCCCCGAGGACATCGGCTTGCCGGGGCGTTCGTGCAATACGCTCCGGCGCCCGCCGCTGGCGACACGGGAACGCTTGCGTTCACCGGCGGGGCGATCGTAACCAGCGACACCTACGGCGGGGCCGAGACCAGGGTCCGCCTGATGGGCCAGGGTCGGATCGCCTACACAGCAAACCTCGTTGGTAGCTTCGCCGCCGACCTGACACCAGCTGGGTCGGCCAATAGCCCTTCTTCTGGTGTGGGATGGGGCCAGTCCAGCCCAGGATCGGCGACTGACGGGGCCTTGACATCGCCCCTGCGAATCCCCCGCTATCAGCCGGTTGCCACCCAGCGTGTGGCCGTTACCGAGGTCTATGCAGACCAGGTGTTGGGCCTCGCCCTCGGTCCGCCCCAGAAGCTCCAGGTCGAGCCACGACTCGTGCGTCGGGTGGCGGCCAATGGGACAGAGGGTGGGAGGCAGGGAGCCTCGCGAGGAGCGGCAGAGCCGTACTTCGGACCCCGGCCGTCGGACGTGGCCGACCCGTTGGACGATCCCCTCGACGCCTCCACAGCCGTGCCCTTACCGGTGACCGATACTGAGGCTATGGGCGTTGTCGGCGACCTGCGGATGGCCGATCTGAGGGAGTGTACGCCCGAGCAATTCGTGCTCGGCATCGTGCCGGCGGGCACCGAGCTGCATCCTCCATTCAGCGCCGTGCTGACCGACCTCACCCCGGCGACCGGCGGCACCACGCCACAGGGCGAGGTGGGGCCCGAAGGCATCCATGGGCACCGCATCGAGAAGACCATCCAGTTGGGCCTCGAGATTCGCGACGCGACCGGGCAGGTCCCGGCCCACCCCGTCCTTGTCGATCTCAACCTGGGTGGTCCAGCACACGGCGCGCTGCTGCTGGACGGTGGCCAGACCACGTGCAATCGCCTGACGCGGCTGTGGCACCAGCGCACCGCCGAGGGTGTTCTCATCCCCGACCCGGAGATCTCGTACCGGCTCGGTACCCGGGCCCGCTACGTCGGCATCGTTCCGGATCAGAGCCAGCCCGGCGGCGTCGCGCCGGTGTGGGGTGTGGCCGAAACGATCGACCTGGGGGTGCTGGCCAAGCTCCCCGCAGGCCAGACCTCTGACCCGCTGTTGAAGACCTACGGCGTCCACCCCGAGCCTGGGCAGCCCACCGCGCTGGCCTGCCGGCAGCACGACGGCCAGCCGTGCGGCGACACCTTCCGCTACTGGCCCGGCTACCTCACCGCGTACCGGCTGTACGACGCCTACCACGTCGTC
>JAAYVZ010000192.1 GCA_012516935.1 Holophagae bacterium
GATTGTACAACGCCGGATAACGGTTCTCCCCCACCCACCCACACGGTAAGACCGCCACCCACCCCATGGAACCTGGACCTGGTCGTGGAGCTGCTGGACGTGGTCCCAGCTCCCTCCGTCTCGCTCACGACTTCTCCTCTGTCCGCGCCGGTGGGGACCCTGCCGCCCGGTCGGCCAGCGGCCGCAGCGCTGCGCTCGCGTAGCGTCCCCGCCGCGCGTGCCGTTCCAACGCCAAAGCAATGAGCCTGTCCATGAGCTCGGGGTAGGCCACACCCGAAAGCGCAAGTAGCCGTGGGAACATCGAGATCGAGGTGAAGCCGGGAATCGCGTTGAGCTCATTTACGAGCAGCCGGCCGGTGCGACGATCGAGCAGGAAATCCACTCTCGCCATCGCGTCGCACCCGGTCACGTCACAGGCCCGCAGCGCCAACCGCTGAGCCTCGTGGACGAGAGCCGGCTCCAACTGAGCCGGCGCCAGCAACTGGCAATCGTTGTCCAGGTACTTGTCGGCGTAATCGTAGAACTCGTGTCCCGGTATTACCTCACCGGGCTGCGAAGCAACCGGAGGCTGCCCTCCCAGCACCGCAACCTCGATCTCGCGGGCCGGGATCCCCTCCTCCACGATCACCAGCTCGTCGTAGTCGAGCGCCGTCTCGAGCGCCACCGGCAGATCCTCGGCGCGCTTGACCTTCGAGATCCCCACCGAAGAACCAAGACGCGCGGGCTTGACGAACAGTGGCAGCGGCAGAGCCAGGCAGCACGATAGCGTGGCCTCGCGCTCGCTCGCCCAATCGGCGGCCCTCACCTCGACGAAGCGCGGCGTCGGCAGCCCCGCGGCCAACAGCAGCCGCTTGGTCGTGAGCTTGTTCATGGTCACGGCTGCGGCCTCGACGTGGCAGCCGGCGTACGGCAGAGCCAACATCTCGCACAGCCCCTGGATGGTGCCGTCCTCACCGAAGGGGCCATGGAGGATCGGCACTACCACGTCGACCTCGCCGGTGACCAGGCGCGGATCCAACCGCGACACCCCCTCGAACGACGGCGTCGTGTCGGGGGACGTGCCCACGGCCTCGAGCACCTCGGCCGCGGTCGCCGGGTCGGCCCACTTTCCGGCCCTGTCGATGGCCATCGGCAGCACTCGGTACCGGCCTTCGAGCGCCTCCGCGACCGACCGCGCCGAAATCAGCGACACCTCGTGCTCGCCGGAGCGTCCTCCGAAGACCAGCGCCACCCGCAACGGCGTCACGCGACTCACTCCTTCCACCAGCGGCGCAAGCTCCCGAGGGCCGCAGCGAAGCCGCCCCGCGTATTCTCCTCGAGCACCTTGTCGAGCTCGCCGGCGTCGAGAAAGATCCCTCCGCACCCGGGGCAAACCTCGACCTCGACCGCGTACATGGTGGTGGTGGCCATCTCGACACCGCACTTGGGGCAGTGCATCCAGTGCAGCTCCTTGAGCTTGCGGCGTTCGTCCTCCTCCCGCCTGCGGCGGCGCTCCTCGCGTAGCTGGCGCAGCCGCTGCATCTCCTCCCTGAGGAAGTACTCCTGCTCCTTCTCGCTCGGTTGGTACGGCATCTATCCTCCCCTATTGCCGCACAATCGTAGCCCAGCCGCGGCCATTCCCGGCCAGCCAGGCGGGGAGATCGCGGAGGTCGAAAAGCACCGCGAGCATTCCTGCCCGCCGCAGCTCGGCCGGGTTCGTGCGGTCCTGCCGGATCCCAACCACCGGCATCCCAACCGCAGCGCCGGCGGCAGCGTCGATCTTCATGTCGCCGACCAGCAGCGCGTCTTCAGGCGCCACGTCGAACTGCGCCAGCACCGGCAGGATCACCTTGGGAGAGGGCTTGCGGGCCCCGAAGGTGTCGGGGCCCACCACCAAGGCGACATGGCGGTCGAGGTCCCAGCGGGCAATCCACGCCACCGACAGGTGGGAAAGCTTGTTGGACACGATCGCAACCTTGCCCCCGGTGGCGGCAGCGCACACCGCCAGTACGTCCGCTGCCCCAGGCAACGGTCGGGTCTCGTCCGGGTAGATGCGGGCATAGATCTCGAGGCAGCGACGCTCGACCTCTCGGGTGACCGCCGCCCCGACTTCGGGCCCGACCGCGTCCTGTACCAGCGCGGTTATACCGCGGCCGACGTGGGTCCGAACCCAGTCGAACGAGCGGCACGTCAGGCGCATCTCCCGCAGCGCCGCGTTGAGCGCTCGCCCGATCCCTTCGAACGAGTCGGCGAGGGTGCCGTCGAGATCGAAAAGGACTGCCGCAGGCCGACGGCCACCGCCCTCAGCCATCTCCACGGCTATCCCCTTCGAGCTCTGGATCGACTGGCCTGGGTTTTACCGTTGGCGTGCCCTGGACGCGCTCCGCGTAGCGGTGGGTGGAGCAGTTGTGTACCGAGGAGACGGTCGACAAATAGGGAAAGACCAGGGCCTCGGGACCACCTTCGACCGTAACGGTGAGGGTCGCTTGCCGGCAGCTCGCCGGCAAGCGAAGGTGGCGGTGGCTCCAGGCCTCGAGCCGTTCGTCGAGCTGCCCGACAACCTGACCGTCCCCTTCCTGCAGCACCGCACGGACCCGCACCGGTGAGCTGGACCACGAGGCGAACCCCACGTACCCACGGTGCGCGCCGTCGTTGATTACGCCCTCGAAAACCGCCGTGCCACCGGCGCCCAACCCGCGCTCCGGAGGGAGACCGGGAAGCCCTTCGCCCACCGGGTCACAGCTCTCGCTCTGGGCGTTGTAGGTTCGCGACAACACCTCGAGACCACAGGCCGGAGGTGTGCACCCTGTGGTACGGACCAACAGCGCCCCGCCGCGCGGCCCCTGCCGGAGCTCGCGGACCGCCAGCACATTCTCCACCAGGCGGGAGCCTCGAGCGGGCACTTCGAAGCGCACCGACCGCGCGGTCGGGTTGGCCCGCTCCGACGGCAGGAACAGCACCTCGGCGGTCGCCGCCACCGGGTACGGGTTAGCGAGGACGAGATCGGTCTGCCAGTACGAGCCGCCGATGCCCGGCACCGCTGCCACCTGCGGCACGATCACCGCCGGATACCCACCACCTTCGTGCGGCCTCAGTTCGACGTCGGAAAAACGGACTGGCCCACCCAAGGGCGCGAAAACCACCGCACCTGCCGGGCCGGGCACGAGCACGAGCGAGACGAGGGAAGACTCCTTGCCCAGCTCGAAGCCTCGGCACCCGGCCATGCGCACGCGCGCCCGGCCCGAGGCCACCCTGAGCGTCAGGGTCTGCGCCGGGGTGTCCGTCTCGAGCGCGACGGTCCCCTGCGTGACCAGCTCGAAGCCGTCGCTGACCTTCCGCCAACCGCGCGACACGCGCACCGGGTCGGTGCGGCCGAGCTTGCTGACCACGCACGCCGCGTCCTCGGTCCGTACCAGACGCTGGACCCGACCAGAAGGCCAGCGCCATGCTTTGAGCACCTTCGCTCCCGGCTCGGCCCGCAGCCCGATCCGCACCGGCCCCTGCCCGGCATCGATCGCCTCTCGGGCGGTTTTTGCATTGCCGGCACGGAGATCGAAGCCGGCCGGCCCGAGCACGAGTCGGACCATCGGCGCCAGCTCGGGGTCGTAGATCACCGCTTGCTCGTCCGCCACGAGGTGCTCACGCGCCCACCCGAGTGCCGCCCAGGAGGGGGCCCGGCCCCCCCCCGGCTCCC
>JAAYVZ010000193.1 GCA_012516935.1 Holophagae bacterium
GCGCTGCCCCCGCCGACCCCCACCCTGCCGACCGGCACGCCGATCGAGCCGGCGCCGCCGCGCGAGCCGCGCTTCCTCGCCGTTTATCTTGACAACGAGAACATGATGCCCTTCAACCGCAACCGCATCTTGAACCAGGTGATCGAGTTCGTGGAGCAGCGGCTGCAGCCTTCGGACAAGGCGATGGTCGTGTCCTACCAACGCTCGCTCAAGATCCTCCAGCCGTTCACGAGCGACGCCGACGAGGTCGCCTCGGCGTTGCGGCGAACCAAGCGCTTCGTCGGTGCCCGCAACGAGATGCTCACGTCCCGCAGGCAGATCGAGGACTACATCTCACAGAATGCCGAGAACCCCGCGTCGATCGGGAGGGCGCTCGACCAGGTCGAGTCGTTTGCCAAGGAGCAGCGCAACAACCTGACCTTCACGGTACGGGCGATCCAGGAGCTGGTTACGATGATGAGCGGCCTGCCGGGGCGCAAGTCGATCATTTACGTTTCGGACGGGCTGCCGCTGTCACCCGGCCTCGAGCTGTACTACGAGATGCAGGACCGCTACCGCAACCCGATGATCACGACCCGCGCTCGCGACTACGACTCCACCGATCTTTTCCGCGGGCTGGTGACGAGCGCCGCCGCAGCCGGTGTGCGGCTGTACACAATCGACGCCCGTGGGCTGGAATCGGACCTCGGGATCGAGGCTGATAACCGCCAGGCCCGGTCGTCGCTGGCGGCCGGGATCGCGACCTCCAACTACCAGGATTCGCTGGTGTACATGGCTGACCAGACCGGCGGTCTGGCCGTGATCAACGCCAACAATGTCGGTCCCGGCCTCGAGAGGATCGGCGACGACATCGAGACCTATTACTCGCTCGGCTACCGGCTCATCCCCACCGGCGAGGATCGGATGCACCGGATCGAGGTCAAGCTCAAGGGTAAGCAGGGGTACAAGCTCAACTACCAGAAATCGTTCATCGAGAAATCGCTGCCCACACGCGTTGCCGACCAGGTGGTCTCGGGTCTGGCTTTCGACCTTGAAGACAACCCGCTGGCGATCGAGGTCTCGACCGGCGAGCCGGCGCCCGCAATGGCCGAGCGCTGGACACTCCCGGTCTCGGTGCTGGTGCCGATGGACAAGATCGCCCTCATCCCCGACGGCGAGGACCTGATCGGTTGGCTGATGGTGTACTTCGCCGCCCGGGACAGCGAGGGGATGCAGTCCGACCTGCAGCGGATCGAGCACGCCATCCGCATACCGGCAAAGGGGTACGACGAGAGCAAGAAGCAGCACTGGACCGTCTCGGCCAACCTCCTGCTCGAGCCAGGTACGTACAGGATCTCGGTCGGCGTCCGGGATCAGCTCACCAACCAGGCCGGCTTCACGGTGGTGCGAAAGCCTGTCCACCCCGAGCTCCGTAGGTAACACCGACGGATGCGAGGAGCTCAGCCAGGCCGGGACGCGGCAACCTCGAGCGCGGCTGGAAGCGTCTCTACGATCAAGCCTGGTGGCGCAATCACCGTGGGGTTGCCGTCGAGGTGGCAGTCCAGGGGCTGCGAGGTGCGTAACACGAGCCTGCAGAAGCGCAGCTCGTACGAGCGCTTCTGCTGGCCGAGCCGGCCCCGGAGCGCCGCTGCAAGGCGGACGAAGCGGCCGGGAATCGAGACCCTGCCCACCAGACACGTGTCGAGCACGCCGTCGTCGGTTATCGCGGCCGGTGCGAGCCGGAACCCGCCGCCGGTGGTCGGGCCGTTGTGCAGGGCCAGGATCGTCATCGGCCCGGTGTAGGTGAAGTCGTCGGTCTCGATCTCGACCTCGGGGCAGGGAGCGCGGAGGATCCCCACCACCGCCGCAGCCAGGTAGGCGAAGATCCCGCGCGCGACCTTCATGCCGGCGGCGCGGGCGTTGATCGTGCCGAGCAGTCCGACCCCCGCGGCGTTGACGGCGACGGAGCCGTTGATGCGCATGAGATCGATACGCCGGCGGGAGCCCGAGCGGAGGGCGGCGACGGCTGCGTCGAGCTGTCGGGGTACCCCCACAGCGTGCGCTGCGTCGTTGCCGGTGCCGAACGGCAGGATCCCGAGAGTCGCGGAGCCAGCGGCGTGGAGCCCCTGCACCACCTCGCAAATGGTGCCATCGCCCCCGACCGCGACCACGAGTCGCTCCCCCTGCCGCACGGCCGCGGTTGCCACGTCCGTCGCATGGCCGGGCGCGCGGGTCGTCACCTCCTCGAACTGGAGCCCGAGGGCGTGCAGCCGGTCGCGGACTCCAGGCCACTCACGGCCCAGCCGGCCTCCTCCCGCCGCCGGGTTGACGATCAGTCGCACGCCGGGAGTATAGCCCCCACCGGCCCGCTGCCTGGCTGATGCCGGCGGCCGGGTGAGCGTCGATCCCCAGGCGCTGTTGCCGCCGCGCCTCCGCCTTCCTCGCCGCCGTTGCCCGGGCCACTCCGAAAGCTTCCGACCACCGACCAAAGACTGTCTTCACGACGGGATCGAGCGACCGGCGTCGAGGATCAGGACTTGGCCGGTCATCGTCGGCGCACCGACGAGCAAGTACTCGACGGCCCGGGCGATCTCTTCCGGGGATCCGGCCCGGCCGAGGAGAGTGCGACGGACGAGGCGGTGCCGGGTGGCGTCGTCGTAGTCGTCAGGGAACAGCGCGATCCCCGGGGCGATGCCGTTGGCCCGAGCCTGCGGCGCAAGCTCGACCGCGAGCACCCGGGTGGCTGCTTCGAGTGCGGCTTTGGACACGAGGTACGGGAGGTGGCCACGGATCGGTCGCTGCGCCAGGACGTCGAGCAGGTTGACGACACAGCCGCGGCTGGTGCGTAGCGCGTCGGCGCTATCGCGGGCGAGCATGAGCGGCGCCACGAGGTTGGTCTGCAGCACCGCGAGCAAGCCCGGCTCGTCGAGAGCAGCGAAGTCGGTACGGGGGAACACGGCGGCGTTGTTGACGAGGGCGTCGAGGCGGCCGAAGTGGGCCAGGGTCTCGTCGATGAGTGCCCGGCGTGTGCGCGCGTCGTCGAGGTCGGCCGCGAGGGCGAGGGCCGAGCATCCCTCGGATTCCAGCTCCTGCCGCAGGGCCTCGGCGGCGCGCCCCGACGTGCGGTAGGTGAACGCGACCGCCCAGCCCCGGGCCGCGAGGTGGACGACGATCGCTTTGCCGACTCGGACGGCTCCGCCGGTGACGAGGGCGACGCGGGTCGGGATGCTCACGCCGCTCCCTGCTGTCGCCGGCGCACCAGCTCGACCCCCACCGAGGGGACCCCTGCGAGTGCCTCGGGTTTGACCACGCGCACCCGCACCGCTTCAGCCCGCGGGAGCCTGGCGAGGAGGGTGGTGGCGATGTCGGACGCCAGCGCCTCGAGCAGGTGGAAACGCGAGGCCGCGGCCCGCTCCCGCACGATCTCGACCACATGGACGTAGTCGACGGTGTCGTCGAGTCGATCGGTGCGGCCAGCCGGACCGCAGTCACAGACCGCGTCCACGTCGACGGTGAGCAGTTGGGCACCCAGTCGTTCGTCGGGCTCGGTACCGACCAGGCACTCCACCTCGAGGTCGTGCACGAAGACGGTGTCGGTCATACCCGGGAGTCTAGCAGTGCCGGCCGGTGGTGGGGATGGATGGGGGAGGAGAGGTTGGGGCACTGGTGGAAGGGCGAAAGCGCGGTGCGCGGCTCGCTGCCGACCGGTGACCACGGCGTGAGGCGTAGGGTGCTACCATTCGGCTCCTATGAGCCCGTTGGTTGCCCGCCTTCCCGAGATCGTCATGCAGCTCATGGCGTTCGCACTCGCGCTGTCGCTCCACGAGGCGGCGCATGGTTTTGTGGCGGAGCGGCTCGGTGACCCCACGGCCCGCTGGCTCGGGCGCATCACGCTCAACCCCATCAAGCACATCGATCCCTTCGGGACGATCCTGTTTCCGCTCCTGCTGGCAGCCGTGGGGGCTCCCGTCCTGGGGTGGGCCAAACCGGTGCCGTTCGTCACCCGCAACCTGCGCAACCAGCGCTGGGGGCCGGCGCTCGTGGGGCTCGCGGGTCCCGCCTCCAACATCGCCCTGGGCATAGCCGTAACGTTGGTCTTGCTGCTGGCCAAGGCGGTGATGCCGGGGTTTCGCCCGCTGCTGGTGGTGTTGGTGCACGAGGGAGCGATGGGCGCTGCCGGGCTCGCGGCGCCGCTCGTCTACCTGCTGTTCGCGTTGGCGATGATCAATCTGGTGCTGGCGGTCTTCAACCTCATCCCGATCCCGCCTCTGGACGGCAGCCACATCGTCGAGGCGGCGCTGCCGGCCCGTGCGGCGTTCACCTATGCACGGCTCCGGCCGTACGGGATGTTCATCCTCCTGGCGTTTTTCTGGAGCGGTTTGTTCGGCCACGTGCTCAAACCATTTCTCTACGGGCTGCTATGGATCCTGCAGCGGTAGAGGGCGTCCAGGCAGCGCGCCCGGCGGTGGTGCTGCCGGCGTTCGAAGGGCCGCTCGACCTGCTGTTGCACCTGGTGCGTGAGAACAAGGTTTCGATCTGGGACATCCCGATTGCCAGGATCTGCGACCAGTACCACGCCGTCCTCGAACGGATGGAGGAGCTCGATCTCGAGCTCGCTGGCGAGTTCCTGGTCACCGCCTCGTGGCTGCTGGCGATCAAGTCCCGGCTGCTGCTGCCGCGGCCCGAGGGAGAAGACGACGATCCCCGCGCCGAGCTGGTGGAGCGCCTGATCGAGTACGAGAAGGTCAAGCGGACGGCGGCGGTGCTCGCTGGTATAGAGGAGGTTCGGCGGGGAATCGAGGCGGTGTCGCTGGAGGCCCCGGAGGCTCCCTCCGAGCGCGAGCTGGACCTCGCGGACGTCGACATCATTGCCCTCGGGCAGGCGCTGCGGGCGCTGCTCGAGCGGCACCGGCGCGAGCACCCCCCGGCCATGGAGGTTCCGCCCATGCGCTACTCGGTGCGCGAGAAAATCGTCGAGCTCTTCGACCTCGTGACCAGGCAGCGGTCGTTCCCACTACTTTCCCACCTGCTCACCCGGCCCGAGCGGTTGGAGAGCGTGACGTTTCTCGTCGCGGCGCTGGAGCTGGTGCGGCTGGGGTCGGCCGAGATGCACCAGCGGCAAGCGTTTGCCGAGATCCACCTGACGGCGACCGGGACGCCGCTGGCGATGGAGGCGCTGGGCGATGTCTGAGACGCTACGGCTGCAGGCGCTGTGCGAGGCGATCCTGGCTGTGGCGCGGGAGCCGGTGGTGGCGGAGGCGCTGGCCGAGGTGGCCGGCGAGGGCGTGACGGTCGCGGAGGTCGAGGCGGCCCTCGAGCAGGTGCGTTGCAAGCACGAGGCCGAGGGGAGCGGCCTGGTGGTCGAGCGCGTGGGAGGTGGCTGGCGCCTCGCCACGCGGGCCGAGCACGAGGGCCCGTTGCGGCAGTTCCTCGGGTTGCGTTCCCGGGCGAGGCTCTCTCAGGCCGGGCTCGAGGTCCTGGCGATCGTCGCCTACCGCCAACCGATCACCCTGCCCGAGATCAACTTCCTGCGGGGTGTGAGCTCCGCGGCGGTGATCCGCACCCTCATCGATCGCAAGCTTCTGGCAGTGGCGGGCCGTAAGCAGGTGGTCGGCACGCCGCTGCTCTACCGTACCACCAGGGAGTTCCTGGTACACTTCGGATTGCCCGACCTCGCGTCGCTCCCCAGCCTGGAGGAGGTCGAGCACGTAGCTGGAGAGGGCGTCAGTGGCACGTGAGAGGATCCAGAAGCTCATCGCGCGCGCCGGGGTCTGCTCGCGCCGCGACGCAGAGGTCCTGATCCGCGAGGGCCGCGTCACCGTCAACGGGCAGGTGGCGACGCTCGGCAGTCAGGCCGACCTCGACAGGGATGCCGTCAAGGTCGACGGCAAACGCCTCAAGGCCCCCGAGCCGTCGCGCACGTTCCTGCTCTACAAACCGGCGAAGGTCATGACCACCACCGACGATCCCGAAGGGCGGCCGACCGTCCTCGACTACTTCCGGGGCAAGGTCCCTCAGCGGATCTTCCCGATCGGGCGTCTCGACTTCCACTCCGAGGGGTTGGTGTTGCTCACCAACGACGGGGAGCTGGCGCTGCGGGTTGCCCACCCGCGGTACGGTGTGCTGCGGGAGTACGTCGTCAAGGTGAGGCGAGTCCCCGACCGGCGGGCCGTGGAGCGGCTGCAGCGCGGCACCGTGCTCGATGGGCAGCGGGTCGTCCCCCGGGAGGTTGGGCTCGTCCGGGCCACGCCCACCGGCGCAAACTCCTGGTGGAGGGTGGTGGTCGGCGAGGGCAAGACGCACGAGGTTCGCGAGATGTTCATGCGTATCGGCCATCCTGTTCAGCGGCTGGTGCGGGTGGCGATCGGGTCGCTGCGCGACCCCAAGCTGCGGCCTGGTACCTGGCGGGAGCTGTCAGGCGAGGAGATCGAGATGCTGCGCCGCCCCGAGGGGCGGGGCCGGAGGGAGAGCCATGCGCGGACCGAAGGTTCCGGAGTACATGCACAAGGTGGCGATTTACGTGCCGGGCAAGCCGGTCGAGGAGGTCGAACGGGAGCTCGGCGTGACGGGGATCGTCAAGCTGGCGTCGAACGAAAACCCGCTCGGGTCATCGCCCAAGGCAATCGCCGCGGTGCAGAACGCTCTCTCGACCCTGAACCGGTACCCGGACGGCGGCGGATACGTGCTCCGGCGCGCCGTCGCCGAGCGCCAACGGGTTGACATCGACCAGGTCATCCTCGGCAACGGCTCGGTCGAGATCATCGAGATGCTTTCGCGGGCCTACGTCGAGGACGGCGACGACGTCGTCATGTCGCAGCAGTCGTTCGTGTCCTACGAAATCGCCGTGCGGCAAGTCAACGGCAACGCCATCGCGGTGCCGGCGAGGCCTGACCGCGGTCACGATCTCGACGCCATCGCGGCGGCGGTCACCGGGCGGACCAAGCTCATCTACCTGGCGAACCCGTGCAACCCGACCGGGACCTACTTCTCGCGGGCCGAGCTCGAGGCGTTCCTGGATCGGGTCGGCGACGAGGTCCTGGTGGTGCTCGATCAGGCGTACCTCGAGTACGTGGACAAGGCCGACTACCCGGACGGCCTGCAGGATCTCAAACAGGGTCGCAACGTCATCGTCCTGCGGACCTTCTCGAAGATCTACGGGCTCGCAGGGTTGCGCATCGGCTATGGGCTGGCGACACCGGAGGTGATCGCCCACCTCAACCGTGTGCGCTCGCCGTTCAACACCTCGTCGCTCGCCCAGGTGGCGGCGCTGGCGGCGCTCGACGATGAGGAGTGGGCAACCTTTTCGCGCGAGCACAACCTGCGGGAGCTCGCGTACATGCACGCCGAGCTCGCGCGGCGCGGGGTTCGCTACACGCCGTCGGTGTGCAACTTCATCCTGGCCGAGCTGGACGCGGACATCAAGACGCTGTTCGTGGAGTTCCAGAAGCACGGGGTGATCCTGCGGCCCCAGGGTGGCCCCGGGCTCGTCAACTGTGCCCGCATCTCGCTCGGAACCCGCGAGGAGAACGACAAGTTCTTGCGCGTGCTGGACCGCTTGGTTCTCAACGCCTGACCTTTCGCCCTCCCGGTCGAAGGTCGAAGCTCGAGGGTTCCGAGATCGTGTCCGGGTGCCTCCCACCTTCGACGTTCGGGCCCCGGCTTGCGGGTGGGCGGGCGGCGGGAACGGTAGAATGCGGGTGGAGGACGTGCCGATGGCCAGCTTCACCGTCACCTGCCCGTGTTGCCATGCAGCGCTCGACATCGATGGCGAACGGCAGATCATCACCGACAGCCACCAGCCCGAGAAGGCGAGGAGCGCGACCACCTTCGACGACCGGCTGGCGGCGCTCACCCGTGAGCGGGAGTCGGCGCGCTCCCGGCTCGAGGAGGCGTTCCGGGCCGAGCGCTCCGGGGCGGCGGTGCGCGAGGAGAAGTTCCGCAAGCTGCTGGAGGGCGCCCAAGGCGAGGAGGCGACCAGGCCGGTGCGGGACATCGACCTCGACTAGGACAGGTTCGGCGTGATCTCCCATAGCTCGACGATGGTCGCCCCCCACCCACCGCGTTCGGCTGGTGCCTCGTACGCCCGCACCACGCACGGCAGGCGGGACAGGAGCGACTGCACGCGGGCCCGTTGTACGCCGGTGCCGCGGCCGTGGATGAGCCGAACCTCCCGCAAGCCCGCTGCCTGGGCGGCCAATAGGTACTCCTCGACCACTGCCGGCACGTCGCGAGGCGCGAAGGGGTGCAGGTCGATGCAGTCCTCGAGCGGGAGCGTCACTGGGCCGAGGGTTTGGTCGTCCATGGCATCCTCCGCTCACCACGCGGAGCATAGCCCGTCCGGGCGCGGAGAGAGTCGATGACGTTCCGCAAGGTGTCGGTCGTGGTGCCGGCGTACAACGAAAGCAAGACGGTCGCCGCTCTGCTCGAACGGGTGGCGACGGCGCCACTGCCGCAGGGGCTGTCGGAGCTCGAGATCGTGGCGGTCGACGATTGCTCCCGCGACGAGACCCCGGCGGTGCTGGCGAGCTGGCAGCCGCCGGCCGTGGAACGACGCCAGATCACCTACACCTGGCGGCGGCACGAGCACAACCAGGGCAAGGGTGCGGCGCTGCGTACCGGCTTCGGGCTGGCGACCGGCGACCTGATCATCATCCAGGACGCCGACCTCGAGTACGACCCCGCTGACTATCCGGTCCTTCTGGGCCCGATTCTCGATGGCCATGCCGACGTCGTGTACGGCAGCCGGTTTCTGGGTGGCCCGCACCGTGTCCTGTTCTTCTGGCACTACCTCGGCAACCAGTTCCTGACACTGCTGTCCAACATGCTCACGGATCTGAACCTGTCCGACATGGAGACGTGTTACAAGGTGTTCACCCGCAAGGTCCGCGACCGTCTGCGCGTGACCTCCGATCGCTTCGGCTTCGAGCCCGAGTTCACGGCCCGCGTCGCCCGGATGCGGGTGCGTATCTACGAGGTACCGATCTCGTACCACGGCCGTACGTACGCCGAGGGTAAGAAGATCGGCTGGAAGGACGGCTGCGAGGCGATCTGGTGCATTCTCAAGTTCAATCTCTGGGACCGGTGAGGGCCATCCAGGCAAGAAAAACCGCCGCACGAGGCGGCGGTATGGAAAGCGCTGGATGGGCCGGCGCCGTGCAAGGTGGTGGTTCTAGGTTGGCGCGGCCCAGCCAGCCGAATCAAACCGCCGGTCGGCACTCCCCCCTCTCGACGCTGGTGATGTCGTTCCTCGTGCTGGTAGGTGCAATCGCCTCGAGATCATAGGTTGGATCGGTGATGGGCGGTCCGTCAGCCTTGGCCCTTTCATGTGCCGAGCTCCCCGGTAACACTCTGGCTCCGTGCGAGCTGGACGCTGGCGCCGATGAGCCGTCGTACCGCCTCGAGGTTGAGCGGTTTGAGCAGCAGCGCGGTAATGCCCAGCGCTCGTGCGCGCTGCTCGAGGTCGTGGCCGCGGGTCCCGGTCATGGCGATCACCGACATCGGCCGGTGCGTGTCGCAGGCTCTCCGCACCAGCTCGAAACCGTCGAGCCCCGGAAGACGAATGTCGGTGAGCAGAACGTCGGGGCGAAAGCTGTCAATGACGGTGAGCGCCTCCTCGGCACTGGCCGCGGTCGCGACCTCGAACTCCCCGGGGAAAAGCCCCAGGTAGCTCGCGAGGTTGCGCGTCAGCGGCTCCTCGTCATCGACGACCAAAACGCGAGCCATCAGCGGCAGAGTTCAGCAAGCATGGTGCCAGATTGAGCGCTGCCGATTCGTCTCCAAAGTGGAGAAAGGTCGCCACTTTGGAGAGAGCAATGGCTACTGCGGCACCGGCTCGCCGAGCCGGTACTTCTGCACCCGGTAGCGCAGCCAGTGCCGCTCGACCCCCAGCTCGCGTGCGGTTCGCGCCAGGTTCCAGCGGTTCTTTTCGAGCACCAGCCTGAGTCGCACCGGATCGTCGAGCCGGGCGCTCGCTCCCGCTGGGGCTGGAGCAGCGCCGAGGTCGAGGTCGGCCGGCTGGATCGTCGCCTCGTCTCCGAGCACCAGGGCGCGCTCGAGGCGGTTGGCGAGCTCACGCACGTTCCCGGGCCAGGAGTGGGCGAGGATCGCCTGCTCCGCCGTCGGCGACAGCGCGCGAGGCGGGCGGCCGAGGTCCTGGCAGATCCGCTCGAGGAGGAATCGGCACATCGGCAAGATATCGGCCCGGCGGTCGCGGAGGGGTGGGAGCCGCAAGCGGACGACCGCCAGGCGGAAGAAGAGGTCGGAGCGAAACCCGCCGCTGTGGACCAGCGCCTCGAGCTCGCGATGGGTCGTGGCGACCACCCTGCAGGGGCACTCGATCTCTTCCTCACCGCCGATCCGGCGGAAGCGATACTCCTGCAGGAACCGCAGCAGCTTCGACTGCAGCCCCAGCGGCAGGTCCGCCACCTCGTCGAGCAAGAGCGTGCCGTCACGAGCGAGCTCGGCGACCCCGCGCCGACGGGCGTCAGCCCCGGTGAATGCCCCGCGCTCGTGTCCGAACAGCTCGCTCTCGAGCAGCTCGCTGGGGACGGCGGCGCAGTTGAGGGCGACGTAGGCGCCGCGTGCGCCGGACTGGCGATGGAGGTCCGCGGCGACGACCTCCTTGCCGGTGCCGGTCTCTCCTTCAAAGAGCACCGAGGTGTGTGGTGCAGCGGCGAGCTTGGCGAGCTGGCCACGTAAGGTCAGCATGTCGGGGTGGGTTCCCCAGAAGACGCCGCTACTCGTGGCGCGTCGCTCTTGAGCCTCTGCCAGGTCGACCGCCTGCACCTCGCGCTCCACCACCACCAGGAGCTCCTCGCACCGCCACGGCTTGGTAAGGTAGTGGCGTGCCCCGGCTCGCATCGCCGCCACCGCCACAGCGACGCTGTCGAGCCCGGTGAGGACGATGGTGCGGGTGAGGGGAAAGCGGGTCTGTAGCAGCGCCAGCAGCTCGATGCCGTCGATGTCGGGCAGCCCGAGGTCGAGGAGGACCACCTCGGGGCGGTGCAGAGCGCAGGCGGCAAGCGCGCTCTGGCCGTCTCCGGTGCCGATCGCCTCGTAGCCGGCGGCGCGCAGGGTCTGCTCCAGGGTCGCGCGCTGGCGCGGATCGTCCTCGACCACCAGACACAGGGCCATCTCACCCTCGCTGCAAGACGATTCTAAACCGGTGGCCGCGCGGCTGCACGGCCTCCCATTCGAGGTGGCCGCCGAGCAAGGTGCACGCTCGCTCGGCCAGGAACGGCCCGAGCCCGGAGCCCGGCCACGTCCGGAGGATCGGGCGAAGCGAGCCGGACGGGTCGGCGGGTCCGCCGTCGTCGACCTCGACCCAGATCGGGCCGCTCTCGTCTCCGCCCCAGCGGATGACCACGTCGTATCCGGCGGGAGTAACCGTGGTGGCCCGCTGCAGCAACTCGTCGAGCGCCACCTGGAGAAGGTCGACGGCGAGCTGGACCTCGATCAGGTCTGGACCCTCGAGGCGCACGGCGGCGGCAGGGGTGGGGCAGCGAGCCACGGCTCGCTCCACCAGATCCCGGATCCCGGCCCGAATCGGCGAACCCGGAGCCAGGCGAACGAGGCGTTGGAGGTCCCTGAGGAGGCGGTCGATGCGCGCCACCTCCTGGAGGGCGCCGACGAGGTAGTCGGCCACTTCGCCTTCCGGCCGAGTCAGTAGCTGGACGAGCTGAATGCTGGACTGGATGGTCGCGAGCGGGTTCCGAACCTGATGCCCGAGCCGTGAGATCACCTCCGTCAGCTCCCAGTGGGGAAGGCGTTCCACGTTCAGTGCCCTCGTCCGGCTCGCAGCCGGGCGGCCTCGATCGTCGAGCGGTAGAGGGGCTCGGGGCGGCGGTTATCCGCGTCGGAGCTCGTGTTCGTCGGGTTCGGCATCGGCCTCGAGTGGTCTCCGCACGAAACGTCAGCGGAGGAGATCGTCGGGGAGCCAGTCCCTCAGGGGTGGCACGGGACGGAGGATGGTCTCCTCACGTCGGGGACCGGTGGAGATCATGACTGCCGGGGCGCCGAGCAGCTCCTCGAGGCGCTCGACGTAGCTCCGTGCCCGCTCTGGGAGCCGGCTGAAGCTGGTGACGCCGGAGGTCTGAGCCTGCCAGCCGGGGAGCGTCTCGTACACCGGCTCCACATGGGCGAGGTCGTCGCTGTCGTCGGGCAGCTCGCGGAGCTCCTCGCTCCCCAGCTTGTACCGGACGGCGAGGCGGATCTCCGCCACCTCGTCGAGCACATCGAGCTTGGTCAGGGCGATGGCCTCGATGCCGTTCCAGCGCATCGCCGCCGCTGCGGCGACGGCGTCGAACCAGCCGGTGCGACGGGGACGGCCCGTGGTGGTCCCGAACTCGTTGCCCCGCCGACGCAGGTGCTCGCCCATGGCGTCCTCGAGCTCGGTCGGGAAAGGCCCGCTACCGACCCTCGTTGTGTATGCCTTGAACACCCCGAGGACTCCGCCGATGGTGCGCGCGGGTAGGCCGCAGGCCGGGGCGGCGAAGCCCGCGAGGCAGCCGGATGAGGTCACGAACGGGTAGGAACCGTGGTCGAGGTCGAGCAGCGTGCCCTGGGCGCCCTCGAACAGAATGGAGCGCGACGGCTCGCTCGAGGGGTGGAGCGCAGTGGCGACGTCGCCGACCATCGGAGCGAGCGCCAGGGCCGCCTCGAGCCATCGGTCGATCTCGGCGCTCGTGGGCACGGTGGCTCCCGGGAACGCGCCCAGGAGCCGTTCGAGATCCTGGCTGGCGGCCAGCACGGCATCCCTGAAGCGGCGTGGCTGGCGTACCGTTCCCAGCCGGACGCCGGTACGGGCGGCGCGGCTCTCGTAGGTTGGTCCGACGCCCTTGCCGGTCGTGCCGAGCTTGCCGCCGGGGCGCGAGCCCTCGCGCGCGAGGTCCAGGGCGCGATGCCCGGGCAGCACGAGGTGGCAGCGGGAGGAGAGCACGAGGCGCGGCCGGACGCTGATCCCCTGCTCCTCGAGGCTGCGGATCTCCTCGCCGAGCCCGACGGGGTCGACGACCACGCCGGGACCGACCAGGCAGCGGCATCCAGGCTGCAGGATCCCCGAGGGGACGATATGGAGGGCGAAGTGCCGGTCGCCGAAGCGCACCGTGTGCCCAGCGTTGTTGCCGCCGTTGAAGCGGACGATGTCGGTGAACGCTGGGCACAGGATGTCGACGACCTTGCCCTTGCCCTCGTCTCCCCACTGCCCGCCGATAACCACGACATTCGCCATTGAGACTCCTCCGTCCGGCCGCTGGCGCCCAAACCTCGGGCGTTTTACCAGATTCCCGCCCCGTTTGTCGACAGGTCGGGGGCAAACCGTGGCCCCGCCAGGCCAACCTGCTCTCGCCGATGGTATGCTCCGGCGGCTGGAGGGCGGGATGGAGCACGTGATTCTCGACGGCCGGAGCCTGACAATCGAGCAAC
>JAAYVZ010000194.1 GCA_012516935.1 Holophagae bacterium
CCACGGCGCACCCGTCCCCACTGCGCTCCCTGCCGCGGTCTTCATCAACCCCCCAACCATCCCAGCTCCAGTCCGTTCTCCCCTCCTGGAGCTTCACTAAATGCCCGCCCCCCGACTCTCAAACCCATTGACAGCTTCCGCCATCGGACAGCGGCTGCCGCCTCGGCCACGAACGCTTCGGGTACCGGTGTCTTGCTGAGCACGGCCTGCTCGCCGAACGCCTCGCTGTGGGAACGGATCGCCGAACGGACGTCGTCGAGCGCCGTCTCGTAGGTATCGCCCTCGCCCACCACCACGCCCTCGAGGCCGACTCGTGCCACTTCAGTCCGCTCCGCACGCTCATCCCCGTCGTCCGTCGTGGGGCGCTTTGGTGCCGAGAGCGACAGGTCAGCTCGCCAAGAACGCGTCAAGGATGTGGCGGGCGTGAAAGGAGTCGCGAACCTCGCCAGCGAGGGCGGCGCGGTAGAGCGAGGCGTCCTCGGGCCACCGGTCGATCGCCTCCGAGAGCATCCGGCGACAGGTGGGCGGGTCGATCTCGGGATGGGACTGGACGCCCCACACGGGAAGGTCACCCCAGCGGAACGCGTGCACGGCACAGCGCGGGCTCGACGCCAGCACCCGCAGGTCCGGGTGGGAGCCGGGCACGACCTCGTCGACGTGAAGGCAGCAGGCGGCTAGGCTACGCTCGGGCAGAATTGCATCCGGCTCGGTGACGGCGATGTCGAACCACCCATACTCGGGCGTCGGGCTGGGCCGCACGCAGCCCGGACCGCCCAGCGCGGCGGCGATCAACTGATGACCCCAGCAGCTCCCCAGCACGCGGGCGCCATAACCCACGGCCAAGCGGAGCCACGCCATTTCGGCTTCGGCCCACGGCGCAGGCTCGACGATCGACGACTCGGAGCCGGTGATCAACACGTACGAGTGCGCGCCGGGCGCGGGTAACGCCGCGCCGCCGGCGACCCACACCGAGGCGAGCCGCCGGCCGGCGACCCGCTCCCAGTGCTCGACCGGACGGTAGTACGTCCGATCGACGGAGTTGTCGAGCACCATCAGCTCAGGCATGGTGGCGTGCTCCCGGCCACGCCGGAGGGGAAACGCACCCGAGCCACACGACCTGATCGGCGGTCACACCGCCGGGATGTGCACGCCGTCACCCGTCCGGTTGTCGACCACCGATGCGTAGCCGAAAAACGTCGCCCCTGCCGTCTCCGACGAGAGCTCGATGTAGCCGTCCGCCACGGCGCCTGCGCCAACGTCGAGGAAAACCTTGAGGATCTGGATCGACTCGTACGCTCGCAGAGAGTACGTCTTTATCACCAGGAGCTTGCCCGCCGAGCTGAAGAACCTCGCCCGCACCATGAGACCGAATGGCGAGGCACTGACGAGCCCGAGGTTGGTCCGAAACCCGGTGGTGTCGGTTGCGGACTGCGAAAGGTGCAGCAGGTGACGGGTCATACCTGGCTGAACCGCCTGCTCGAGTGTCAGCGCCGGAATGTACTGTCCGTAGGTACCCCCGGGGTCGTTGTTGTAGGTTCGGGCGTTGGCGACGATGCTTCCTCCAACCCCGGTCAGCCGCAGGGTGGCGCCACCGCTGTAGGAAAAAATGGTGGCAAGCGCGTTGGGGTACCTCATCGCCATCCCGGGCTCCAGGGAGTAGCTCTTCGAGGATGGGGCCGGGTTCGCCTGGTTCCAGCGCAGGAGCTCAACGGTGAAGTCGGCTTTGGTGGTGCCGCGGTTGAGGACCTCGAGGTCGGTAACCCAGGCGGTCGTTCCCACGCCACGCTGGTTGGCAGTCGCTCCGATGTAGAACGGTCCGGCCACAGGTCCAGCGCCGAGCGTGACCTGGAGGTTGTCAAACCGCCCCCAACCGTCGCCGGCACCGGAGAACTCGACGTGATGGATGCGAAAAGCCGACACACAGATGTCTCCGGTTACACCGTGGCCGGACATCTTTTCCGCGAGCTTGGCGCCGGCCGCGTCGAAGGCACGGATCACACCGGAGTAGGTCGCGGAGTTCGGCCTGAACCCGATGCACACCGTGCTGGCAGGGGTCTCGAAGACCGCTCGGATCAAGCCCACCTTCTCGCTGACGTCCGATGCGCTCGGCGAACCGTACAGGCTCACGACGTTGGGTGGGCTCCCGAAACCGGCAGGCTGATCGTCGTTTGCATACACCTTCCACGCCGTGCTGCTCGGCGATGCATTGACCCGCTCGAAGGTCACGCCCATCGACGCGTAAACGGTATTGATCACGGTCCCCGCGGCGATGCTGTTGCCCGCCGGATCCTGGTCGAAATCAATCCTATACACCTGCGCCGCTGCGATGGCCGGCATCACCACCAGCAAACCGATCACGAGGTAGACTCCACGGGCTCTCGTCACGATATCACCTCCGAGTGGAGCGATCATACGCGAGGCCCGATTAGAGCGCAAGCGCACAGGCCACCGAGTGATGCCGGCCGCTTCCGACTTTCGCCGGCGGCAGCCCCGGTCGGATACACATAGCTTTCTGCAGCTCCCATCTCAGCTCCATGGCCTCAATCGCGAGTCGCGGGTGCAAGCGTCGCGGGCCGCGGTGCCCTCCGCTACCGCGGGTCTGTAAGCTTGCTAGCGGGAGGCGCGCTGCGGTGCTTGCGACAGTGGGTTTTGCGGAGCTTTTGTGGACCGTGCTCGGGGTCGGCGGCACGCTGTTCTGGATCTGGATGCTCGTCGACTGCATCCAGCACGAGACCTCCACCCAGCAACGCCTGTTCTGGGCGGTCGTCATCGCTCTCGGCCACGTGGTCGGCGGGCTCGCCTACTTCCTTCTGCGCCGCCCCCGTCGCGAGCCCACTCGAGGTTAAAAAGCCCACCCCGGGCCGCCGGGAGCGCGCGAGGTCGTGCCGACCCTCGTCAGCGCCTGGAGGGAGAGCGTGCGGTCGCCGGCAGCCGGTGCGCTCGCTCGTACTCCCGACCGATCGGACATCGACAAGACAACGGGCGGCGGGAGCCAGCTCCCACCGCCCGTTCGTCACTCGGCTACGGTGCTGCCGTCAGCGGTTCATGCCCGCCGTCGGCGAAGCACGCTCAGACCGAGGCCGGCGAGCAACAGGCCGAGCAGCCCCCCGCCCGCCGGTCCGAGCGTCGGGACCGCGAGCACCGATGGGTCGGCACGGAAGTTCGCGACCACCTCGCAGTCGGCCGTGATCGG
>JAAYVZ010000195.1 GCA_012516935.1 Holophagae bacterium
CACGTCCGACCAGCCCGCCGCCTAGTAACACGCGAAAACCAGCAATCTCAACCGCAACCCTCTGCGGTGTCAATCGTTCTATGCCAGCGCGTGTCTAGCAACTGTCGAACGCGGGCAGCCGCAGGCAGGTCCTGCCACCAATGAACCAGCAACCGGCCCCTTTCTACTCCTCCTCTTCCTCCTCGGCGAGACCAGCCGCGGCAGCGATGATCTTCTCCTGGAGGTTGCGCGGCACCTCGTCGTAGTGTGAGGACTCCATGCGGAAGTCCCCGCGGCCGCTGGTGATCGAGCGCAGCGTCTGGGAGTAGGTGAGCATCTCAGCCAACGGCACCTGGGCGCGGATGACGGTTTGGCCGTCACCTGGATCCATTCCCTGGACGCGCCCGCGACGGGAGTTGAGGTCACCCATCAGGTCGCCCAGGAACTCATCTGGCGCCGTGATCTCGACCTGCATGATCGGTTCGAGGATGGTCGGGCCGGCTTGCTTCACAGCTTCCTTGAACGCCTTGCGCCCGCAGATCTGGAATGCCATGTCGGAGGAGTCGACGGCGTGCTCCTTGCCGTCGAGCAGCACCACCCGGAAGTCGACCACCGGGTGGCCGGAGATGGCGCCGCGGCTGGCGGCGTCCTGAATGCCTTTGTCGACCGAAGGGCGGTAATTCTGCGAGATCGAGCCGCCGAAGATCTTGTCGACGAACTCGTAGCCGCCGCTGCGAGGGAGCGGCTCGATGCGGATCTTGGCCTCGGCGAACTGGCCGTGGCCGCCGGTCTGCTTCTTGTGGCGGCTGGTGATCTCGACTGTCTTGGTGATGGTCTCGCGATAGGGAACCTTAGGGGCCTGGAGGGTGACGTCGACCTTGAAGCGGCGCCGCAGTCGTGCCACGGCGATCTCGACATGAAGCTGGCCAGCGCCGGCCACGAGCTGCTCCTTGGTCTGTGGGTCGCGCCCCAGATGAAGGGTCGGATCCTCTTCCTGCAGCCGTTGCAGGCCCTGCGCCACCTTGTCCTCGTCACCTTTGGTCTTGGCGGTGATGGCGAACGAGATCGCCGCCTCTGGGATCGGTACCGGCGAGATGAGCACCGCACCGTCCTTGCTGGACAGCGTCTCCCCGGTGCGTGTCTCCTTGAGCTTGGCCACGGCGCCGATGTCGCCGGTCACGAGCTTTTCGACCGGAGCCAGATCCTTGCCCTGCATCCAGTTGACGGCGCCGAAGCGCTCGACCACATCGCGTTGTCGGTTGTAGTAGGTCCCGTCCGAGGACAACGACCCCGAGAACACGCGCAGGATGGTGATACGCCCCGCGTAGGGGTCGGAGATCGTCTTGAAGACGTAGGCAATCGGAGTGTCGTCGGGCTTGGGCTGGAGCTCCAGCTCGTCGCCGGCGAGGTTGCGTGCCGAAAAAGCCACAGTGAGCGGGTTCGGCACCAGCGTCACCAGGATGTCCATGAGCGGCAACACCCCCAGGTTCCGCCCGCCAGAGCAGTAGACGAGCGGAAACACCTTGCGGGCGGCGGTGGCTTTGGCCAGACCCTCAGCGAGATCGGCTTCGCTCAGCGTACCCTCGGCGAAAAACTTCTCGAGCAGCGCCTCGTCCTGCTCGGCGACCATCTCGACGAGCTGGGAGCGGGCTGCCTCGACCTCATCCTCGAGGTCGGTGGGGATTGGCACCTCCAGCGCCTGGCCACTCTCGTCGGCGGGGAACTGGAACGCCTTCAGATGCACGAGGTCGATGACGCCACAGAACTTCTGCTCCTCGCCGATCGGGACCTGGATGGGGATTACCTCGCGCCCGAGCTTCTTTTGGAGCTGCTGCAACGTGCGCGCAGCCGAGGCCCGCTCGCGGTCCATGAGGTTGACCGCGAGGATCACGGGCTTGGCCATGCCAGCGCAGACCTTCCAAAGCTTCTCGGTCTGCACCTCCGGACCCGCCACGGCCGACACCATCATGAGCGCGGCCTCCGCCACCTTGATGCCCTGCACCGCCTCGGTGGTGAAGATCGAGTAGCCCGGGGTGTCGATGAGGTTGAGCTTGCAGCCCTGGTGGTGGGCGTGAGCCACGGCCGCAGCGATGGTGATCCGGCGCTCGATCGATTCCTCGTCGAAGTCCGTGATCGCCGTACCTTTGTCGACCTTGCCGAGGCGGTTGAGCTCCTTGGCGCAGAAGGCCACGGTCGAGATCAGCGTGGTCTTGCCCGTGGACGAGTGCCCGATCACAGCAACGTTGCGGATCTTATCGCTAGTCACCAGTTTGGCTGCCATTGAACGCTCCCTCCCGTCGCGGAACGTCCGCGGAGTATATCACCGCCCCCACCTGCCCGGTCGAAGCTCGAGAGTCGAAGGTCGAACGCGAACGGTAGGAGGCCGGGAATCGACAGCGCGGCGCACCGCCGTGCCACTCTCTTTGAGGCACCTGAACCTTCGTGCTTCGGCCGGGCGGGTGGGGGCTAGACCGCGAGGGGACGGCCGGTGATGCGGCGGTACGCCTCGAAGTAGAGCTCGCGGGTGCGAGCGGCGATCTCCGGGGCGAGAGGAGGCGCCGGGGGTTGCTTGTTCCAGCCGGTGCTCTCCAGCCAGTCGCGTACGAACTGCTTGTCGAACGACGGTGGGTTGGAGCCCGGTGCGTAGGTTGCAACGTCCCAGAACCGGGAGGAGTCCGGTGTCAGCGCCTCGTCGGCCCACACGAGCCCCCCGTCCTCGTCGAGGCCGAACTCGAACTTCGTATCGGCGATGATGAGACCACGCGCTTGGGCGAGTCGGGCAGCCCGGGTATAGAGCTCGACGGAGACCCGACGCAGCTCCTCGGCCACGTTCCCGCCGACCAGCTCGGTCAGACGGTCAAAGCCGATGTTCTCGTCGTGGCCTGTCGCGGCCTTGGTCGAGGGGGTGAAGATCGGCTCCGGTAGGCGGTCTGCTTGGTGCAGGTCGGGCGGCAACCGGATCCCACACACGGTCCCGGTCGCCTGGTACTCCTTCCATCCTGACCCGACGAGGTAGCCCCGCACGATGCACTCCGCCGGAGCGATCCGCACGGCGCGTACCAGACTCGCCCGCCCGTGCAGTCCATCCGCTGACGCGAAGGGCTCGGGCAGATCAGCCGGTTGGGTTGCCAGCAGGTGGTTCGACACGACATCGGAAAGCGCTTCGAACCAGAAATTGGAGAGCTGAGTGAGCACGATCCCCTTGTCGGGGATCCCTGGCTCGAGCACCACGTCGAAGGCGCTGATGCGGTCCGAAGCGACGATCAGCAGTCGCCCCGGACCAGCGGCGTAGACATCCCGGACCTTGCCCCTCTTGACAAGATGAGCGCCGGCGATCGGCGCTCCCGAGAACACCTCGCGTGTGGTCATGCACTCACTTCAGCAGCACACCGTTGGCCTGGGTCGAGAGCCGCGACTTGAACCGCGAGGCCGAGTTCTTGTGGAACACGCCCTTGCGGACGCTGATATCGATTATCGAGACGGTGCGGGGCAGCAGCTCCTTGACGAGTGCCGCATCACCGGCTGCGATGGCGGTGCGCAACGCCTTGATGGCGGTGCGGGCGCGGGTGCGGGTGGCGCGGTTGCGTAGCCGCCGAACCTCGTTCTGCCGACGGCGTTTGAGACCGGACTTGATCCTATTTGCCATGGACTCTCCTCGAAGTGGTGGTGCCTATTTGACTTTGACACCCATTGCCTGCAGCCGGGCGCGAGCCAGCTCGGCCTCCTTGCTGCCCGGATGTTCGTATAGCACGTACTGGAGGTTGATGACCGCCTGTGAGCGATCCCCCGACTCCTGGTAAGCCAAGCCCTTCTTGAGCAGGGCCGCGGCGGCTTTGTCGGACGACTTGTAGGTGTTGAGGAGCTCGGTGAAAGCTTCGATCGCTTCTCTGAACTGCTTCTTCGAGTAGTAGGACTCGCCGACCCAGTAGAGCGCGTTGTCGGCGAGGTCGGTGCTCGGGTAGCGCTTGGCGAACTCGCGGAACCCCTGGATCGCCATGTCGAAGTTGCCTCGCAGGTAGTCCTCGTACGCCGCGTTGTAGAGCTGAGTCGGCTCGTTGCTCCGAGGTGCCGCTGCGGGAGCCGCCGGAACCGACTGGGCACCAGGAACGGTGGCAGGAGGCTGGGTCAGGGCACCCTGCTCGCGTGCGGCAGCCAGCTCGTTCGAGAGCGCTGCCAGCCGCTGGCTGGTCGACTCGAGCTCGGCCTGCAACGATTGGATCTCGTCCCGCAGCTTGCGCAGCTCGATCTGAATGTCGGCGTTGGACTTGAGCACCTGGCCCGACTGCTCGGCGAGCCGCCGGCTCATCTGGTCCAGGTCTTCCTTGCCGGTAGACTGCCTGCCGAGGTTCTCGACCTGGCGGGAAACGTCGGTGATCTCGCGGTGCAGCAGCTCGATGTCGCCGCTCGATACGCAGCCGGTCAGCCCGAGCGCAACAAGCACGATTGCCCAGTGGCGCATCATCCGCCTCCCTAGCGCCCCGTGATAACGATATGTACGCGCCGGTTCTGCGACCAGGCGCTCTCATCGTGGCCGGTGGCGAACGGCCGTTCCTCGCCGTAGGAGATCACGCCGAGACGGGCGGCATCCACCCCGAGTGAGACCAGGTAGTCCTTGACCGCGAAGACGCGCCGCCAGCCAAGGGCGAGGTTGTACTCCTCGGTGTTGCGCTCGTCGCAGTGGCCTTCGAGCTGAACCCTGACGTTCGGGTGCTGCTTGAGCCAGGCCGTGTTGGCAGCCAGGATGTCTCGCGCGTCATCTCGGAGATCGGCTTTGTTGGTGTCGAAGAAGACGTCCTTGAGATAGCCGGCGCGGTTCAGCTCCTGCAGGTCGGTCGGCAGGTCGGAGGCGCTGACGCCCAGCTCGGGCGTGCCAGCTGCTCCGATCGCTGGCTCGGCGTGCACTACCGTGGTGCCCGACCCCGCCGCCGAGGTGCTCTCATCGGCGCTGGCCTCCGGCCGTGGGATGTCAGGCGTCACCCGGGGCTTGCGTGTCGAGCAGGCGGTCGCCAGCACGAGCACGGCAAGCAGTAGGCCAACGATTCCCTTTGCTCTTGGCATGGCTCCATGCCTCCCTTCGCGCCGGTGATCCTACACAAAGAGCACGAAGTAGGCAACTGGAGCCGGCGCGAGTCCGAGGCGGGTCCGGCTGCCGCTTCCTCACTGGACCAGCGCGACCCAGGACGGCTGCGTGTTGTTGCCTTCGGAGGTGATCTGACGTGGCCGCCCCACGGGGTCGGTGATGAAGATCTGCTTGCGTCCGGTCCGGGTCGACACGAATGCGAGCATCGTGCCATCGGGCGACCAGCACGGCGACTCGTTGTTCCCCGGGCCGTCGATGACCGTCCGTTGGTTCGTGCGCAGGTCGAGGGTGGCGATTTGGAAGCGCCCATCGACCTGGGTCGTGTATGCGAGGCGCACGCCGTCGGGAGCCCAAGAGGCTTCATCGGCGAAGGTATCTTGGAACGTCAGCCGTCGGAGGTTGGTTCCCTCGGCGTCGATGGCGTAAAGCTGGGGCGACCCGCCCACCGTCGAGGTGAAGACGATCTGTCGCCCGTTGGGCGACCACGCCGGCTGGGTGCTGATCCCTCGCGTGGTGGTGAGCTGAACCGGGGTTCCTCCCTCGCTGCTCACCACCCAGATGTAGGTGCTGCCGCCATCGCCCGCCGCGAACGCAACTTGACTCCCGTCGGGGGAGAAGCTGGCCGAGGTGTTGACCCCGGGGAGCGTCGAGAGCGGTTTGAAGCTGCCCTGGGTGGGGCGCAGGATGAAGAGCTGTGGCTGGCCGCGCAGGAAGCTCGTGAAGGCGAGCCGCTGGCCGTCCGGCGACCAGGCTGGCGAGAGGGCAATCGAGCGGTGCGTGGTGAGCTGCTGGGGGTCACTGCCATCCCAGCGCATGAGCCACAGTTCCTTGGCACCACTGCGGTCGGAGATGAAGGCGATCCTGGACAGGAATGGCCCGGGCTTGCCGGTGAGCAGCCTGACGAGCTCATTGGCGAGTGTGTGAGCCATCGTCGGTGCCAGGCTCGTGCTGCTCTGGAAGCGACGCGAGTAGGCGATCTCACCCGAGGTCAGCTCCCATAGCTGGGCCTCCACGACGAGCTGGTTACCTGCTCCGGAGAAGCTGCCCTCGAGCAGGAGCTGGGCGCCGACCGCCCGCCAGCGCTGCCGGGTGAGGCCAGGGTTGCCGGGGGCTGCCTCGACGAGACGGGCGTTCTCCTCGGGGAGCAGGCCCATCACCACGGTCTGGTCGAGGTCGGCTCGCAACGTGTTGAGGAACTGCGAGGCCGCGACCGGATCGACACCGAGGCGCGAGGCGAATGGGGCCAGCCCGATGACGATCCGCTGCAAGCCGGGGCTCGTGACCTTGAGGTAGATCTCCTCCTGCGCCGTTGCCGTGCTGGCCACCAGGACGAGGGCGACCGAAAACGTGCCAAGGTGTCTCATGGGCCGAACTCCAGGTGCAGGGTGAGGCTTGGCCCCGCGAAGCCGAGGGGGAGGGGAGGGAACGGCGCCGAGGCGTAGACCGCCCGCAGCGCCGCCCGGTCGAAGGCAGGGATCGCACTCGGCTCCTCGATCCCTGCCTCGATCACCTTCCCCGAGCGGTCGATCCGGCAGCGTACCCGACAGCGAGTGTCGGGCGGCACCGGGGGCTTGAACCAGTTGCTCTCGAGGCTGCCGAGGACGCGGTTCAGGTAATAGGCGAAAGGAAAGTTCTCCTCGGTGCCGGTTCCCGTGCCGAGGGCAACGCCTCCGCTCCCGCCGCTCCCGTGGCCAGTACCTGGCGGCCCCGCGCCGAGCTCAGGCCCATCGGTACGCCCCTCGGCACCGGCGCGGTTGGCTGTGGCCGGTTCGGGGGAGACGGGCCGGGGCGTGGCTCGGATGGATCGGGACGTCGTGTCGATCGCGGCGGCCTTGCGCGCCGGTGGCGGCGGGGCCGGGGTGGCCTTCCTGGAAGTAGCGCCAGATGCCGAGGAGCGAGCCGCCGGGGCGGCAGGTTTGGCCGGCGCCGGAAGACCGGGGGCGATCCTGACCTGAACGCTCGGCAGCGAGAGCGCCCGCGGTCGATGGGACCCACCGAGGAGGAGCACCAGCGCAGCTGCCGCATGCACGACCAGCGCGCTGCCCAAAGCCCAGCGCCAGCGCAGGGGCTCGCGGGCGCGCGCCTCGAGCTCGACCGAGACGGGGTCGATCATGAGCCAGTCGGCGGCACGGTCACCATGCCGATCTCCTCCACACCCAGGCGGTTGAGGGTGGAAAGGACGTCGATTACGAAGCCGTAAGGGAGCTGCTGGTCGCCTTTGAGGTACACCGGCCGGGGACCCCCCGCGAGCAGCGGTGCCAGCTTCCCGGAGAGCAGCTTGAGGTGAACCGGCTCGTCGCCGAGCAGGATCAGGCGGTCCCGGGTGAGGGTGAGGACGACCGGTTCAGGTCCCTTCTGCGGTAGCGCCGCGGCGGTGGCCCGCGGCAGGTCCACCTGGAGTCCTTGAACCAGCATCGGGGCGGTGACGATGAAGATGATGAGCAGCACCATCATGACATCGACCAGCGGTGTGATGTTGATCTCGGCCAGGTTCTCGAAATCGTCAGCGGTGCGAAACGCCATGCGGGGCCTCAGGTGAACGTGCGCTCGGTAAGGTTGAGGAACTCGAGAAGGAAATCCTCCATCACGCCCCGCTGTCGCCGCAGGGCGCCGAGAAACGCGTTGTAGGCAATGACCGCCGGGATCGCAGCGGCGAGCCCGGCAGCGGTGTTGATGAGCGCCTCGGCGATACCCGGAGCCACGGCCACGATCGAGGTCGAGCCGGAGGTGGCGATGGCCCTGAAGGTATTCATGATCCCCCACACCGTCCCGAACAGACCGATGAAGGGCGTCGCCGACGCCGTGGTGGCGAGGAACGGCAGAAAGCGCTGGAGCTTGGTGCCCTCGATACCGATGGCACGTTGGAGGGCGCGTTCGACGGCGGTGAGGCTCTTGATCTGGCCTCCGGCCTGCCCGGAACGCTGGAGGACTCGGGCTTGCGCCTCGAGCTCGAGGTAGCCGGCTTTGAACATCCCGGCCAGCGGCGCATCGGGCACCTTACCGGCGGCCGTCTGCACCTCGGCGAGTCGGGTTGCCCGACGGAAGTCCGCCATGAAGACCCGGTTGCTCCGCTCCGCTCGCCGGAGCTGTCGAGTTTTGAGAAACATGAGTGTCCACGAGAAAACGGAGAATGCAGCCAGGACCGCAAGAACGCTCTTGCCGACCGCGCCTACTGAACCGAATGCATGGATGAGCTCAGTCACGGACGCGATTGTACGCGTCGCCGTTGCTAGCTCCAAGTGTGGCCCGGCGGTGGACCACCTGAGTCCCGGCCAAGAGATCGTGCAGGGTCTTGCGGTCGCGTCTGAACAGCGGCAGGAGGAAGCCGACCCCCAGCGTCGCCAGACTCACCAGCACCGCCACCATCCGCAGCAGTGCCCGGGGGTAGCCGATGGGTACCCTCTGGTGCCAGTCGACCAAGCGGAGACCGAGGAGCCGGGTACCCGGTGTTCCGCCCCGTCTCGCCCAGCCGTGGAGCACGTAATAAAGGGCGAAAAGCCCCCACATCACCAGGCTCGCTCCGGCCAGCCATGCCTTGGTCTGGAGGCTCGGAGGGAGAGCCTCGGGCGAGAGCAGGTAGCGTTCGGCACCGGCGATGGCGAGCAGGGGAGCGAACGGCACCAGCGACCCGGCCGAGAAGAGGAGCAGGTCGAGCCCCCACGCCAAAAGCCTCCAGCCGAACCCCGCCGGCCGGGGGGTCAGCAGCCCAACCGTGTAGTCCGTATCGAGCTGGCGAAGAGGGTCTCGCTCGCCGGTGGGTATCTCCGCTGCTGCCGGCTCGACAGCCAGGCGTAGGGCGCCCAAGATCAGGATGTCACCGGCGGCGAGCGGGCGCGGCGACGAGACGCGCTCACGGTTCACGAAGGTACCGTTCGAGGAGCCGGTATCCTCCACCACCAGGGTGTCGGCCCGCCAGTAGAGGACAGCGTGTAGCCGCGACACGCTGTCATCACGCAGCCGCAGGTCGCACGACCGGCTGCGGCCCACTGTCAGCCGGCCGGCGTCCAGCGCGAAGATCTGGTTGCCGGTGCGCAGGCGAAGCGAGCGCGGCTCAGAAGGGGGAGACGCCGCCACGCTCGTTGTGAATCAACCAGAGTGCCGAGTACGCGTTGACGAGGCGGAATCGGCAGCGGTAGAGCGGCTCGAGTAGCGCCGTGTCGCCTCTGTAGAGAGCGTCTTCGACGAACCACCCGAAGCGCCGGTCGAGCTCCGCCGCGCGCTGCAGGGACTGGGTCACGCGCTCGAGCAGATCGGCGAGGTGCTCGGAGCCTAGTTTCTGCAAGCGCTCGATCTCCCCCGCCTCCTCTTCCATGCGGATGCGCAGTGCCGCCGCCTGGGCCAACAGCCGGTCGCGTTCGTTGGCGAGGGTTCCGGTTGCGGTGCGCTGGTCTTGCAACGCCCGCAACGCGGCCACCTCGGAAGGCTCGAGACGTAACGTCGCCAGCTCTTTGGCCCTGACTGCCTCGCCCACCGGGCGGTCGCCACCCACGAGCTCGAGAGCGAAGACGATCTTCGAGAGGTGCTCGTGAATGAGCGGATCGGCTGCGAGGCTGGTGATGCCGGGCTCGGACACCTCGTCGAGCTGCTCCCCCGCGACCTCGACGAGGTGGCTCGATGCATCGAGCTCGCCCGGTGGGTGCGAGTCGCTCGCAGTCGCCGTCTCGAAGCGATCGAGGATGCGGTTGAGCGACTGCCGGAGCTCGAGCGCGTCTTCCCGCCGGACGCTGTCCTCCTGGAGGCCACGGTCGAACCGCTCCTGCGCCGAAGCGTAAAGGGCGAGCGCCTGGCGGAGCTGCTCATCCATCATCTCGGGGTGGGTCTGAAGCTGCCGCTCGAGGTCCCTGACGCGGTCGGAGTCGTCGGCGAGGCGAGCCTGCTCCTCCTCCCAGAGGGCGTGAAACCGTGCTTTGATGGCGACGGTCGTCTGCATCACCGTTGGCAGGAGGCGGGGGTTGAGAAGGCTCTCCCCGAGGCGCCGCTTGAGGGTGCGAAATCGATCGAGTGCGCCGCCGGCGGCCAGCTCGGTAAAGCTGCGGCAGGCGGTCACCTCGGCGCGCAAATCGGCGACCGCGCCGAGAAGAATGCCCAACTCGGCGTCGTCGGGCGATCCTGGTGGGCGGACGGCCAGAAGCGGCTGGACGATCCGCTCGATCTCGTGTATCTCCCTGGGCAGCACGCCGCCCTCGGGTCGGGGGATCTCGGCCAGCCGCGTGAACAGGATGTCGAGCTTGTCGAGTATATCGGGACTGGAGGTGTCGCCATCGAGGTAGAACTTGACGATCGCCAGCAGCACCTTCTCGTCCTGCGTGCGCAGGCGGTCGAAGAAGCGTCGCAGCGAGGAGGGGGATATGCTCTCGTCCACCTCGCGCAGCTTCCTACCGTGGCTGTCGAGCTTGGCGGCGAGCTGCTGGATCGCTTTCTCGGTGCGCGAGGCCTCGGGCAACCCGATGCTCGCCGCCAGCTCGCGCAGCTCGTTGAACAGGGAGGGGAAGTCGAGCTCGATCGGGCAGGGCTGGTCGAAGAGGTGCTTGAACAGGCCCTGCAAGAGCTGGTAGAAAGTCCACTGCGACCGACAACGGTCGGTCAGGCGGACATAGCGCTGGTTGAGAGCGTGCAGGTCGTTCGTAGCCATGGCGACGCGTCCAAGCTGGAGTTTACACCAGTGATTCCAGATCAGGTCAACGGGAGAAGCCGATGTTGAAGACAAAAGTGGTCACGAGCAAGCGTGTGTCCGAGGTGGTGTCGACGCTGGCGGCCGAGATCAGCGCCGACCTCGAGGGGCGAGACCCGGTGTTCGTCTGCATCTTGAAAGGCGCAATCTATTTCTTCGCGGCGCTCACGCAGCAGCTCACACGCTCGGTGGTCGTGGACTTCATCCAGGTCTCCTCGTACGGGGCGACCACCGAGTCCTCGGGAACCGTCACCCTGGTCAAGGACATCACCGTCGATATCGCCGGAAAGGACGTCTACCTGGTCGAGGACATCGTCGACACGGGGCTGACGCTCGCCGATGTGGTGGCGCTGCTGCGAGCCCGCCATCCGCGCTCGGTCCAGGTTGTGTCGCTGCTCTCCAAGCCGTCTCGGCGCAAGGTCGAGGTGCCTTTGGACTTCGTCGGGCTCGAGATCGAGGATCGCTTCGTGGTTGGTTTCGGCCTTGACTTTGACGAGCAGTTTCGTAACCTTCCGGACATTTGGGAGTACGCCCCGGACCGGGAGGAAGCATGAGCCACAAGCTGACCGTGATCACAACGCCGGGAGCGCCGCAGGCGGTCGGACCGTACAGCCTCGGCCTGGCGACGGAGTCGCTGGTTTTCGTGTCGGGGCAGATCCCCCTCGACCCGGCGACCGGCGAGCTCGTCAGCGCCGAGTTCGGGCCTCAGGCGGAGCGGGCGTTGGCCAACCTGGCGGCAGTGGTGTCGGCTGCTGGTTGCCCGCTCGACCAGGTCATCAAAGTCAATGTCTACCTCACCGACCTGGGGAGGTTCGGTGAATTCAATGAGATCTACGGCCGCTTCTTCGGTGGCCATCGGCCGGCCCGGGCCGTGGTGCAGGTTTCGGCGTTGCCCCGCGGCGCGCAGGTCGAGGTGGAAGCCGTCGTGGCTCGCTGATGGCCGGGCTGCGGGACATCCGGATCCTGATCCGTGGTGCCGGCGAGCTGGGCAGCGCCGTCGCGACCCACCTCGCGCGTCAGGGAGCGGAGCGGATCCTCTTGGTCGAGAGGCCCTTTCCCAAGGCGGTCCGGCGCAACGTCTGCTTTTCGGAGGCCGTCTTCGAGCACGCCAAGACCGTGGAAGGGGTCACGGCACGCTTCGTGATGCTGCTTTCGGAAATCGATCGCATGCACGAGATGGGGGATGTGGCCGTGACCACCCAGGCACTGCCCGAGGTGCTTGCTGCCTGGCCGCCGGAGGTCTACATCGAAGCGGCGATGGTACGCAGCAATTGGGGGTTGTCGAAAAGTCTAGCCCCGATCGTCATCGCTTTGGGGCCCGGCTATCAGGCGGGCAAGGACTGTCATGCCGTGGTCGAGACGACCCGCGGCCCCCGTCTCGGGCGCGTCCTCTTGGGAGGGCACTCGCTCACCTCGGCGCCTCCGGCCGAGATCATGGGGTTCAGTCAGGAGCGGGTAATCAAGGCGCAGCGAGCCGGAGTGTTCAGAACCGGCCATGCAATCGGTGATCGGATCGAGCAGGGCGAAAAGATCGGTGTGCTCGTGCTGCTTTTCGAACGAGCCGATCTCTATCGCGGAGTACCGGTCGACTGCGAGTATCCGGTCGTGGCGAGGATCGGCGGTGTCCTCCGGGGGCTGCTGCGCGACGGGGTGCCTGTCGTGGCCGGCGACAAGCTCGGTGACATCGATCCCCGCGGCTACACCGAGGACCTCGACCACCTTTCCGACAAGGCCGCGCGGGTTGCGGAAGGGGTCCATGAGGCGATCATCCTGAACCTCAGCCGGCTGCGCATCGGCTCGCACGACGGGGCTGTTCCGGCCTCCTGACATCCTGACGCATGGCTCCTGGCTCGAGTTGGCACGATTCGTGAAGGGGATGCGTGACGTGGCGAACGGTCATGCTACGATGACGCCGATGAAAACGCGTACCTCGCTCGTCATGCTTGTCGCCCTGCTGTTCGGCACTGTCGTCGTCGCCAGCGAAAGCCGGCCAGCCTTCCCCGACCTCACGTTCACCGATCTGGACGGTCGGGCTGTCGACCTGAAAAGCTTCCAGGGCGCCGTTGTTCTGCTCAACTTCTGGGCCACGTGGTGCGGACCCTGCCGCCTCGAGCTGCCCGAGCTGCAACGGCTGTACGGTGAGCTGGGAGGGAAGGGCTTCGTCGTCCTGGCGATCGCGGTCGACACTCCGGTTGCCAAGGTGCGGCCGTACATGGACAGGCTGGGCCTCACCATGCCGGTACTACTGATGAACGCCCGCGCTCAGCAGGCCCTCGGGATCGACCGCATTCCCTTCTCGATCCTGCTGGATCGCGAAACCAAGGTGGTCCAGATCTATCCGGGCTATTCGCCAGAGATCATGGACGACCTTCGCCGCCGCGCCGAGGCGCTGGTGGTGGCTGGAGCCGACGAGCGAGGAGGCAAGTGACATGCGCAAGGCTATCCTGATCACTGTCTGCATCTTGGCGAGCACGGGCGCATTTGCCCAAGGTACCCCGGGCACCGTGGAGCTGACGCCCACGGTTGGATACTGGTTCGGCGACGTCATGGCGCGCGGGACCACCAACGCGTTCGACTTCGACGTGACGATCGATGATTCCCCGCAGTACGGGCTGCGTGTTGCCTACCGCTTCACCGACAACTGGGCCCTCGAGGGGTTCCTCAGCCGCGGGCGTCACGACCTCGTGACCGGCCGCAAGGAGCTCTTCGGTGGCCGCCTGAAGGTCGGCGACATCGACGTGACGACCGCTACCCTCGGCTTCGAGGTGGGTTTCGGACGCAGCCGGCTGGTTCCTTTTCTGGCCGGTGGGATCGGTGCCCAGCGTCTCGAGCCGAATCTGTCCAGCATGAGCTCGGACACCCGTTTCGTGGGGAGCTTCGGGGCTGGGTTCAAGCTCTTCTTCAGCCCGCAGGTCGCGCTACGGTTCGATTGGCGCGGCCACGGCGTCAACGTTGGCAACTCCGACGACGACTGCGATTGGTGGGACGACTGCCGCCGCCGTCGGGACGACGACTGGCTGTACTTCAAAGAAGTCGCGCTCGGGCTCACGTTCGTCTTTTAGGTGACGTCCGTCACCGTGGCTGCGGCCGCGGTCACGCGTCGACTGGTACCATGCCGGCGGCGGGGCGGCCCGCCGCCGTTGCTGTCACTGGGAGGTGGCGTGGGATCTGCGGCATTGACCTGGCGCGCACTGGGTCTGGCAACGCTGTTCGGGTTGGCGCATGCCAGCTCCTGGCTGCAAGCCGAGGAGCCGGACTTGCCCAAGACCTACCAGGCGACCGCCAGCGTATCGTCGGTCCTGGTGCCGGTGACGGTTCGGAACCGCAAAGGTCGTCTCGTCTCGAACCTCGAGCAGCAGAAGTTCCGCTTCTTCGTCGACGACATCGAGTTCCCCATCAGGTCTTTTTGGCGTGAGGGGGGGCTGCCGATTTCGTACACTTTTCTGCTCGACACCTCGGGCTCGATGGGACGGCGACGGTTGGGCAAGGCCGGTGAAGCCATCCTCGAGATGGTCAAACAGCTCAGAAGCCACGACGAGGTCTGCCTCATTACCTTCGGAGCTGCCGAGGTGAAGCGCCGACTACCGTTCGGCAGCGATGTGGCCGAGCTGAAACCACTTTTGGAGTCACTCAAGGGATACGGCACCACCGCTTTGTACGACTTGCTGACGATCGCCCCGCAGGCGATGGATGGGGCAAAGAACGTGCGGCGAGCCGTCATCCTCTTCACGGACGGAGTCGATACGGCGTCGCACATGACGCCCGATGATGCGGTTCGGGTGCTGGAGGGTCTCGCCGACCCCCTGTACGTCCTTGGAATTGAGCCGCCGCCGGCGGAGGAGGGGGTGGAAGACAGCTACGAGCGGCTTCTCGAGCAGTTCGCCACCGCCTCGGGAGGGCGCTATCTGCGAGTGGATCGGGCCGCTCGTCTGCCCGAGTTCGCGCAGGAGCTGCGCCGCGAGCTCTCGATGCGGTACATCATCGACTTTCAGCCATCCGGCGTCGGGACTGCCAGATGGAGGAAAATCGAGGTGCGGGTGGAGGGCGAGTTCATCGTGACCGCCCGCCAAGGGTACTCAGGGACCTTGCCGTGAGGGTGGACAGGTAGCTCCGGCACGCAAGTCGGCGGGCCGTGCGGCCTTGACAACCCGGAGGAAGCAGTGTGAAATATCTCCGTTGTCGAACCGTGAGGAGATGCTCGAAGGCTCGAACTTCGAAGACCCAAAGGGAGGATAGGGCATGAGAAAGTCGTTAATCGGGGTGCTCGTGGTCGCTGTGGCGCTGATCGCCAGCGGGTGCGCAACCAAGACCTACGTGGACGAGCAGGTCGCGGCGGCCAACAAGGCGTCGGATGCGAAGATCGGCGAGGTCCAGAAGCAGGTCGAGGCGACTCAGATGGACGTCACCAACCTCAAGAAGTCCGACTCAGCGCAGAACGAGCAGCTCGCCAAGCTCTCGGAGACGGCGAAGGAAGCGTTGGAGCGGGCGCAGGAGGCTGGTCGCAAAGCTAACAAGTTCCTTTACGAGGCAACGATTTCCGATGAGGCGGTCCGTTTTGCCCTCAACAAGAGCGAGGTCGAGAAGGAGTACAAGGCCGCTCTCGATACCCTTGGGGCGCGCATCAAGAACGACGGCAAGACCAAGAGCCTGTACATCGAGATTCAGGGCCACACCGATTCTCTGGGCTCGGAGAAGTACAACCTGAAGCTCGGGCAGGAGCGGGCCGAGGCGGTCATGCGCTACCTGAACATGCAGCATGGTATCCCGCTGGCGGCAATGAACGTCATCTCCTACGGTGAGTACAAGCCGATCGAGGATAACAAGACCGCGGCCGGGCGGGCCAAAAACCGCCGCGTGACCATCGTCGTTCTCGAGTGAGCGCGGTTGGCGATAACGATCTCGCGCCCCGGGGCAGCTCTCCGGGGCGCTTGTCTTTTATGGCCTGCCCACGAGGTCAGGCTCCCGGCGTCCCGAGGCGATGCTGTGGTCAAGCGACCGCGTTGGCGCTATCATGAGCGTAGCGATACGGAGGTGCGGTGTGAAGAAGCTCGCTCTAGCCTTGGTGCTGCTCCTACTGGCCGGCGTGCTTGCGGCTTCCACTTTGGTGCTCAAGGGCGGGCAGCGCCTTGAGGTCCAGGGTTTCGTGCAGCAAGGCAACATGATGCTCGTGACCTTGCCGGATGGGCGGATGCAATCGTATCCGCTTCCGGCGATCGATTTGGCCGCCACCAGCGCGGCCAACCCGCCTGCTGCCGCTCCGGCCCCAGCCAAGCCCGGCGGCCCACAGAGCCCGTTTGCCGCCGCGAAATCCACGCTGTCGGGCGAAAGTACGCTGGTCGTCACCGATAGCGACGTCGCTCACGCTGCTCCAACGGCAGAGGAGCCGGCGGTTGCCGGAGAAGAAGGGCAAACGCAAGGCGGTGAGGGTCCGGCGAAGGTCGAGCTGGTCTCCTACCAGAAGAAACCGGTGGGCGAGGATGAGTGGGAGCTGGCCGTCGTCGTCGAGAACGTGGGGGGCGCGGAGGCGGGGGGGGTCGTCGTCACGGCCCATGCCACCGACGGCTCGGGCAACTCGCTGGGCAGTGGAAGCGGCAGGGTGGCGGGCAAGATCGAGCCGGGAAAGACCGCCACCGTGACGATCAAGATGGCTTCGTTCGGCGCCGCCAACGCCTTCCGTTTCGACATCAGCTTTCAGTCGATCAGCCCGGTGCGATCGCCCGAGACCTCCGGGGCCACCGCAGCGGCCAGCCCTCAGGAGGGGGCCCCGGCCGCTCCGGCACCTTCGCCGACACCACGGGTGATCCGCGTGCAAGCGCCGCCCAACACACTAGCTGCGCCCAACCAGGTGAGCAGTAACCCCTATCAGCAGCTACCCTTGACGGCGCCTCCCACGGTGGCGCCCGAGCCGAAGTAGCTTCGGGTCATCTCCGCGCACGCGAAGGCTTGGCTGCCGATTCGCGGCAGACGCTGGCGGATCAATCCTCGGCGCGGGCCCGCTTCGAGTCCCAGAACATGTAGGCGACGAGAAGGGCGTAGAAGCCAAGAGCCAAGAGCTCAGCGCCGTGCCCCTCCGCGTTGTTGAAGAGGTTCACACCGAGCACGCCGCCGAGCTTGAGTTCCTGCGAGATCCAGCGTAACAGCGCGGCTAAAACGCCCATGACAGCTCCGCCGGCGATGAAGCCGGAGGCGATGAGCGTACCGCGATTACTCCGCGCCTGCTGAAGCTTCTCATCTCCTTTTGCCGATTTTGCAACGAAGTGGGCGACGAGACCTCCAACCAACAGCGGAACGTTGAGCTCCTGCGGGAGGTACATGCCGAGAGCGAACGGCAGCGCCGGCACCTTCACCATCTGCAGAACGAGGATGAGCAGTGCCCCGACCCCGTAGAGGATCCAAGGAGCCGGTTCCTGAGACATCATCAGCTTGACGACGGTGGCCATGGCGTTCGCCTGTGGCGCCGGCAGCGGGTTCGGGGTCTCGGGGGTTTCCACGAAGCCGTACACCTGGCCGAGGAGCATGATCACCGAGCCCACGGTCAGCGCCGCGACAAGGGAGCCCAGCAGCTTGGAGCGCTGCTGGACGGCCGGCGTTGCCCCCGTCCAGTAGCCGATCTTGAGATCGGTCACGAACCCGCCGACCGTCGACAGTGCGGTGCACACGATGCCGCCAATCAGCAGCGCTGCCAACATCCCGGCGTTCCCGGTAAGCCCGACGCTGGCGAGGATGGCGCACGCCAGGATCAGCGTCATGAGCGTCATGCCGGAGACCGGGTTGGAGCCAACCGTGGCTGTGGCCTGCGCGGCGACCGTCGTGAAAAGGAAGGAGATCACGATCACCACCAGAAGCGCGATGAGGGTGAGGGAGACAGCTCTGGGTTGCTGGTGCAGGACGCCGAGCCAGAGGAAGACCATGATCACCAGTGCAAGCACGCCCAGGCCCAGCAGCACACCCTTCATCGGCAGGTCGCGGTCGGTGCGCTCGACACTGCCAGTCGCTCGCTCCTGCTTGCCGAACAGCTCCTTGAAGCCGAGCCCGAACGCCGAGGCGATGATCTTCCACGAGCGGATGATGCCCAGCATACCTGCGCAGGCGATACCGCCGATGCCGATCATCCGCACGTAGGCGCGGAAGATCTGGTTCGCGTCCATGGCCGAGATCAGCCGCCCACCCGCCTGTGATCCGAGGGCGGCCGTCAGCGGGTCGCCGAAGTAACCGATGAGAGGTACCAGCAGGAACCACGAGAGGAACGAGCCGGCACAGATGATCGCCGCGTACCGCAAGCCGATGATGTAGCCGAGCCCCATCACCGAGGAGAGGACGTCGATACGCAGCTCCAGACGGGCTTTCTCTCCGAGGGTGCGCAGGTAGGGGATAGCTTTGCTGGTGACCAGCTCGGAGAAGGCCGAGAAGTGAATCACCAGGAAGTCGAAAACCCCGCCGACCGCGGCCGCCACGGCGAGGACCTTGGCCTGTTTTCCACCCGACTCACCGGCTACCAGGATCTCGGTCGTGGCCGTGGCCTCGGGGAACGGCAGCTCTCCGTGCATCTCCTTCACGAAGTAGCGCCGTAGCGGTATGAGCAGCAGGATGCCGAGGATCCCGCCGAACAGCGCCACGAGAAAGAGCTTGAACAGGTCCACCGGCAGGCCCAGGATGAACAGCCCCGGGATGGTGAAGATCGATCCCGCCACGATCAGCCCCGAAGCGGCGCCGATAGACTGGACGATGACGTTCTCGAGCAACGTCGAGCGCCGCTTGAACGTCACACCGATGCCGACCGCGAGGATGGCGATCGGAATCGCTGCCTCGAATACCTGTCCGACTTTGAACCCGAGAAAAGCGGCCGCGGCAGAGAAAAGGGCGGCCATGAGGACCCCCATGGTGACCGAGCGTGTGGTCCACTCGGGCACGATCTCGCCGGGCTTGACGAGAGGTGTGTAGACCTCGCCCGGCTTGAGGGGGCGATACGCGTTCTCGGGAAGGGTGCGGCGCGATGTCTCCATGCGGGGGCCTCCTCGCGACTGCGGGAGGAGGGTAGCGGTAGCCTGCGGCGGAAATCAAGGCCACGCGCCGGGCCAGTCTGGCCGAGCGTCGAGAGCCCGTAGCACTCCGCTGCATCGCATCGACGTCAAGGCTGGCGGCCGACGGAGGTATACTACCCGGCGCCCGGCGTCCGCCAAGCGCTGGCAGCACCACATACCACGACGATGGATGGACAACATGGATATGCCCCAGGACCGTAGCAGCACCAAGGCTCCGCCCGAGCGGCTGCTGGCCGAGTTTCCCGTTCCCTCGCTCGAGCAGTGGTACCAGGAGGTGGTCAGGCTTCTCAAAGGCGCGCCGTTCGAGAAAAAGATGTTGACGCCGACGGTCGAGGGAATCACCCTGAAGCCGCTGTACACCGCCGATGATCTGGCTGGGCTGGAGTTCCCCACCGTGATGCCGGGCGATAGCCCGTTTCCGCGCGGCACTCGGCTACTGGGGTTCCGAGAGGGGGCGTGGTTGGTGGCGCAGGAGCTGCCCTACCCGACCTACGACGAGCTCAACGCGGCGCTGCGCTTCGACCTCGATCGAGGGCAGACGGCGGTCAACCTGCTTCTGGACCGTGCGACCCAGGCGGGCCTCGACCCCGATATGGCGAAGGTGGGCGAGGTGGGTGCCGGAGGCACGTCGATCGCTTCGCTGATCGGCCTGGCGCGGGCGCTGGACGGTGTGGACCTCGAGCAGGTGCCGATCCTCGTTCAGCCCGGGTCGGCGGCGCTGCCGTTCGCGGCCTTGCTGGTCGCGTATCTCCGCCGCCACCGGAAAGATGTCACCAAGCTCCGAGGCTCTCTGGGCATGGACCCCCTGTGTGGGTTGGTGTCGCTCGGCAAGCTTCCGGTCTCGCTCGGCCGCGCGTACGATGAGTTGACCCTCCTGACGCGGTGGGCTGCGGTGCACGCGCCCGCGGTCGCCACGCTCGCTGCTTACGGGTTCCCCTACCACGACAGCGGGGCGAGTGCGGTGCAGGAGCTCGCTTTCACCTTGGCGACCGCGGTCGAGCACCTGCGCCAGCTCGATCGGCGGGGGGTCGACGTCGAGACCGCTGCACGACGGACCCTGTTTGGCCTGTCGGTCGGATCTCACTTCTTCATGGAGGTAGCGAAGCTGCGTGCGGCCCGTATGCTATGGGCCCGGGTCGTGCGGGCCAGCGGTGGGAGCGAGGCAGCGAGCCGGATGACGCTCCATGTCCGTAGCTCGTCGTGGAACAAGACGGCCTACGACCCTTGTACCAACATCCTACGTGCCACTACCGAGGCGTTCGCGGCCGTGTTGGGCGGCTGCGACAGCCTGCACGTGGCGGCGTTCGACGAGGCGCTGGGGCTGCCATCCGAGCTTGGGCGGCGCATCGCCCGCAACACCCAGACGATCCTCCGCGACGAGGTCCATCTCGATGCCCTCGTGGACCCGGCTGGCGGCTCTTGGGCGATCGAGACGCTCACGGCGCAGGTGGCCGAGAAAGCATGGGCGCTGTTCCAGCAGCTCGAGTCCGCGGGCGGAATGCTGGCGGCGATCGAGAAGGGCCTCCCGCAGCGCATGGTCGGTGAGGTCGCCGAAGAGCGGGAGAAGGCGTTCGCCAGTCGCAGAGAGTCGCTTTTGGGGGTCAACGTCTACCCGAACCCCACCGAGGCGCGACCCGTTCGTCGGCAACCGGACTACGCGGCGCTCCACGCCGCCCGCTCAGCGCGATTGCAGGCGCTGCGTTGCAGTCAGGAGCACGGCGAGAACGTGCGTGTCCTCGCCTCGCTCCAGCACATCCTCGACAGCCGGTCCGACGAGCTGTTCGAGTCGCTGGTGAGCGCCGCGGAGCGGGGAGCCACTATCGGCGAGTTCGCCAAGACGTTGCGGACCGGTGATGCTCCGGGCCCCGACGTCACCGCCGTCCGTATCCACCGAGCGGCCGAGCCGTTCGAGGCGCTGCGCGCGAAGGTCGAGCAATGGCGCGAGTCACAGGCGGGCGGTCCGCAGGTCTTCGTCGCTGCGGTCGGCTCCCTCGCCGAGCTCATGCCGCGGATCGATTTCACGCGCGGGTTCTTCGAGGTAGGCGGCCTGGCGGTCGATGCCTCTGCGACGTTCGCCACGGCCGAGGAGGCGCAAGCAGCGGCCGTGGGCTCAGGTGCCCCCATCGTCGTCGTGCTCTCCACCGATGAGCGCTACCCGGTGCTGGTTCCGGCACTGGCAGCGGCGCTCAAGGCTGCCCGTCCGGAGGTGCTGCTCGTCCTGGCCGGCTACCCCAAGGAGCACATCGACGCCTTCAAGCCGGTCGGAATCGACGAGTTCATCCATCTCCGCAGCGACGTTCACGCAACGCTCGTCGCCCTCGCGACCAGGATCGGGGTGCGGTCATGAGCAGCATTCCCTCGTTCGCCAACGTGCCTCTGCGGCTGGCAGGGGCGTCACGCTCGCTGGCTGACTGGGCAGCCCGGGTGCGCGCCGAGCAGGGTGTCGACCCGGATACCCTGCGGTGGGTCACCAACGAGCAGATCCCGGTGCGTCCGCTGTACGCCGCCGAGGACCTCGAGCCGCTCGAGCACCTCGGGTACACGGCCGGGATCCCGCCGTTCTTGCGCGGGCCGTACGCCAGCATGTACGTGATTCGGCCGTGGACGGTGCGCCAATACGCTGGCTTTTCCACCGCCGAAGAGTCCAACGCCTTCTACCGGCGGAATCTGGCGGCCGGGCAGAAAGGTCTCTCGGTGGCGTTCGATCTGGCAACGCACCGTGGCTACGACTCCGATCACCCTCGGGTCGTCGGCGATGTCGGCAAGGCCGGCGTGGCCATCGACTCGGTCGAGGACATGAAGGTGCTGTTCGACGGCATCCCGCTCGGCCTGATGTCGGTGTCGATGACCATGAACGGCGCCGTGCTGCCAGTGATGGCGTTCTACATCGTCGCCGCCCTCGAGCAGGGCGTGGAGCTTGGCAAGCTCTCTGGCACGATCCAGAACGACATCCTCAAGGAGTTCATGGTCCGGAACACGTACATCTATCCGCCCACGGGGAGCATGCGGATCATCGCCGACATCTTCGGCTACACCGCTCGCAAGATGCCGAAGTTCAACTCCATCTCGATCTCCGGCTACCACATGCAGGAGGCGGGAGCGACCGCCGACCTGGAGCTCGCGTACACCATCGCCGACGGTCTCGAGTACGTGCGCACGGGGCTCGCAGCGGGTCTGGCCATCGACGAGTTCGCTCCTCGCCTGTCGTTCTTCTGGGCCCAAGGAATGAACTACTTCATGGAGGTGGCGAAGCTTCGCGCCGGCCGCCTCTTGTGGTCCAAGCTCATCCGGCAGTTCGAGCCGTCCGATCCCAAGTCCATGGCGCTTCGTACCCACTCGCAAACCTCGGGGTGGAGCCTTGCCGCCCAAGACCCCTACAACAACGTGGTGCGCACCTGTATCGAGGCGATGGCGGCGGTGCTCGGACACACCCAGTCGCTCCACACCAACGCACTCGATGAGGCGATCGCCCTACCCACCGACTTCTCGGCCCGCATCGCTCGCAACACCCAGCTTTACTTGCAGCAGGAAACGAGGATCTGCCAGATCATCGACCCTTGGGGCGGCTCGTACTACCTCGAGTGGCTCACCGACCAGCTCATGCGCAAGGCGTGGGGGCACATCCAGGAGGTCGAGGCGCTCGGCGGCATGGCCAAAGCGATCGAGTCGGGCCTGCCCAAGATGCGGATCGAAGAGGCGGCTGCCCGTCGCCAGGCGCGCATCGACTCCGGCCAGGAGACGATCGTCGGCGTCAACAGGTTCAGGCCACTGACCGAGGAGCCAATCGAGATTCTCGAGGTGGACAACACGGTGGTGCGGCGCCAGCAGCTCGAGCGCCTCGCCGAGCTACGTCGCACCCGCGATGCCGCGGCCGTTGAGCGAGCGCTGGCGGCGATCACGCGGGGCGCCAGGGATGGGGACGGGAACCTCCTCGAGCTGGCCGTCGAGGCGGCGAAGGTGCGGGCAACGCTGGGCGAGATCTCGATGGCGATCGAGCAGGTTTGGGGACGCCACAAGGCGGAGGTGCGTACGATCTCAGGAGTCTACTCGGCCGAGTTCGGGGAGGCCGACGAGGTCGGCGAGGTACGGCGGCTCGTCGCGGCTTTCGAGCAGCACGAGGGGCGTCGGCCGCGCCTGCTCGTCGCCAAGATGGGGCAGGACGGCCACGATCGGGGTGCAAAGGTCGTGGCCACGGCGTTTGCCGACCTGGGGTTCGACGTCGACGTCGGGCCGCTTTTCCAGACGCCGGAGGAGACTGCCCGCATGGCGGTCGAAAACGACGTCCACATCGTCGGCATGTCGTCGCTGGCTGCCGGACACAAGACGCTGCTACCGCAGCTCGTTGCTGAGCTCGCCGCGCTCGGGCGCGAGGACATCATGGTGATCTGTGGCGGGGTCATTCCGGCGCAGGATTACGAGTACCTACGGAGTCACGGGGCGGCCGCGATCTTCGGACCCGGAACGGTGATTCCGCACGCCGCCAAGCTGCTGCTTGGCGAGCTCGCGCGGCGGCTGCACTTCGCGCTTTGAGACCGGCTGAACGGGTCGGCGCCGGGGAAGGTCGGCACGCTGTGACCAACCGAGCTTTCCGGGCGAAGCCGGGCCTGCGGTAAGCTGTGGGCGGCGGGAGGCGTGGTGTCTCACGAGCGTAGCGATGGCCGGTCGGCCTTGCGGGTCGTTCCCGGTGTCGAGGGTGGGCACGACGGGTTACCCGAGAAGGCTCGGATCTCGCATCGCGGCACGCCGGTTCGGCGCCAGCTCTCGACCGAGGAGTACGTGGAGGGGGTGCTGTCGGGCGATCGGACCTGCCTGGGTCGGGCGATCACACTGGTCGAGTCCAACGCTCCGGCGCACTTCGCGCAGGCGCAGGAAGTGTTGCGGCTGCTGCTTCCCCACGCTGGTCACTCGGTGCGTGTCGGCATCACCGGAGTGCCCGGTGCCGGCAAGAGCACGTTCATCGAGGCGCTCGGGTCGCACCTCACGAGCCTGGGACACCGGGTCGCTGTGACCGCCGTGGACCCGACCTCGAGCCGGACCGGAGGCTCGATCTTGGGCGACAAGACCCGTATGGAGCGGCTGTCGGCAGACGGCAACGCCTTCATCCGGCCCTCGCCGTCGGGTGGGGTGCTCGGCGGGGTAGCGCGGAAGACCCGGGAAACCATCCTCCTGTTCGAAGCGGCCGGTTACGACGTGATCCTGGTCGAGACCGTCGGAGTGGGGCAGAGCGAGATCACGGTGCGCTCCATGGTCGACTTCTTTTTGCTCGTACTCGTGGCCGGCGCGGGGGACGAGCTGCAGGGGATCAAGAAGGGTGTTGTCGAGCTCGCCGACGCCATTCTCGTCAACAAGGCGGACGGTGCCAACGCCGTGGCGGCCGAGGCAGCGCGCGGCGAGTATGAGCGGGCGTTGCACTACCTCCAGCCAGCGACTCCCGGCTGGCAGAGCCGTGCGGTGTGCGCCTCCGCCCTCACTGGGCAGGGGGTTCCCGACGTCTGGCGGATGATCGGAGAGTTCTGTGCCGTCGCCCGCTCCTCCGGAGCGTTCGTCCGGCGGCGGCAGGAGCAGGAGCGGGATTGGCTGCATGCGTTGATCGAGCAGCAGCTCGTCGAGCGCTTTCGCGCCAACCCCCAGGTGGCGCGTCTGCTGCCGGAGCTCGAAGTCGCCGTGATGGAAGGGCGGCTCCCGGTGACGTCGGCCGCGCAACGCCTGCTCGATCTCCTCTCGTAGGCTGGGAATTCCACCTCGCATAAGGCGCTTGTAGCCTTCGGCGCAACGCGCCCTCTGGAGGTCTCGAATGGCAGATCGTCCCGGCGCAGTGACCTTTCACGGCAACCCCCTCACCTTGACCGGCAGCCCTGTGGCGGTGGGCCAAAAGGCCCCCGAGTTCGTGGCGCTGCGCGGAGACCTGTCCGGGTTCGCGCTCTCCAACGAGGCCGGCAAGGTCGTCGTCATCAACTCCGTTCCCTCGCTCGACACCCCTGTCTGCGCGCTGCAGGCGCGGCGTTTCAACCAGGAGGCCGCGGCGCTGGGGGCGGGTGTGAAGGTGTTGGTGGTCTCGATGGATCTGCCGTTCGCGCAGAAGCGTTTCTGCACCACGGAGGGAATCGCCAACCTCGAGACGGTGTCCGACCATCGCGACGCCGCCTTCGGCGAGGCGTACGGCCTGCTGGTGAAGGAGCTGCGCCTCAACGCGCGGGCGGTGATCGTCGTCGGCCGCGACGGTATCGTCCGTTACCAGCAGGTCGTGGGCGAGATCACCCACGAGCCGGACTACGCCGCGGCGCTCGCCACCGTGCGCAGCCTGTTGTGAGCCCAGGCAGCGTCCGCTGACCGACCGGGGGTCAAGGCGTAACGACGATGCTGCTGCGCCCAACGAGCTGGCTGTCGTCGGTCCAGATCTCCACCACGTAGCGACCGGGCTCGATGATGCCGCGGCGGTTCCTGTAAACGTCCCAAACTCGAAAGCCCTTGTCGTGGGCGACAAGCGAGACCGTCCGCGACCACCGCACCGTCTTGTCGTCGTGGAGAAAGCGGAACTTCAACGCCACCGGCAGGCGAGATGGGGCGAATATGGTGGCGGTCGCGTACAACCGGCCCCCTGCGAGCTGGCTCGCAGCAACCGTTTTCTCGATCTCGGCCGGAATCCGTAGGGTCTTGGGGTCGATCTGGGCGGAGAACCGGACCCGCGTCAGCCGGAGTGGGACCGGCGGAATGGCGAACCGCAGTGCCTTGACCCCGGCCAGCAGAAGGACGACGGCCAGGCCAAGTCGGGCCAAGACCCTCGGCCGCTTGAGCTGGCTCCAAGTGAAGGCCAGGGGTACGGCAGCGAGCAGCGAGACCACCGCGGCGATGAGCGCGCCGTGGGTGATGTGGATCGAGAGCAGCAGCGGCACGAAGAACTGCAGCGCCGAGAAGGTCACGACGAGGAAGAAAGCGAGGGCGAACCACGGCTTCTCGCGCATGAGCCGGTCGAACAGCATGTCGAAGCAGGACAGGATGGCCAGGGCTGCGAGCAACACCACGTAGGCGTTGTTCCACGAAGGGAAGGTGGTCGAGTAGAAGTAGAACGGGATCAGGAAAAAGAGTGTTTCCTGGTACATCACGCGCGTGAGGTAGGAGACGAACCCCTGAGCGAAACGAAACGCCTTGGAGCTCGAGGTCTCGGCGAAGCGCGAAAAGAAGAGGGTGGAAGCCCAGGTGAGGCCGAGGAAGAGGACGACCCACTTCAGGAAACCGTACCGGTTGTGGGCGAGGATCAGGACAGCCACGCCGGTGACCAGCGCCCAGACCGAATGGACGGCCCAAAACAATCGGGCATAGCGTCCATGGAGCCGCTCGACCCGCTGCCCCACCAGCCTCCTGGTGATGCGCAGGCGCCGCCGGAGTGGGCGTTTTTTCCTCACCGACCGGCATTCTACCCTTGCGGGCCGACGAGACCGGCGTACACTCCCAACCTGTGAGCGCTGCCGCCACCGACTCGCTGACGACCTGGATCGAGGTCTCCCGCTCGGCCCTGTGTCATAACCTGCTGCTGTTTCGGCGGCTGCTGAGCGGGTCGACGCGCCTGCTCGCGGTGGTCAAGGCGAACGCCTATGGCCATGGTATCGAGCTGGTCTCCCGTACCTGTCAGGGGGTGGGTGTCGAGATGCTCGGTGTACATACCGCCGATGAGGCGTCGGCGGTACGCCGGGCCGGCGTCCAGACGCCGATCCTCATCATGGGGTACCTCACAGGGGAGCAGGTCGCGGTGGTCGTCGATCCCACCATCGAGGTGCTGGTTTCCACCGTTGAGGTGCTGGACGCTCTCGCGGGGCGGTCGCGTGCCCTGGGCACCCCGCTGAGCGTGCACCTCAAGGTCGACACGGGAACGAACCGCCAGGGCGTCCAGCCGTCCGAGGCTCCGCAGCTTGCTCGTGCTGCCCTCGACCGGGGTTTGCGCGTTTCCGGCGTGGCGACGCATTTCGCGAACATCGAGGACACGACCGACCACTCCTTCGCATATCGTCAGCTTGCGCGGTTTTGCGAGGCGGTCGAGGCCGTCCGTGCCGTATCGGGACCCGGGGTGGTGGCCCATGCCGCGTGCTCCGCGGCTGCGTTGCTGTTTCGTGAAGCCGATTTCGACCTGGCCCGCATCGGTATTTCCCTGTACGGTCACTGGCCTTCGAAGGAGACCTATTTGTCGTGGTTGCTCGCGCATGGCAGAGACGGCGTCAAGCTCGAGCCGGCGCTCAGTTGGAGAGCGCGAGTGGGCCAGCTCAAGCTCGTGGCGGCCGGGGAGCCCATCGGCTACGGGCTGACGTTCCGCCCGACACGCCCGACGCGAATCGCGGTGATTCCTGTCGGCTATGCGGATGGGTTTCCACGGGCGCTGTCGGGACGGGCTCGTCTTCTGCTCCACGGTCGGCCCGCACCGGTCGTGGGGCGGGTATGCATGGACATCGTCATGGTCGATGTGACGGACGTGGATGGCGTACAGGTGGGAGACGCGGTGACGCTGATCGGACGGGATGGGGCGGAGCGCGTCACGGTGGAGGAGGTGGCGGAGCTCGCGGGGACGATCAATTACGAGATCCTTGCGCGCTTGTCTCCGGCGATCCCTCGCCTCCTCGTCGACTGAGCTGGGGCACCGCCGAGCGATCCATCGCCAGGTTTCCCGACGAACGTGTTGGAGGCGTGCATCGAAAACGGGAAGGGCGACCCTGTGGGGTCGCCCTCCCGGTCTGCGGCGCGTGGAAGACGTCAGATCGCGCGGACGTTGGCGGCTTGCAGCCCCTTCGGCCCACGGACGATGTCGAACTCGACGCGAGCGCCTTCTTTCAGGGTCCGGAAACCCTCGCCGGCGACGGCGGTGTAGTGCACGAAGACGTCCTCACCGCCCTCCTGCGTGATGAACCCGAAGCCCTTGGTGTCGTTGAACCACTTGACTGTTCCCTGCGCCATGCTGCTGCTTCTCCTTACCGCAGGCGACCTTCCATGGCCGCCGTTGCTCCTGCCGGGTGCGGCCCGGCCCACCAAAAAAGCCGCAAGGTCGCGAGTCCCTGCGGCATCATGAGCTGATCACGAGCTGAAACCCAGGACAACCAACCAACCTCACCGAGGCACGGTGACACACCCGGCGGCGTTTGTCAACTGGCCCGCACCCTAGCTGTTACGCGCCGAAGAACCGAGCTTGCCGGAAAGGGTGCAAGGTTCGGTAGCGGACTGCTGGCTTCTTGACGATCGGCCGGGAATGCCCCGTCGTGGATGCCTGTTGGCTGGGGTGGGGAAACCCACCGGGCATGGTGCCCGGCCTTCGGGACCGCTCTCAGGGGGGGGAGTGGTCCCGATTCTTTCTTGCCGGCGGCACTCGGGTTACAACCAGCCAGCCCAGGCAGAAGCCACTGCCACCGCAGCGACCGCGGCGGTCTCCGTGCGCAGCGTCCGAGGCCCGAGGCCAAAGGGCTGGAAGCCGGCTGCGGTTGCGCTCGCTTGCTCGGACGACGTCAGCCCCCCTTCGGGACCGACCAGAACCGAGATGGTGCTCACCGCCTCCGCTCCCGGCAGGCGACCCCCGGCGGGATCGGCGATCAGGCGGGTTCCCGAGGCATCACGGAGGAAGCTCACCAGCGAGGTCACCTGGCTGACCTTCGCCGGGCGGCTGCGGCCGCACTGCACGACGGCTGCTTCCGACAGGCGCTGCCAGCGCGCCGCCCGCGACTCGTGGTGACGGCCCTGGACCCGCTCGCACAGCAGCGGGACGATTCGCGTTACGCCGAGCTCGGTCAGCTTCTCCACCGCCCAGTCGAAGGCCTGAGTGTGGAGTACTCCGAGGCCCACGATCAGGGCTCCCGGTGGCTCGCCCCGCTCCCGCGACACGGTGTCAATGCGCACGCGGGCGAATCTCCCCTCCCATCCCACCAGCACGCCTTGACCGACCGCGCCGTCGAGGTCGAGGATCTCGGTCGGATCGCCTTTTTCGACCCGCGTCACTCGTGCGTGGTGGGAGGCATCGGGTGGCAGCAGGTGCTCGCCCACCTGCAGGGGGTGCCCTTGCCAGACCAGGCGCGTGACGCTCATGCTGGAACGCACTGCAGCGCCACCCACTCCTCGATCTCGAACGCTTTTTCGACCCGCAAGCCGTAGCCCCGGAGATCGCTCTCGACCGCCTGCCGCTGGTCGGCCATGAGACCCGAGAGGACGAGCTTCCCACGCTGCGCAAGGAGCCCGGCGAGGTTGGCGAGAAACGGTGTGACCTCGGCAGGAATGAGGTTGGCGAGGATGAGGTCGAACTCGTTGTGGTTGGCGATCGCCTCGACCGACCCGGCGAACAAGCGAACCGGGAGTGGGCGTGGCTGGACAGCGACGGTCTGCCGCGCGACGAAGACGGCCTCGAGGTCGATGTCGAAACCGATGGCGCCAGCGGCGCCGAGACCGCAGGCGGCCAGGGCGAGGATCCCGGAGCCGCACCCCACGTCCAGTACTCGCAGCCCTGTGAGATCGAGCCGATCCAGTACCTCCAGCAGCAGCCTGGTCGACTCGTGGGAGCCGGTCCCGAAAGCGTTTCGCGGCTCGATCAGCAGGTGGAGGCGCCCCTCGGGAGGAGGGGTAGGGGTGACCGGGTTGGGGTCGAGCCAGATACGCTCCCCAACCGCCATCGGCTTGGCGTGCCGTCGATAGGCCTCGAGCCAATCCCGGTCGGCGAACGGCCCGGTGACCATCTCCCGGGCGTCGAGTAAGAGCAGCTCGCCGCTGAGCGCGGTCAACGCCTCCTCATGGCCGCTGTCGAAAAAGATGGAGACGACGATATCCGGTCGAGCATCCTCGACCTGGCAGCCCAGAACCGGTAGCTCTTCGAGAAGCTGGGTGAGGCGGTCTTCATTCTCAGCCGGGAGCCGACATGTGAGGACGAGGAAGGACCGCACTAGGCGTTGCCCTCGATGAGGTCGCGGACCTTCTTGAAGACGCTTGGTTTCTCGTCCTCCTTGAGGATGGCCAGCAACAGCTCCTTCTGCTTGGAGGACAGGCGGCGCGGCACCGAGACCTTGAAGTGCACGATGAGGTCACCCTTTCCACCCCGCCTGATCCTCGGGAGACCCGCCCCGCGAAGGGTCACCGTATCCCCGGGCTGGGTTCCTGCCGGCACGGGGACCTTCTCCGTGCCGGCGAGGGTCGGGACCTCGATCTCGGTCCCGAGAACGGCGAGAAAGG
>JAAYVZ010000196.1 GCA_012516935.1 Holophagae bacterium
CCACCCCCCTCCCGCAGGATTCCCACAGATTCCACAGCCCCGACGACTCCTACACAACGATCTCCTCGCTCACTTCGCGTAGATTTTTCATGAGGCAACGATTACTCTCTCGCGTAGATTCTTACGTGAGGCAACAGGGTCTGCGCAGAGGTTGCCGCCAACGCCGACCAGCCCGACCAGGCGGCCAACGCCGTGGCGTTCGGTGCCGAAGGCATCGGCCTGTGCCGCACCGAGCACATGTTCTTCGGCGGCGAGCGCATCACCGCCGTGCGCGAGATGATCCTCGGCGACACCGAGGCCGAGCGGCAGCGGGCGCTCGACAAGCTGTTGCCGATGCAGCGCGACGACTTTGCCGGGATCTTCCGGGCGATGGGCCATCGGCCGGTGACGGTGCGCACCCTCGACCCGCCGCTGCACGAGTTCCTGCCGCACAGCGCGAAGGAGCAGGCCGAGGTCGCGGCGCAGCTCGGGATCACCCCCGAGGCCGTCAAGGCCAAGGTCGACGACCTGTACGAGGCCAACCCGATGCTCGGCCATCGCGGCTGCCGGCTGGGGATCGCCTACCCGGAGATCACCCGCATGCAGGCGCGGGCCATCCTCGAGGCGGCGTGCATCGTCAAGAAGGAAGGCGTCGACGTCAAGCCCGAGATCATGATCCCGCTGGTCGGCATCAAGCAGGAGCTCGTGGACCAGGAGCAGCAGGTGCGGGCGGTGGCCGAGGAGGTGTTCCGGCAGCACGGGATCCGGGTCGACTACCAGGTTGGTACCATGATCGAGCTGCCGCGTGCCGCCCTGACCGCGGACAAGATCGCCGAGACAGCGGAGTTCTTCTCGTTCGGCACCAACGACCTGACGCAGACCACCTTCGGTGTGTCGCGCGACGACGCTGGGAAGTTTTTGCCGCTGTACCTGGCGCGGGACATCTGGCCGGCGGACCCGTTCGCGACGCTGGATCAGGACGGCGTGGGCGAGCTCGTGGAGATGGGCACCCGCAGGGGGCGCAGCACCCGTCCGGACCTCAAGGTCGGGATCTGCGGCGAGCACGGCGGCGACCCGGCGTCGGTGGAGTTCTGCCACCGGGTGGGGATGAACTACGTGTCCTGCTCGCCGTTCCGCATCCCGGTGGCGCGGCTGGCCGCGGCCCGGGCGCAGCTTTCAACGCCGAGGAAATAGGGGACCGGGGAGGGGTGCCAGTGGCTCCGCCCTCCTCGAGACGAAACCTCATGACAACGACGGGGCGGTCCGCACGGGCCGCCCCGCTGCTTTGAGTGCCCTCGGACGGGGAGCGACGTGACACCCTTCGATCGCCATTCGACCGCCATGACCACGCCTCTGGTGGGGTAGACTCGAAGGGGTGAAAATGGAAATACTTATGAGCAAGGCGATATACTGTGTGGCAACAGGTCGACAGTGGTATGGTGTACTGGCAGTAGATATTTGAGGTTGCCCACAGCGCTGCGCAGCGGCCCCCTTTGCCGCCAGTGCTGGTCGATGCCAATTGGTCAATGGATCGGTCAACCGGCGTACGATGGACACCAAGCGGGGGAAAGGGGAACTGCTCGGCCTTTTCAACCATCTCATTGGGGTGCGAGGGGATCGCAATCGACCGCCAGCGTGCGGTCGAGCTCGGCAAGGGGTTCACTGGATTGGGGCTCGGGGTGCATCGAATGAAAACAAGACAGCATGGTGTAACGACGATCTTCATCCTGGCGGCGGTCACAGCCGTCTCGGTGTTCTGGTCGAGGGAGGCCCTGGTGAGCGAGACCTACAGCGCAGAGTTGGTCCGGGAGCTGTTTCGGCTGACGCTGGAAACACCGTCGATCATGTTCGCGACCCCCGATGACGCCAGGCAGTTTGATTCCGAGTTCCACCAGGAAGCCGACGCCAATCTGGCCTGGCTTGGCGACCGCGTACAGACGGCCCTCGACGCCAGGGATCCGAGCGCCGTCGACCTGGGTCCATTCCAGGAAGATCTCCCCCTGGTCTACGGGCGGCTCGACCCCGAGGAGGAGGGGAGCCTGGAAAGGGCACCCGCCGGTCCCCTGCGCTATGTGATCGGCCTCCGGATCGAGGGCGAAGCCCCCGTTCACGTACCCCGCATGACCATGGTCAAGCTCGAGCTGACTCTGCGGAACCGGCCGTCACGGCAGGCACTCAGAGCACTGGTGACCTCGATCGAAGCGTCCCTGGCCGCTAAGGAGGCCGAGGAACCGCGATCTTGAAGCTGACTTCGCCAGCAACTGCCGACCCGCCGGTGGCGCGGCTGGCCGTGGCGCGGGCGCAGCTTTTGAACCCGCGATAGGATGACAGGGGACAGGGGCCCCGCCCTCCTCGAGACGAAACCCCATGACAACGACGGGGCGGTCCGCACGGGCCGCCCCGAGTCCTGGTCCAACCTCGATCCGCTCCGCCGCCAGGGATGCGCGGGTGGGACCGTGAGGGGCCTCTACGCGAGTCGCGCGGGGGGAACCTGACACGGCCTTCGTGGGCCATGAAGTCATCGCTCAACGGTGAGGGGGCCTAGGTTGTCGGCGCAATCCCGCACCACCTTCGGGCCACGGCCGTCGGAACCCGCGACCGGTCACTGGACGCCGGCGGGAGCGCGGCGTGATCGGCGCTGACACACGGCTCGCATGCATCGGAAGTGCCTCCCCCTCCCGTGCACCCACGACTCACTGCCTCCAGGCCGTGTCGCGCACCCGATCCTTCGAACGCAGCGAGCCCATCGTGCTGAGGAGCCGGATGTGGGAAGCCCGTACGTCGGGATTGGTGATGCGCCGGGGAGCGAAACCTCCCCAGCTCTCTCGACACGCGAGCACACACCGCGTCTACTGCTGCTCGACCTTCTTGAGGACGATGTGATACTCGGCGCCGAAGGACAGACTGAGCTGACCGGCGAACTTGCCGCTCTGAATGCCGCCGCGTGAGCTCGCACGCTCAAGAACCTCCTGAAGGCTCATGCGTTCTGAACCCGAGTCGAACTCGAACAGCTCGTCTTCGGGCACTCCTGGCATGCGCGGCACCCAGAGATACCGTCGTCCAGCCTCGCCTTCCAGGAGGACGCATGGTCTGATTAGGAAGCAGCGGCTACCCTCCATGGTTCCGTGGATCAGCTTGGCGTTCGTGGCCTTGATTCCGAAGCGGCCAGCAACTAGCCCGTTACCTTCCGCGGCTTTCGGTACCGAGCGCTTCCACAGGGCCTTGAGGTCCTCGGACAGTCCCTGCGACATGTTCCACGTGTTGAGGTAGCCCTCTTGCGTCAGGTATACGCGGGCGATCTCCTCGCCGTTTGGCACGGCGAAGACGCGCGCCAAGATCTCGTAGCGAGCCTCACGCCGGGGGTTGCAGCGTCCCGGCGTCCAGTTCTCGATGTGCTCGACCTCGATTTCGAACCGGTTCGTCTTGATCGCCCGATAGAGGGTCAGCTCGCTTGCCAGCGTCGGTGGATGCCGTCGCTCACCCCCACGCATCCGCATGTAGTCTTCGCGGAGGTCGGCGCGAACCTGATCCTTCGTTGTCGGATAGGGGAACGGCAGGTATCCGGGCTGCCCCGGTTTGAGGTCGGCGAGCTCAGCTCGCCTTTTGTCCCACTGCTCCCGATACTTGGAGGCGCAGTCTGGCGGGTCCTGAGCCAGGGCGGCCGCAGCGGCTACCACGAGGCCGCACCCAACAAACGCGAGGATTCTCTTCATGCTCTTGACCTCCGCGTCTCCCAGATATCGTTTTCCGTGCAGTGGTCACACCCGAGGTCCCACACGGTGACGTCACCGCCAAGCTGCCCAGGTAGTAAGGCAATCTGAACTAGACGGCCGACCCTGTCAAGAAGGCCGGGCTGAGGTGTCTCAGGTCGATAGCGCCGCCCTGTCTATCGACTCTCGAGTCGTTTCGCCGAAGAATTACCGGCAGACCTTCCCGGGCACCAAGGCGACACCGAGGGCGAGCGGCAGCGGGCGCTCGCCAAGCTGTTGCCGATGCAGTGCGACGACTTTGCCGGGATCTTCCGGCGATGGGCGAGCGGCCGGTGACGGTGCGCACCCTCGACCCGCCGCTGCACGAGTTCCTGCCGCACAGCGCGAAGGAGCAGGCCGAGGTCGCGGCGCAGCTCGGAATCACCCCCGAGGCCGTCAAAGCCAAGGTCGACGACCTGTACGAGGCCAACCTGACGCAGACCACCTGCGGTGTGTCGCGCGACGACGCTGGGAAGTCTCTGCCGCTGTACCTGGCGCGGGACATCTGCCGTGTCGCGCACCCGTTCGCGACGCTGGATCAGGACGGCGTGGGCCAGCTTGTAGAGATGGGCACCCGCAGGGGGCGCAGTACCAGTCCGGACCTCAAGGTCGGGATCTGCGGCAAGCACGGCGGCGACCCGGCGTTGGTGGAGTTCTGCCACCGGGTGGGGATGAACGACGAAACCTCATGACAACGACGGGGCGGTCCGCACGGGCCGCCCCGGTGCTTCGAGTGCCCTCGGACGGGGAGCGACGTGACACCCTTCGATCGCCATTCGACCGCCATGACCGCGCCTCTGGGGGGTGTAGACTCGAAGGGGCGAAAACGGAAAATCCTATGAGTCTGCCTGCTATGATCCGCCCGATGCTGTACTTCCAAGCGAACGGCGCTGGCCCGGGCAAGGGACATTATTGGGGGGCCGGGGTCGGCTGGTGGCTCTGGGGGCTCGCCGCGCTGCCGCTCGCACCGGTGCTGGTGCTGGGCTTCTTCAATGACGACTTCGCCTTCATGGACTACTGGGATGCCACGGCCTCTGCCGGCCTGCTCGCGAAGGTGCATCCCCCGGGCTTCGAGTTCTTCCGGCCAGCGGGCCTGCTTCTCCAGAGGGTTCAGTACGCCCTGTTCGGCATGAGACCGATCTGGTTCCATGCCACCAGCCTAGTCCTACTCCTCCTCGCGTCGGCGCTCGCCGGCGCAGCCGTTGCGCTGCTTGCCGGACGACCGGCTGCTGGCTGGGCTGCTGCAGCTTCCTGCCTGTACCCCGCACGATTCGAGGCCGTCGCCTGGGCCGCCGCCGTTCCCGACCTCCTAGCCTTGGCGGCGGTGAGCGCGTCGCTGCTACTCCTGGCTCTGCCGCCGGAGCCTCTCCGCCTCCGGCGTCTCGTGGCGTTGTTCACCCTCGCGTTTATGGCTCCGTTGGCCAAGGAGAGCGCCCTGGCGCTACCGGTGGTAGCCGTCGCGTGGGAGGCCCTTGCCCTGCTCCCACCGGCGCGCCCGAGAACCCGGGTCGCGAGGATCGCCGCCGTCGTCCTCGGCGCGCTGGCCGCCGTGGCTCTCCGTACCGCGGTGTTGGGGGGTGTCGGCGGGTATCGGCACGTCTCGCCCCTCGCTTGGACGCGGGATCTGTGGGCCATTCCCCGGCACCTGTTTTTCGTGGTCTTCGACCCGGTGAACCCGACCTTCGGCATGGCCTCGATCGTCCTGGGGGCAGCGTGCGGGTTGGCTGCTGCCGCCTGGTTGGTCAGTGCGGTTCGCCAGCAGCGCTGGAGGCTGCTCTTCGGGGGTCTGGCGGCGACGATTGCCGGGCTGCTCCCCCCCCTCGCATACCTCGACAAGACCTCGCCGGTCCTCTTCCACAACCGCTTCCTGACCATCGCCGGCCTCGGCGTCGTGGTTCTGCTCTCGGCCGGCTACAGCCACTCGAAGCGGTGCCGGGCCGCGCTGGGATCGCTACTGCTCGCGGCGTGGGGTGGGGGCATGCTCCTGAACCTCACAGCCTGGTTCGAGGCCTCGGCGCGCCGGGACGTCATTATGTCGACGATCGAGCAGGCCACGCGCGAGTCTGGCAGGCACGTGGTGTGGTTCGGCGGCCGCACCGAGGACTACTACCGTGGAACGCGGATGGCTGGCCACCTCCCGGCGGCGGTGAGGCGGCTGCTCCCAGGCCGGGCGATCATCATCGACTCCGAGCATATTCAGAGCGAGGAGGGCCGCCCGATCGGGCCTCCGTCAAGCGTCGAGGGCGCGCTCGTCCACGCCTTCCGGTTTGACCCCCTGACCGGTACCACGTCAAGCGCTACCGATACATCGCCGGTTCTCAAGTAGCGCCGAAGGAAGTTGTAGGACTGGCTCTTCGAGCTCGGGGGGCTGTCCTATCGCCGCACGCGGACTGGCACAGGTACGGCAGTGGAAGCTGGCCGTGAGGGTCGGACTGATCTTCCCCGGCGGGTGAGGCGTGGTTTATTGCGCAAGTGGTTGTTGTAGAAGGGGACGGGGCTAGTTCTTTGGGCGCTGCGTTCTGCCTACATTCTTGCGCGGGTTCGTCCTGGGAGGTGTGACACCGAGGGCGTGGAAGATCCCCAGCATCTCGTCGTCGGGC
>JAAYVZ010000197.1 GCA_012516935.1 Holophagae bacterium
CCCCGCCGCCAGCTCGCGGGCGATCCGCAGCGCCTCGCCCGCGGTCAGCCGGCCACGCGCCAGACGAGCCGCCAGCGTCTCGCCGGCGAGCAGCTCCATCACCAGGTAATGACTCCCGTCGCTTTCGCCAACGTCAAACAGGGTGCAGATCGCCGGGTGTGACAGCGCCGCGATGGCGCGCGCTTCCTGTTCGAAGCGGCGCACCATCTCGTCGTCGCCCGTGAACTGGCTCGACAGGACCTTCACGGCCACCTCACGACCGAGCCGCCGGTCGCGTGCGCGATACACCTCGCCCATGCCGCCAGCGCCGAGGTGGCCAACGATCTCATACGGGCCGAGAGCGGTTCCGGGTGCGATCGCCACGGGATCCCGAAAGTCTAACCCGGTCCGCGCGCTACCCCATTCCGCTCGGGAGCGCCGATGGCGCTGTCGAACTGTACGGGTTCACGGCACGCCGTGCCCGGGCGCAACCCACCGACGTCGCACGGCAGTCGGGGCGTCGACCGGTGGTGCGCGCCCACCCGTTCGTTGCCGCTGTCGCCTGGTTCGCGTTGGGAGCGGAGACCGGGACGGTTCACGCTACCCCACCGTGACTGTGTTCCCTCCGGTGTTCTTGCTTTCGTACATCAGGGTGTCGCATCGTCTGAGGGCGGATTCCAGCGTCTCGTTTGGCGCCGCAAAGGTCCCGCTGGTCGAGATCGTCGTCGAGACCTTCTGGCCGTCGACCATGATGAAGCTTCGCTCCACGAAGACGTTGACCCGCTGGGCGACGGTGCGCAGATCGTCCAGGCTGAGGTTGGGCAGCAAGATCAGGAACTCATCCCCGCCCCATCGGAAGAAAAGATCCGACTGGCGCAGGGCGCTGAGTACCGATTTACTGATCATGATCAGTACACTGTCTCCAATGGGGTGACCAAGCTGATCGTTGATCTGCTTGAAAGAGTCCACGTCGAAGAAGATCATGCCGATGACGTCCCCCTGCTCGACGAGGTTGTCGAACATCACTTCCGCCAGGCGCCGGTTGCCGATTCCCAACAGCGGATCGCGGAACGCGTCGTTCTTGAGGCGCTCGATCTCCTTCAGCATGTCCAGGCGTGACGAGCTTTCGGAGAAGCTCTCGACCGCGCCGATGATCTCTCCCGTTTCACCAACCAACGGCGCCACCCGCACATGGACGGGGACGCGGTGCCCCTGCTTGTGGTGCAGGAACACGTAGGCCTCGCGCTTCTCGCCGTCCTGCAAGGTGGCCTGCACGGGACAGCCGTCCTCGCACAGCTCTCGCCCGCTGACGTCCATGTGTCGAAGGATGTTGTGAGCACAGGACTTGCCGACGAGCTCGGCGCGTTGGAATCCGGTTATCGTCTCGGCGCTGGCGTTCCAATAGGTGATGTTCCTGTCTCGGTCCACGAAGTACACCCCGTCGGACAGACTCTCCAACAGCATCCGCGGCATCTCGTCATTCGTTGTCATGAATCGAAACACCCCCCTCACCGCACGCATGGTAGGGCTGAACGGAGGGTTGGGCAAGGAGTCGGTGAGGGGCTGGAAGGGACGGCGATGGCCAGATGATACGGCCGGCACCGCCCGGCAAGCTGGGTCGGGGGATCGGCAACCTCGAATGCCCCCACCCGATGGCTATCGCGCGAAGCTGGTGTTTGCCGTGTCGCGGTCCCGAACGCGCCGCGCCCGTGCCTGCGACCCGGCCGCTCCGCTCGGGTGCGGTGACCCGCTGGGTGCTACTGCGCCACCTCCGCGGGGACGTAGATCGGGTCGTTGGAGCGGTTGTCGATGACCGACGCGAAGGCGAAGAAGACCCCGCCCGGCGTGGTGGTGCGCACGAGCGCGAAAGCGTCGTCGATGCTCCCGGCGGCCAGCTCGTTCTTGAGGAACTCGTTGAGTTGGATTGACTTGAAGGGGCCGAGAGAGTACGACTTGAGGCCCAGATGAAGGCCGTCGGCGCCGCGATAGGTGTCGACCTCGACGGTGATCGTTGAGCCGGTGGCGTTGACCAGGCCGAGGTTGGTCCGGAAGCCCTGCGTCGAGACGGTCGACTGCGAGAGCATGAGCAGCCGCCCAGTGCTGCCATAGGCGATGGCGCGGTCAACGCTCCGCCCCGGGACGAACTGGCCGAAAGTCCCGGCCGGTTGGTCGTTGTAGGTCCGGCTCGTGACCATGATCGCTCCGGCCGTCGGGGTGATGCGCAAGGTGGCGGCGCCCGAATAGCCGAAGATGAGCGAGAGGATGTTGCCGTATCGCATGCTGCGGCCACCCTCGAGCGAGAAGATCGCCGTCTGCGGGCTCGGATTGTTCTGTTCGCGTTTGAGCAGTGCCACCTCGTAGGTCGCGGACGCCGTGCCGGGGTTGTGGATCTCGAGGTCGGTCCGCCAGTTGCTGCCGGCAATGCCGGTCAGCGCCGCGGTCCCCGGTACCCAGAGGGCAGAGGACGCCGGAGGCGCCGTGGGGGAGACCAGGGTCTGGCGGGAGACGGACCACGGCGATGTCAGTCCGCCGCCGCAGGCGACCTTGGCCCGCACTCTGTAGTGGTAGGTCGTCGGAGTGGACACCGTGTGGGAGAAGCTCCGCGTCGTCCCGGTGACCGAGATCCGCGTGGCACCCGTGAACGCTGCGTTGGTGGCCTCCTCGAGGTCGAACGTGCCGTCGGGGCTCGTAGCGGTCCACGTCAGGGTGTAGCTCGCCCCACTGGCGGCGCTCGCCGGCGTCGAAAGGCTCGGCGTCGCGGGCACGCTGCAGCCCGGGCTCACCACGGTCTGCACCGCCGTGGACCACGAAGAACTTGCGGTGGGTGAGCATGCCAGGGCGCGTACGCGATAGTGGTACGTGGTGGGAGAGGTCACGGTGTGCGCGAACGAGCGGCTGGTCGCGCTGACCGCGAAGGTGGCCGCGCCGGTGAACGAGGCGTTGTCGGCTTCCTGGATCTCATACCGGTTCTCGGGGCTGGTGTTGGACCAGCTCACCGTGTAGGTCGAGCCGCTGCTGGCAGTGGCCGGGGCTGCGGCGACCGGCGTCGGCGGCGCCCCGCAGGCGACGGTCTTGGTGATCACCAGGTTGTCGACGTACGCGCCCTCGTACTGGGTCGAGCCGTCGGAGGTGAAGGTGATGGCGAGCCAGACCTGGGGTGCGCCGGCGAAGTTGTCGAGCGGCACGGTCTCATGACGCCAGGTGCCGCCGGTGTTGGAAGGATCCACGTAGATGCTGGAGTACTGGCCGTTGGCACTGGTCGCGGCCCAGACGCCGAAGACGTCCTTGCCGGTTTGCTTGCTGAGCCAGAGGTCGAGCTCGACCTTGGCGCTGGTCGCACCGACCAGCGAGAACGGGCCGTACTGCATCCAAGCGCCCATATTGGGTGGGTAGTTGCCGCCGGGGGCGGGCGCGCCCGAGCCAGAGCCGACGCACCACACCGAGTAGCTGCCGCCGGCCTTGCGGTAGCTCGAGCGGCCCCAGTTGACGGTGGTGTTGCTCTTGCCGGACACGAAGCGAAGCGTCCAGTTGGGGCTGGGGAACGAGCCCTCGAAGTCGTCGGAGAACACCGTCACGGTGCCGGCCTCGGGCACCTCCTGGGCGGGCACTTCAGCAGGACGAGCGGTCGACGCGTTCGCCGGCTCGACCGGAATGACCGTGATCGGGTCGGCGGTGCGGTTGTCCCTCACCGAGGCATAGGTGAAGTACCTGGCGGTGGCGAGAGTCGACGTGACCACGGCGTACGCATCGTCCGCGGTGCCGGCGCCAGCCGTGGCGAACACGTCGTTGATCTGCCTGTATCCCCACGGGTCGATGACCTCGGAGCGGACGCCGGCCAGCGCCCCGCTGCTGTGATACAGCGTCACCGTGATCGGTGTCGCGCTCGCCGTCATGTTGGCGAAGCCGATGTTGGTGAGGTAGAGGGCGTTTCTCGTGAGCTGGATGAGGCGCGCCGGCGCGGTGCCGGACACCAGCGTGGCCGCTGCCTGGCCGGGCACGTACTGGCCGAAGGTGCCGGCCGGCTGGTCGTTGAACGTCCGCGAGGCGACCAGCAGCGCCACGTTCGAGCCGATGAGCAGGGCCCCGGAGGTCGAGGACTGGCCGAAGGTGTCCTTGACAACGTCCTTGAGCTTGAGCGAGCGGCTGGCCGGAATCATGAAGGTTTGGCCAACGGCAGCAGAGTTGTTCTGGTTCTGTTTCATGAAGTAGATGTTGACGGTGGCGATGGAGGGGCCGGGGTTGTGAACCACCATGTCGGTGACCCAGAACGCGCCTCCGAAGCCAGGCAGATGTCCACTGGTCGGCACCAGGTAGAGGTACGCCCCGGCGGCGTCGATCGGTGGCGCAGTGCCGGCAGCGAGCTCCTCCGCCGCAGGGGTCGGAATCGCGGGCCCGTCAGTCGGAAGGATGAATACCTCCTCGGTGTTCTGCGCGTCCAGCCCGCCGCCGGGGAGGATCGGTCCGAGACCGATGAGTGCGAGCGAGAGCACCGCTGCCCGAGCTTTCATGAACGTCTGCGCCATAGCGTGCCGCCTTTCTCCTCGTACCGCCCAGGACTCGAACCGATGGTAGCCGTTCCCCTCACCGCGTCAAGCATGCGCGTTGCCTCACCAAAAAACTTCGCGAGAGCGATTCGTTGCCTCACGAAAGAATCTACGTGAAGGAGCAGAGAAAGTGCTTCCTGACGGGGGAAGCGACGATGAGGCTAGCGATGAGTGAACGGAGAGTATTGGTGAAA
>JAAYVZ010000198.1 GCA_012516935.1 Holophagae bacterium
CGTGTGGCACCTGCGGGAGATCCTGCCGCCCGGCCCACGCCGCCGCTGGTGGGCACGGAAGCTCCGGGGCTCGGGGGCCGGCCTCGTTGCAGTGAGCGAGGCGGCGGCGAGCTGGATCAGAGCCGAAGGCCTGGGTGCCCGGGTGTCGGTGGTACCCAACGGCATCGTCGTGCCGGAGCCGGCTCCCGACACGGTGGCAGCGCGCGTTGCGCTCGGGCTGCCTGCCGACGTCGTTCTCGCCGGCTTTGTCGGCCAGCTCGCCGCACACAAGGGCGCCCGGCTGTTCGTCGAAGCGGCGGCACAGGCAATGCGGAACGGCCCCGGCCTCCACGCCGTGCTGGCCGGCGGGGGCCCGCCCGACCTTCGGGCGGGGCTCGAGCGGGTCGTGGCCGAAACCGGCCTGGCCGCGCGCTTCCACCTGTTGGCAGCGCAGCCGTCGGGCCTGGAGGTGGTCGCCGCCTGCGACGTGGTATGCGTCCCCACGCTCACGCCCGACCCTCTCCCCCGCGTGGTCATGGAGGCGATGGCAGCGGGCCGGCCGGTTGTCGGCTCGGCTTCGGGCGGGATCCCCGAGATGCTCGAGGACGGGCTGACGGGGCTCCTCGTGCCGCCAGGCGACAGGGAGGCTTTGACAGCCGCCGTGGTGTGTCTGGCCCGCGATGCCCAAAGGCGCGCCGCGATGGGGGCACAGGCCCGGCGACGGTGCCAGGAGCGGTTTTCGCTCGATCGTCACCTCGCGCGGATGGAGGCGCTCCTGCTCGCCTGCTCAGCGGCGGCGAAGCCGTAGCACGCTCAGGAAGAAGCTGGCCAGCACGAGCTCGACCCCCAGGGTCACGGCCAGCACCGAGGGGATCACCGTGCGCAGCATGCGGAACGGGTCGAGGTCGCCGAAGCCGCGCGCCTCCCACAGCCAGACGGCCCACACCGAGCCGCCGAGGCCGGCCAGCAGCAGCGCGGCGCCGAGCCCGAGCCCGACCTCGAGCGGGAACCAGCGCAGGGTGCGGTCGAGGCGAGGGCTCGGTGGCAGCAGGCCCTCGCTCGCGGCGAAGACCCGGGTGAGGACCCCGAAAAGTGCGGCTTGGAAACCGACCGTGACCGCCGCGGCGGCATACAGCAGGGTGTGCACGTCGAGCGAAACGCTGCCCACTCGCCGCGGTCCCGGCAGCAGCCACCCGCCCACCAGCACTCCGACGGTGATGAGGGTCGCACCCGGCAACAGGAACAGCCAGCGTGGGCTCAGGAGGAGGAAGAACCGCAGGCTGCGCCAGCCGTCCCTCCAGGTGCGCAGCTTGGGTGAGGTGGTGCGCCCGTCGGGAGAGAGCGTCGTCGGCACCTCGGCGACCCGCAGCCCGGAGAGGGTCGCCTTCACCACCATCTCGAGCGCGAACTCCATGCCCGTGGTGCGCAGGTCGAGCCCGAGCACGGCGTCGCGGTCGAACCCTCGCAGGCCGCAATAGAAGTCACCGCAGCGACTACCGAAAAACGACCGCCCGATGAACGACAGCA
>JAAYVZ010000029.1 GCA_012516935.1 Holophagae bacterium
CCCGGCGCGGCCGGGAGGTCCGCGCCCACCGTCGTGGCGGCGGCGCTCGCGAGCCCGCTGCGCCCGAGAGGTGGGTGCGGAGTCCGCGGCCACGCCTGAGGCTCGTCGTTCCCCCGACACACCGTCCCCAAGCTGTACCTGGACCTGGCCCAGGTTTCGGCGGGCTGCGGACCACGGGCCCGGGGCGGGAGGGAGCCCCTTCCCTGTCTCCTACGCCGTCGGGTCGGCGGTCGGGAACCCCCAGAAGATGGGCTCGGGGCGCAGGTCCACGCCGAAACGGTCGCGCACGGCGGTGCGGATGTCGCGGGCGAGCGTCACCAGCTCGGAGGTGGTGCCTCCACCGTGGTGGACGAGCGCGAGGGCGTGCTGCGGCGAGACGCCCACCCAACCGCGCCGCGTGCCGCGGGGAAAGCCCGCCTTCTCGATCAGCCACGCCGCCGAGAGCTTGACCCGGTCCCCCGGCGCGGGGTAGGCCGGCACCTCGCCCGGCCCAGCGGCGAGTCCGGCCGCCACTGCCGCCGTGACGAGCCGCTCCGACTCGTCCGGTTCCACGACGGGGTTGACGAAGAACGAGCCGGCCGAGTGGCTGGCGGGATCGTCCGGGCTCACCACCATCGACTTGCCGCGGCGCAGCTCGAGCACCGCCTCGCGCACGTCGGCGAGCGAGGGGGAGGTGCCGCGCGATGCAAGCGCCCCGGCGAGCTCCGCGTAGCGCGGCGTCGGCGTCCCGCCGGTTCGCAAGGCGAACGTCACGGCCAGCACGGCGAACCGTCCGGGCGAGGCCCGGAACACGCTCGAGCGATACGAGAAGCCGCAATCGTCGGGAAGGAGCTGCCGGGTCGAACCCTCCGCCAGGTCGAGCACCCGCACGGAACGGATGGTCTCCGCCACCTCCTGGCCGTAGGCGCCGACGTTCTGGATCGGCGTGCCGCCGACGGTGCCGGGGATCCCGGACAGGCACTCGATCCCCTGCCACCGCTCCCCGACGCAGCGGGCGACGAAGCCGTCCCAGGGCTCGCCGGCCGCTGCGGTGACGAGCACCTCGTCGCCCCGGCGCTCCGCCCGCACGCCCGAGAGGCCGACCTGCAGCACCAGCCCGTCGACGCCTCCGTCGGCAATGACGAGGTTGGAACCCCCGCCCAGGAGCCGGAGCGCGACGCGTCGGGAGGCGGCCCACACCACCGCCTCGCGGAGCTCCGCCTCCTCGCCGACCTCGGCCAGCCAGCGCGCCGGCCCGCCCAGCCCCAGGGTCGTCAGCGGCGCCAGCGGCACGCCCTCCCGGATCTGCATCCCGCCTCCAGCTCGCGGGCAGCCTCGCCCCCGCAGGCTAGACTGTAGTGCGCGGCCCGCCACGGGACAACCGCCGGGAGGATTCATGCTGCTTGCCACGTGGAACGTCAACTCGATCCGCGCCCGCCTCCCCCGCCTGCTCGCGTGGTTGGAGCGGCGCCGGCCGGACGTCGTCTGCCTGCAGGAGACCAAGGTCGTCGACGAGGACTTCCCGACCGCCGAGATCCAGGCGCTCGGGTACCACTGCCGCGCTTTCGGCCAGAAGACCTACAACGGCGTGGCGATCCTCAGCCGCGAGGAGCCACGCGACGTCCGGCTCGGCCTCCCGGACGACCCGGCGGACGCCGACCGGCGTGTGGTCGCGGCCACCGTCGCTGGGGTCCGCGTGATCGGCGTGTACGTCCCCAACGGCACGGCCCTCGACGACCCACGGTACGACGGCAAGCTGGCGTGGTACAGCCGCCTCAGGAGGTACCTGGAGGCGACCGCCTCGCCGCGGCAGGAGCTGGTCGTCTGCGGCGACTTCAACGTCGCGCCGGAGGACCGGGACGTGTGGGACGTCGAGCGGTGGCGGGACCAGCTCCTGTTCACGGAAGCCGAGAAGGAGGCGTTTCGCCACCTCATGGGCTGGGGTCTCGAGGATACGCTGCGGCGCCTCCAGCCCGAGGCACAGGTGTTCACCTGGTGGGATTACCGCAACGCCGCTTTTTACCGCGGCTGGGGGCTGCGTATCGATCACGTTCTAGCCACTCCGTCCCTCGCTGCGCGCTGCACCGCGGTCGAGGTGGACACGGCCGAGCGCAAAGGCGAGAAGCCGTCCGATCACGCTCCCGTGCTGGCCTGGTTCGACCCACCCAATCTCGGCTGAGTTCGGAGCGGACATCGCGCTCGGCATGCCTGACCTCAGCGTGGTTCTGCCGGGGTTCGAGTACGAGGCGGCCGCCGCGGGCGATTCGAAGACGGTGCCGAGGACGCAGGCTCATCGGCGCGAAACGCGACCACCCAGCCAAGCCGGTCAGCCCCGTAGCCCGATCGTCGGCGCCCACCTCACGAAAGCGGTCGAAAAACCGAGCTTCCCACCGGCCCATCGCACCGACGACCCGCACCAACCGCGCTCGTCTCCGATACCGTCGTCCCGCCCTGATCCTCGTCGTACGGTTCGGGCCCTTCATGGTGTAGCCTTTGCTCATGACCTATGACCGCGACTCGGCCTGGAAGCTGCTGTGCGAGTGGACGACGTCCGAGGCACTACGCAAGCACGCCCTCTCCGTGGAGGCGGCGATGCGGGCGCACGCGCGACGCCTCGGTCAGGACGAGGAGGCATGGGCCGCGGTGGGTCTCCTCCACGACTTCGACTACGAGCGCTTCGACACCGCCGAGACACACGTCCTCGAAGGGGCAAAGGTGCTGCGCGCGCAAGGGTGGCCCGAGCCGTGGGTACGCGCCATCGAGGGCCACGCCGACTACACCGGCATTCCACGTGACAGCGATCTGGCGCGCTGCCTGTTCGCGGTCGACGAGCTGTGCGGGTTCCTCACCGCCGCGGCGCTCGTCCGCCCCGACAAGGCGATCGCCGCCGTGCAGGTCGACTCCGTGAAGAAGAAGCTCAAGGACAAGGCGTTTGCCCGCGCCGTGAACCGTGAGGACATCAGGCGCGGCGCCGAAGAGATCGGCCTGCCGCTCGAGGAGCACATCGCTTTCGTGCGCGACGCCATGGCGACGATTGCCCCGGCGCTCGGCCTACCTCCGACGTAGCCGATCGCTGCCTGACCCCGAGTCCAGTCCCCGGCTGCCGATCGAACCGGAGGTGCTCGGTCGCACCGATGGTGCTGCGACCGAGATCAGGGGGAGCCGCAGAAGGTGCCGGCGTAGCGCTCGAGGCCGTTGCCGCGTCCCCGCTCGACACGACCCTCAGGCGAGGTCACGCAGCGTCGCTTTGAGCAGGGTATAGAAGCGGTCGACCGAGGGAATCTGCACCCGCTCGTCGGGCGAATGTGGCGACTCGATCTGGGGGCCCATGGACACCATGTCGATGCCCGGGAGCTTCTCCCCGATGAGCCCGCACTCGAGCCCGGCGTGGATCGCCTTGATGTGGGGCTCATGGCCGAAAAGGTTCACGAAGGCCTTCCGGGCGGCCCCGAGCACCGGCGAAGCGGGGTTCGGCTTCCAGCCCGGGTAACCATCGTGAGTCTCCACCTCGGCGCCGGCCAGACGGAACACCGCCGCGACCTGGTCGAGAGTCGCCTTGAGCGACGGCATGACCGAGGAGCGGCTCGAGGTCTGCACCCAAACCGAGCTGTCCTCGGTCTTGAGCACCGCCAGGTTACTCGAGGTCTCGACCAGCCCCGCCACCGCGCGGCTCATTCCCAGCACGCCGTGCGGACAGGCCAGCAAGGCGTCGAGGATGCGCTCGGCGTCGAACGGCAACCACACGGAAGCGGTGCTCGCGTCGGCGCTCACCGCCTCGACCTCGATCCGCTGGCCGGGGTCGATGTCACCGAACTCCGCCCGAAGAATGGCGGCTTTCTCCTCGACCACCTGGCGGATGCGGACCTCGTCCTCGGACTTCACCCGCAGCACCGCGTCGGACTCGCGAGGGATGGCGTTGTGCTTGCTCCCGCCCGACAACGACACGATTCCGAACTCGAGCCCTGCCCGGCGCACGGCGAGCAGCAGCCGCACCAGAAACTTCAGTGCGTTGCCGCGGTTTTCGTGAATATCGACGCCGGAATGGCCACCCCGCAGGCCACGCACCGACAGGTGCAGCACCAGCGTGCCGGGTATCGCGTCCTCGCGGGTGATGGTGAAGGTGCTCTTGGTGTCGGCGCCACCGGCGCAGCCGATGTACAGTGCACCGTCCTCCTCGGTGTCGAGGTTGATGAGTGTCCGTCCCGTGACCAGCTTCGGGTCGAGCTGCATGGCACCGGTGAGCCCGGTTTCCTCGTCGATCGTGAACAGTAGCTCGAGTGGTCCGTGGACCGCCTCGGCATCCTCGGCGATCGCCATCGCCGTCGCCACGCCGATACCGTTGTCGGCACCGAGCGTCGTGCCGGTGGCGTACACGTACTCGCCCACCACGCGCGGCTGAATCGGCTCCACGGTGAAGTCGAACGGTGTGTCGGAGTTGGCTTCCGGCACCATGTCCAAGTGCCCCTGCAAGACGACGACCGGTGCGCTTTCGTGCCCCGGCGTGGCCGGGACCGCGACGACGACGTTGCCGGCCGTGTCGCGCCGGACCTCGAGCCCGCGATCGGCGGCCCAGGCCACGATATGCTCGGCAAGCTGCGCCTCATGCTTGGAAGGGTGGGGAATCTGACAGATGGCATCGAAATGACGCCAGACCAGACTGGGCTGCAGGCTGTCCAGGGGACTCGACACAGGATACCTCCCGTTGCGCGTTCGGCGTGTGATCACGCCCGGCACGACGCACGATTCTACCTTTTTTGTTTGGGCTTCGCACCCCGAGCAAGAGCCGGCGGGCCGTCTTTCGCTACCACCGTTTGCCTTCCAATTCGTCGCCGTACAGGCGGCGGTCGGCCTCGTCGATGGCCGCGTCGACGTCGCCACCGGGCCCCAGAACCGAGATCCCCACCGCCTTTTGTACGCCGCAGCAATCCGCGTCGAGGGCGCGGCGGTCACCCAGCAACGCCAGCGGATCCACGTCCACCATGCGGCGCAGCCGGTCTCGCGAACGCCCGAGATCCCGATCGACCTGGCACAGTCGCTGGACCGATGAGCCCTTGAGGACAACGTAAACACCCGCCATGCCCGTACAATGACGCAGGTGGTCGCTCAGATCCTGCTCGCGCTGGCGTCTGCGGTGCCTCCCGTGCCACCGGCCGAGGCGGTGGCGCCGGGCACTCCGATCGTGGCGATCGTCATCGAGCGCCACGAGGTCTTCGATACCGACCTGCCGGGCACCACGGCCTGGCCGTACAGGGCCGCCAATCTCCTCCACATTCTCACCAAGGAGCGGTTCGTCCGTTCCCAGCTCCTGTTCGAGGTCGGCGACCCGCTCACCCCCGAGCTCCTCGAGGAAAGCGCGCGTATTCTCCGTGAGCACGGTTTTCTGAGCCCGGTCGTGATATGGGCCCGGCCGGTACCGGGAGGCTGTGAAGTGGTGGTCGAGACCCACGACCAGTGGACTACCCAACTTGGTCTCAACTACGGTTTTTATGGACGCCGCCGTAAAGCCGGCTTCGCCGTAGAAGAAGAGAACCTCCTCGGATGGGGCAAGCAACTGATTCTCGACGTCGACCGCGAGGAGGAGCGACGCACCGTGACTTTTCGCTATCGCGACCCCCTCTTTCTCGGCCGCCGCCTGCGCCTGGAGCTCGCGAGGAGCAACGCCTCGGACGGCTCGCTGGACGCTCTCGTGGTGGAGTCACCGTTCTTCTCGCTCGCTACCCGCCGCGCCGGTCTCCTGGAATGGCAGCGCGGGCGCCGCAAGGAATGGCTCTACGTGGACGGCGAGAAGGCAGTCTCCGGATCCGTTCACACCCGAAAGGCCGTTTTTTGGGGCGGTCTCCGCCTGCCTGGCGAAGGCGCCGTCGAGCGTCTTCGGCTCGGCCTCTTCCACGAGGAGGTTCGCTACGGGGCCTGGACCTGGTCAGACGGCAGGCCGTTCGACTCCCCCGAGGATCGCACGATGGCCGGCGTGCTCATCGGGTTCGAGCGCCAGCCGCCGCGCTGGATCGTGCTCCAGGGGCTCCGCGGCTGGCAGCAGCAGGAGGACGTTGCGGTCGGCCCGAGCTGGAACGCGACAGCGGGCTGGTCGTTGCCAGCGTTCGGGACCGACCGGCGACGGCTGCTCGTGGGCGCCAACGGCACCTATGCTCGCCAGCTCGGCCGCTGGTACGCCCGGGTCAATGCCGCGTTCTCGGGCCGACTGGAGTCAGCAGGCTGGGTCAACGGTCTGGCTCACCTCGAAGCGGTGGCCTCACAGCCCGGGATGCAGGGCTGGCGCGGGAGAATCGCCGGAGACTGGGGTCACGACCTGGATCGTGACAGGCAGGTGACACTCGGGGCCGATGCCGGCCTGCGGGGATGGGACCCCGACTACTTCGACGGCACCGCGCGCCTGGTCGCCAACCTGGAGTGGCGACGGCAGCTCACCGGTGAGGTGCTGCATCTCGGCGTCGTCGGGCTGAGCCTGTTCGCGGACGGAGGCAGGACCTGGGGCGCACGGCTCGGCGAGCCGATGCAGCGCTGGCATGCAAACGTGGGAGCCGGCCTCCTGATCGAGCTCACCCGCGCCTCGATCGCGCACATCGTCCGACTCGAGGCGGCGCTGCCTGACGACGGTCGCGGCCCCGTGTTTCTGGCCACCTCTTCTTCGCTGTTCTGAGGCCTCCGAGGTGTCGCGTTGGAGGCCACGACGGGTCAGGCGCGGGAGGAGTACTCGCCGGTACGGGTGTCGACGATGATCCTCGTCCCAGTCTCGATGTACATCGGTACGGTGACGGTGATTCCGGTCTCCAGCTTGGCCGGCTTGTTGCCACCGGCGGCCGTGGCGCCCTTCATCACCGGCTCGGTATCAACGACCTTCAGCACCACCGTGGTAGGGAGCTCGATGCCGATCGGGTTGCCCTCGTAGAAGTCGACCGAGATCACCGCGTCGGGCAGCAGGTACCCCAGCGCATCACCGAGCGCCTCGTCCGCGAGTGTGACCTGCTCGTACGTCTCGGTGTTCATGAAGTGGTGGCCCGCAGGATCGGAGTACATGTACTGCATCTCGACGGTGTCGAGGCTCGCTTTCTCGATCCGGTCCTCGGACCGGAACCGGTGCTCGGTCTGGTTCCCCGACTTGAGGTTGCGGAGCTTGCATTGGACCATACCCCGCCAGTTGCCAGGGGTCACGTGCACAACGTTCATCACGCGGTGGAGCTGGCCGTTGAAGAGGATGATGTTGCCAGCGCGCAGCTCGGTCGCCACCAGTTGCATTGCCAACCTCCGGGTCCGGAGCGCGGCTCCGGGGCGCGGAGTATACACCACCGCTGGAATTCCGGCCGGGGTCGACGCGGTTGAGGGCGAGCGTGAGATTCCTTTCTCGGTGGAGGAGTTGCCCATGGAGCTTCGTCTTCCCGGCAAGCGCGCACTGGTAACCGGTTCCTCCCGCGGCATCGGCAGGGCGATCGCTTTACGCCTCGCCGACGCCGGCGTCGATGTGGCGATCAATTTTTTCCGCCATCGTGGACCAGCCGAGGAGGTCGCCCACGAGATCGAGGCGAGAGGCGTACGCGCCTTGCTGCTCAAAGGCAACGTCGCCGACGAGGCCCATGTCAACCGCATGTTCGAGGAGATCAGAGCACGCTGGGGTGGTCTGGAGATCCTCGTCTCCAATGCTGCTTCCGGTGTCCTCAAGCCGGTGAACCACCTCACCCTGCACCACTTCCACTGGACCATGGACATCAACGCCGCGGCGCTGCTGCCGCTCGTGCAGCGCTTCATCGGGCTGCCGTGCGAAGGGCAGAGGTCGGTGGTGGCCGTCTCTTCGCTCGGCGCCCTGCGGGCGATCCCCAACTACGCGGCGGTGGGCGCCTCGAAGGCGGCGCTCGAGTCACTCGTGCGGCACTTGGCAGCCGAGCTGGGCCCGAGCGGCGTGCGGGTCAACGCCGTCTCGGCCGGGACCGTGGACACCGACGCCCTCAAGCACTTTCCGAACCGTGAGCAGTTGCTCGCGGAGGCGTGCCGGCGGACCCCGGCCGGGCGCCTCGTCACTCCCCAGGATGTCGCCAACACCGTGCTGTTCCTCTGCACCGATCTCGCGATCATGATCCAGGGGCAGACACTGATCGTCGATGGGGGGTACTCTATCCTCGCGTGACCACGAGCGCTCCTCGACCACCCCGGGCCGCCCGACGTTCGGTGTCGCCGCGTCCTCCTCCGGCGACCACCTCGACCGCGGCGGGGTTGCTCGTGGCGAGCCCATTCGTGCGGCTGGTGCTGGCCGAAGCGCTCTCTGCCCGCGGCCTCGTGGTCGTCCACCTGTCCCACCCAGCCGAGAACCCCGCGACGCTGCGGGTGCTCGTCGCCGATCTCGAGGCGCTGGGCCCTCACGCCGCCGACGAGGTCTCCAGGCGACGACACGCCGGTACCGCCGTTTTGGTATTCGGTCGAAAGGGTCAGGAGACCGCGCTGCGCGCGCTCGCGAGGCTCGGCGCTCGGACCGGCGAACGCAGCGCCTTCCTGCTGGCGTTCCCCGACCTCCTCGCGACAGCGCTCGACGAACCCGTCTCCGGTCGGCCTCGCAAGCGTTAGCGGTCTTTGCGCTCGAGCCTGATCTCGACCCGCTTGCGGCCCTTCTGCTCGATCCGGACCTCGGCCACTGCCCCGTCCTTTGCGAGCTTCCAGCGCACCTCGCCGCCCTTCTCCGAGACCCCGGCCACTTGCCAACCGTTCTCCTTGATCACCCTCTCGTAGAACGCCTTGACGTTTTCGAGGCTATCTCGGACTTCGAGCTCGACCTTGATCTTCCGTGCCCACTCGATGGTTGGCACGGTCGACGTCTCGAGCTTCGTTCGGGTGGCGCCCGGGTAGGCCGGCAGCCCCGGCACCTCGTCGGCGGCAGCCATGGCCTCCGGCCTGGGCTCGACGACCGCGACCGGTGGTGCCGGCTGTGCGACCTCGGCGGCGGTCGCCACAGGTGTCGCCGGGATCTGGGCCTCAGCTGGCCTGACGGCCTCCACCGCCACCGCCTTCGTCGGCGTCTCCGCCTTGCTGGCCTTGCTCGATGCGCACCCAGCCGCCGCCACCGTCGCTACGATCAACCCGATCATCGCTCGCTTCATGGGTCCTCCTCTCGAGCTCCAAGCCTCGACCTGCTCTCCACATTCTGCCACGGGGTCGGTGTTACCATCGCTTCCGAGCCACGCCACGAAGCGCCGAGGCGAGGGACAGAACCCAGATGACCGCGACACCATCAGGAGAAACCGGCCCGGCCACCCGTGATCGGCTGCCCTTTCTGCGGCGCCTGCTAAGCCCCCTCGCCCAACGGCGCACGCTCGCGACCTCCCTGCTCTTCGTGCTGGCGCTCGTGCCGCCGGCCGTCGTGCGGGAGGGAGACGACGAGACTCTGCCCTCCGCTCCGCACCTCACCACCAGACCCGAGGTCACCTGTCTTCACCAACTGCTGCCGCTCGACGCCACCGTCGCTTTTTTCACCGAGGCGGACGGAACGGCGCGGCTCGAGTCTCCGAGTCCGTTGTACTACACCCAGTCCCAGCTCACACCCCGGCTGCTCGTCATCCGACCTCCCGAGAGGTGGCCGTCAGGTGACATCGACTGGTTCGTGGGGACGCTCTCCGACCCGGGCTCGGCGCAGGCGCTAGCGAACCGGTACGGTTTGAGGGTGAGAGGGCAGTGCGGCCCCTGGACCGTTTTGGGACGGGTGCCATGACGCTGCTCGCCGGGTTTCTGCTTCCAACCTGGCTCGGGCTGGCCGTCGTCGGTGCCTGCGGGGGGTTCGGCCGCGGCGTGTCTGCCTCTGGGCGGGTGTTGGGAGCGATCGTGGCCCTGCCACTGGGGCTCGGGCTCACGTCAGCAGTGGCGTTCCTCTGGATTGCCACTTGGCGCCCCTGCGTCGGAACCGCAGGCGAGGTCGGGCTCGAGCTGCTGCTCGCCGTGCTCGGCTCCGCCGCGTGGTGGCTGCGGCAACGATCGGACGCCGGCCAGGAGAGACAGCCCGCATCGGCCCCTCGACCCGGTCTGCTGCTCGCCGGGCTCGGCTCGCTGGCGCTGGCCGTCGGCGGGTGGCGCCTCGTCCGCGTCTGGCTCGTCGCGACCTACCGCCACCCTGGCGGTGACTGGGACGCCCTGGCCATCTGGAACCTCAAGGCACGCTTCCTGTTCTGGCCCGAGGGCTGGGACCGCGCCTTCTCCCCCGAGATCGCCTGGAGCCACCCGGACTACCCGCTGCTCCTGCCGGCGTTCCTCGCCCGCACCTGGATCTGGCTCGGCGACCGGAGCTGGATCGTGCCGGCCGCGACCTCCCTGGCGTTCCTGCTGCTCGTGGTGGCGCTCGCGACGGTCTCCGCCTACCGGCTGCGTGGCTGGGTCCCGGCCCTCGTCGCCGGGGTCCTGGTGTGGGGCGTCGCCTACACGAGCCTGGGCTTCAACCAGTACGCGGACATGCCGTTGGCGCTCTACTTCCTCGCCACCAACGTCCTGCTCCTCGAGAGCGCGCACAACCCGGGTTCGCGGGGGCCGCTCGTGCTCGCTGGGCTGGCGGCCGGCGCCATGGTGTGGACCAAGAACGAGGGGTGGGCCATGCTCACGGCGCTGCTCGCGAGCGAGGGGGTCGTGGCTTGGCGCGACCGGCTGACAGCGTCCGAGGTCCGGGCTCGGGCGCTGGCCTTCGGGGTCGGGCTGCTGCCGCTCGCCGCCACGACGGTGCTGTTCAAGCTCACCTTCGCCCCGGCCAACGATCTCGTGGACAGGGTCGCGTGGGGTGGGCTCGTCGACCCTGGCAGGCTGGCAACGATCCTCGGCCGCGTGGCGGGCGCGCTTGCCTCGTACGGCCCGTTCCGCCTGCCGCTCGCGGTCGTGCTGCTGGCGCTCGTGCTCGTGCTCGGGGTGGCCGTGCCGCCAGCGCTCCGCTCCGCCGCCACCTCGCTCGCCGTGCGCCTACCGCTGGTGCTCGCCGCCTACTGCGCCGCGTTCGCGGTCACGCCGAACCCACTCGAGTGGCACCTCGCCACCACCCTCGAGAGGCTGCTCTCGCAGCTCCTCCCCAGCGCCGTGCTGCTCGCGACGTTGGCGATGGGTCCCATCGAGAATCGCCCGGCGGCTCCGGACAGCCGGCTCTGACCAGGGCCAGCCTTCCCAGAGGAACGTGACGGTTGGTCTTGGCGGGTTGACGAAACCTCCGACTGTCTATAGCGTATATGCACAGTGGAGACGGTATGCTGCTGCACCTCAACTCGCACTCGGCGGAACCCCTTCGGAGCCAGATCGGCCGGCAGGTCCGGGCGAGGATCGAGAGCGGTGACCTGCAACCGGGTGAGGCCCTCCCCTCCCTCCACCAGCTCGCCAGCCGGCTGCGGGTCTCCGCGGCGGTGGTCCAGGCGGTCTGGTCGGACCTCGCGCGCGAGGGCCTGCTCGCCCTCGACGGCGAGGGCACCTGGAGGGTCGTCGCAGGTGCCGCGTCGCGGCTCGGGATCGACG
>JAAYVZ010000199.1 GCA_012516935.1 Holophagae bacterium
CAGCCGCCAGCCGCCAGCCGCCAGCCGCCAGCCGCCAGCCGCCAGCCGCCAGCCGCCAGCCGCCAGCCGCCAGCTACTGTGGTTAGAATGAGCCATGGACCGTGACCAGCTCGTGGCGTACCTCGACGATCTCCTGGACGTGGACGAGGTCTCCGACGTGGCGCTCAACGGCCTGCAGGTGGCGGGTCGGAGCGAGGTGCAGCGGGTGGCCACGGCGGTCTCGGCCTCGGCCGAGCTGTTCGTGCAGGCCGCCGCCTGGGGCGCCGACGCCGTGCTCGTGCATCACGGGCTGCTGTGGCGGGGCGACGAGCCGCCCCGCCTCGCCGGCTCGTTCCGCGAGCGGGTGCGGCTGCTGCTCGAGAACGACCTCAACCTCATCGCCTACCACCTTCCGCTCGATCGGCACCCGGGGCACGGCAACGCGGCCGTCCTGGCGCGGGCCATCGGGCTCGACCGCCTTGAACGCTTCGGGGTGTTCTCCGGCGTCACGCTGGGCTTTGCGGGCGTGTTCGGAGAGCCTCTGCCGATCGAGGAAGTACTCGCCAGGGTGCAGCGGGCGTGCGGGCAGGAGCCGCTCGCCTTTGCCGGGGGGCCGGAGCGGGTGGCGTCGGTGGGGATCGTCACGGGAGGGGCGCCGTCAGGGTTCGAGGAGGCGGTGGCGAACGGCCTCGACGCCTACCTCACCGGCGAGGCACGGGAGTGGGTCTACCACCGGGCGGCCGAGGACGGCGTGCACTTCATCGCCGCCGGCCACCATGCCACCGAGCGTTTCGGCGTCGTCTCGCTCGGCGAGCTGCTCGCCAGGCGCCACGGCCTCGAGGTGCAGTTCTTCGACGTCCCCAACCCCGTCTGAGAGGGCTGCCCGGACCCCAGCCCCTCGGCAACGCCGCCGACCCCCTGTCGTCGCTCTCGGCTCCTAGCTCTCCGCCTGCTTGGTCAGGAACTCCTGGAACTCGAGCTGGTAGAGGTAGAGCAGCACGGCGCACAGGCCGAACACCAGCGGGCCGTAGACCAGGCCCGGCAGGCCGAAGACCTGCATGCCGCCGAGCACGGCGAAGAACACCCACAGCGTGCTCATCTCGGCCTCGCCCTTCATCAGCACAGGGCGCAGGAAGTTGTCGATGCTGCCGACGCCGACGCCGCACCAGACCGCCAGGAACGCGGCCATCCCGGGCCGACCTGTGACGGCGAGGTAGCCGCTGGCGGGGATCCAGACGATCGCCGTCCCGACCACCGGGATGAGGCTGGCGAACGCCATCACGGTGCCCCAGAACAGCGCCGGAAAGCCGCAGATGGCCAGGCCGACCCCGCCCACGATGCCCTGCGCTGCGGCGGTGCCGAACGCCCCCACGAGCGCCGAGCGCGACACCCCCCGCACCCGCTCCAGGAGCTTCTCCTCCTGGCTCGTCCGCAGCGGCGAGAGCTTGCGTAGCCCGCCGAGGATCTCCTCCCCGTCGCGCACGGCGTAGAAGAGCACGAAGAGGTAGAGCAGGAACTGCCCGAGCATGGCGCCGGTCGAGGAGAGGACCGCGCCGCCCTTGGCGAGCAGCAGCGAGCCGACCTTCTGACTGAGGCCGAGCAGCAGGGCCTTGAGGTCGACGCGCTGCGGGTCGATGAGCGGGAAGTAGCGGTTGGTGAACGCCGCCACGCGTTCGGCCCAGGGTTCCTGCAGGAGGCGGTCGAGGTTGCCGGCCTGCACCCAGGCCTGGATCGCCTCCGCCGACTGCAGGCCCTGGTTGACGAGGGCGATCCCCATGAGGGTGAGCGGCCCCACGACGGCCAGCAGCACCACCAGGAGCGTGACGAGCGAGGCGAGTGAGGCTCGGCCCCGGAGCCTCGCCCGCAGCCACCGGAACAGCGGGTGCACGAGCATGGCGGTGATCCCGGCGAGCAGGATCGGGTTGAGGTACGGCCTGAGAATGCGAAACGCCAGGAAGAGCGCGCCGAGCAGGAGGACGATGAGGACCGTGCGGCCGCGCGGGGCGGTGAGGGCTGGGCCTGCCATGACCCAGAGAGTAGCACCGCCCTCGCAGGAGATGCGCTACTCTTATCGCGCCCATGCGCTGCGGGCAGAGTGTCTGCGCCGGCGCCAGCCGGAGAAAGGATCACCCATGGAGATTCGCGACAACGCAGTCATCCGGCCCCCCCAGGGTCCCCTCGATCCCGACAACCTGCCGTTCGGACGCACCTTCTCACCCAACATGTTCATGATGGACTGGGAGGAGGGGCGGGGCTGGTATGACCCGCGCATCGTCCCGTACGGGCCGATCTCGCTCGCCCCGGCCGCCATGGTCTTCCACTATGGCCAGGAGATCTTCGAGGGGCTCAAGGCGTTCCGCCACCCGGACGGGTCGGTACACCTGTTCCGCCCCGACCGCAACGCCGCGCGCATGAACCGCTCGGCGCGCCGGATGTCGATGCCCGAGGTCGGCGTCGACCTCCAGCTCGAGGCGATGCTCATGCTGATCGCCCGCGACCGCGACTGGGTGCCGCCGGCACCGGGGTCACTCTACGTCCGCCCGACGATGATCGCCTCCGAGGAGGGGCTCGGCGTCCACGCCTCCAAGAAGTACACGTACTTCGTCATCACCGGCCCGACCGGGCCGTACTTCCGCACCGGCGGGCGCACGCTGCGCATCATGGTGGCGCGCGACTGGGTACGCGCCGCCCTCGGTGGCACCGGCACGGCCAAGACCGGTGGCAACTACGCCGGCTCGATCCTGGCCGGCGTCGTGGCGCGCGGCAAGGAGTGCGACCAGGTGCTGTGGCTCGACGCCGTCGAGCGCCGGCACGTGGAGGAGGTGGGCGCCGCCAACGTCATGTTCGTGATGGACGGCGTCGTCACCACCCCGCCCGCCTCCGGTACGATCCTCGAGGGGATCACGCGCGAGTCGGTGGGGATCCTCTGCAAGCAGCTCGGCCTGCCGTTCGTGCAGCGGCACATCCACATCGAGGAGGTCTTCCAGACGCTGCAGAGCGGCGACTGCACCGAGATGTTCACCACCGGCACCGCGGCCGTGGTCTCGGCGATCGGGGAGCTGCAGGACGGGGACGCGGTCTACAAGGTCGGCGACGGCAACGAGGGGCCGGTGGCGAGGCGGCTGCGCGAGGCGCTCACCGACATCCAGTTCGGGCGCGCCCCCGACACCCTAGGCTGGCTGCGCAAGATCTGATCCTCTCACGGTCATCGGCGAACGACCGCGCGCCCCACCCCTCCACGCAGGGGTGGGGCGCATGTCGTCTGGCGGTCGCGTGCCGCGACGGCTGGCGCATGGAGCGCTGTGTCCCTGGGTTGACATATGCCCAACCTTCCATACAATCGTTTGACGATGGTAAACCGCTTTCTCTGAGCTCCTCCAGGCCGCCCCGGCGGGGTGGCGGTGCGACCGAGCCGATGCAGGGGGCACGCGCACTGGCACCACAACGCCGATCGCCGAGGACCTCCGCTCCGACCGACACGCTGAGCCGCACTCGCTGTTTTCGGTCAATCGAGAAGAGGAGGTTCCATGACCTTGATCATGGCTGCGCTCACCCTGACCGCAGCCGCCGCGACCCCGGCGCTGGTGCCCGGTGGCCGTGCCGACTGGACGAGCTGTACCGGTTGCCACGAGGAGGTGGGCGCATCGTTCGTCCACAACGTGCATGGCCGGATCCGCGCCTTCGAAACGCGGGACGGCTCCACCGGCTGCGCGACGTGCCACGGCGACGCCACCGCGCACCTGGAGAGCGGCGAGACCACCGGGCTGCGGCTGTTCGGCCGGGATCCCGAGGCCGACACCGCTGCCTGTCTGACCTGCCACTCCGCCCACGGCGCCAGCGAATGGAGCGCCTCGGCGCACGCCACCGAGCTGGGTTGCAGCTCGTGCCACAGCGTGCACACGCGTCGCGCGCCCGGCTCGACGTGTGCCACCTGCCACGCCGACGTGCAGGCGCTCATGCGCGCGCCCTCCCACCACCCCGTGGTGGAGGGGAAGATGAGCTGTGCGTCGTGCCACGACGTCCACGCCGCCAACCCGGGTGCGCTCAGGACAGCCGAGCGCACCAACGAGCTGTGCACCTCGTGCCATCCCTCCCAGGAGGGCCCGTTCATCTTCGAGCATGCGCCGGTGGCGGAGGACTGTCTGTCCTGTCACCAGCCGCACGGCTCCACCGCGAACAACCTCCTGGCCGCCAACGAGCCGTTCCTGTGCCTGCAGTGCCACGAGCTCCACTTCCACACCGGTTTCAAGGCCGAGGAGGGCGGAACCCGGGTGATCGGCGGCCAGAGCTACCCCAACGTCATGGGCGCCGACGGCAACCAGCGGGCGTTCGGCACCCGCTGCACGCAGTGTCACATCGCAGTTCACGGCTCGGATCTCCCGAGCCAGACCGTCACCGGCCGCGGCAACGGCCTGGTGCGCTAGGAGGACGGCATGAAAGGCAAGCTCTTCGCGTCGATGCTGGCCCTCCTGGTCGTCACTCTGCCGGTCGCCGGGCAGACGGTGAGCGGAGAAGTGGAGATCGCGGGGCGTGGGGCCACCGACGACGGCAACCCCGGCCGCGTTGCAGAGTACCGCACCAACACCTCGGGACCCGAGCTGCGCTTCTCGCTCACCGCCCCGCTCGAGAGGCTGTACCTCGAGATCTTGTCTCGCGCCAGCGAGGGTAACGACCAGGTCCACACCCTGCGCTTCGATCTCGATCGCCTGGTGCGCTCCCACACCACCTACACCAAGGGGGTGCACCGGCTCGAGCACGATCCCCTCGCCAACCTCCGGGGCACTGTCAAGGACGTCGTGGCCACCTGGTCCACCGACCTCGAGCCGGGACGCCGGTACGGTGTCGACTGGAACGTGCTCGAGAGCCGCACCGACCTGCAGATCCCGGGCGCCGGCTGGCTCGTGGTCTCGGCCGAGCTGCGCGAGCAGTGGCGGAAGGGCCACCAGCAGTCGCTGGCGATGTCGCACTGCTCGAGCTGCCACGTGCGGTCCCAGGGGCGGCAGGTCGACGAGCACGTGCGGCAGGCGGGGCTGTCCGCCCGGGCCACGTTCGGCGGCTGGAGCGTGGCCGGCAGCACCGGCAAGCGCGACTTCCGCGAGCGTGGCGCCACCCCGATGCGCCTGTACGAGAGGGTCGAGCAGCCGGCGCTCCGCACTCCCCTGTTCACCGACCGCATGCAGTACGGCCTGCAGGATGGGGTGATGCAGTACGACCTCGTCCCCACCACGGAGAAGACCCTGACCAAGGTCCAGGTCAGCAACGGAGACCTGGGCGGCTTCGCGCTCTCGCTGTCGGGGGTTGCGTCCAACCTCGAGAACACGCACACCGGCAACGAGGTGGACTACAAGGGCGTGGGGCTCAACCTGGCCCGCAAGGTTGGGCGCCGGGGAACTCTGGCGCTGAAGGCCCGCACCTACTCGATCGACAGCACCGACTTCTTCGTCGATACGACGGAGCCGAAGGCGGTGGCGGGCCCGTACGTCGGGAAGACGTACCGCGAGAGGTACGGCTACGACCCGGACTTTCTCCGCCAGTCGGCGATCGACCGGGACGTCGTTGAAGGGCAGGCGCGCTTCGCGTACCGCCTGGGCGCGGGCAGCTCGTTCGTGGCCACCTACGACCTGCGTTCGCTCGACCGCGACCACTACCTGGTGGCCGTCGACGAGACCCGCACCCTCGAGCAGAAGCTCAAGCTCGCCTACTCGCTGCGACCGCTCAAGGGCCTCACCCTGCGAGCGCAGGCGACGTACGCCGATATCGACAACCCGTTCATGATCCTCGACGCGGCGTGCAACCCGACGGCGATGCAGACCACGCCGGTGGCGTCGCCGCTGGTGCCGGGCTCCACGCAGTACTACCAGATCCACGACGCCCGGGTGGCAGACCTGGGCTCGGCGCCGTCGCAGTGGGCCGAGGTGCGGCTTTCGGGCTCCTACCAGGTGTCGCCTGCGGCGCTCGCCTCGGTGACCTACCGCTGGTGGGACGGCAAGAACGACACCCAGGATCTCACCGACTGGACGCGCGACCTCAACGCGGTCACGGCGATGCTGACGGTGATGCCGGCCGAGAGCGTGGACGTCTGGGGCGGGGTCACATATGCGAAACGCAAGCTCGAAACGCACATTTGCATCCCTCTCATGGATGGTTGAGCGGGCGGAGCCACACTCGGCCAGTTTGGCTCGAGCAGCGACTCCGTCTCCAACACCGCCTCCTTCACCACCTACACCCTGGGCTCCAACCTGCGCTTCGGGGAGCGGGTCAAGGTCGGTCTCGACGCGAGCTACATCGTCACCGACGAGAACATGAGCCAGATCGTTCTCGCGGTGCCGGCAGACGTCCTTGCCAAGCTCAAGTTCAGCACGTACGACCTCGACTTGCTTCACACCTACTCCGACCTCGCCAGCCGCCAGTGGGACGTCTCCCTGCGCGGCGAGGCGAAGATCACCCCGAGGCTGGCGGGCGTGGCCTCGTACTCGTTCCTCGAGTACCACGACGCCAGCCCCTACCTCGAGGACCTCACCGGCACCCTCGGCCTCGCGTCGGTGGGCCTCAAGTACTCGTTCTAGGAGCGTCCAGAATTCAGTCTGACCGTGCCGCCGGGGTGACTCGGCGGCACGGTGTTGATGGGCAGGTCGGGTAGCAGCCGGCTGGCTTCGCCGTGCTTGCGGGCAAGGCAGTGTCCAGTTGCGGCACGGTCGTGCATGCGCCTGTGAGCGACCGCCTGTTCTGTTTTCGTACATCAAGGAGCATCAGTGGTTTGCGGTCCGGTGTTGGTAGAATCGCGGTGGGTGGCCACGGCTCGCCCAGCAGTGGGGGACGGTCAGGACCTCTTCTCAGTCGGTCTGGAGGACGTTTCGAGGTGGAAGCAACAGCCGAAGGACACGCGTCCCACGAGGTGCGCTCCAGGCCGGCGAGAGCGGTGGCTTGATGGCGCGCGTGCTCGTGGTCGACGATGAAGCGGGGATCCGCGAGACCCTGAGTGGCTTCCTCTCCGCCGGTGGCCATGAGGTTCGGTCGGCGGCCAGCGTTGACGAGGCGCTCGCCGTCGTGTCCCACGACGAGCTCGACGTCATCGTGTCCGATCTCGTGATGCCGGGTCGGGACGGCCTCGAGCTCGTGGGTCTCGTGCGGGAGCTCGCACCGGAGGTGAAGGTCATCCTTCTCACCGGTCTGCCGTCGTACGAGTCGGCGGCCGAGGCGGTGCGGCAGGGGGCGTTCGAGTACATCACCAAGCCCACGAGCCGCGCCACCCTCGTGCGCTCGGTCGAGGCCGCAGCCAACGTCAAGGCGCTCGAGGACGAGGCCCGCCGATACCGCCGCGACCTCGAGAGGATGGTGGCGGAGCGCAACCGCCGGCTCTCGGACTGGGACAGGCGCCTACGCCACCTTGCCGAGCACGCGCGGGCGTTCGGCGCGTCGCGCCAGCTCGCCGAGCTGGCACCCGAGATCCTCGCCACGCTCGCCAAGTCCACGCTCGCGGACGGAGGCAGCTTCTACCTTCGGCGGGAGGACCACCTGGACCTGGTGGCCGCACACCAGGCGCCCCACGCAGCGCCCCGGATCGAGCTTCCGCCCAGACCTGGCTCGGTGGTGGAGCGCATGGTCGCGAACGCCCAGGCGGTGCTCGTGGCCGACGTCGCCAGCGAGTGGGGTACGCACTCGCCGGCGCCCCAGAAGTATCGCGACGGCGGCTTCATCGGTCTTCCGTGCCTCGGGGCGAGCGGGCAGGTCGAGGCGCTCATCTTCCTGTACAACCGCCGGCAGGGCGTGTTCTCCGAGCAGGACCTCGCGATCGGCCAGATCGTCGCGGCACGGGCCGAGGAGGCGTTGCGGACGGCCGGCCTGCTGGACGCGGTCAGAGAGGCCGAGGAGCGCCGGCAGAGCTCGCAGCCGCAGGTGCTGGTCGAGCAGGCCGAGCAGATCTTCCGCACGGTCCGTCACGAGATCGGCAACGCGCTCAACACCCTCAAGACCACGCTCAGCGTGCTGCGGACGAACCTCGCGACCTTCGACGACGACAAGCGCGAGGAGTACTTCGCGCGCTGCTTCGAGAGCTTCCGGCTGGCCGAGCAGATGCTGCACGCGTTGCGGGCGTTCCAGCGCTTCGACCAGGTGGAGCCGGTACGCCTCGACCTGCGGGCGTTCCTGGCCGAGAAGGAGGGCTTCCTTTTCACAGCGGCGCGAGGCCGCGGTGTGGCCTGCGTGCTCGAGATAGGAAACGACGGTGCAGAGGTCTCCGCTGACCCCGACGCGCTGCTGCGAATCCTCCTGAACCTCGTGGACAACGCGGTGGCCGCAACCGAGAACCGCCCCGAACCCGCCATCACCGTCACCTGCCGGCGCTCACCTCGGCAAGTGACGGTCGGGGTCGAGGACAACGGCATCGGGATCCCCCCGGAGCAGCTCGACCGGGTGTTTCAGCCGCTGTTCTCCACCAAGCCGGAAGGATCGGGCATGGGGCTCGCCATCGTCCAGAGGCTGGTGGCGAAGATGGGCGGCTCCACCCGGCTGCAATCGGCCCCCGGCGCCGGCACCCGAATCGAGGTGGTCCTGCCGATCCTCACCGGCTCGGGGGACGGGCTGCCGCCTGTCTCGCCGCTGAGGGCAGGGGGCGCTCCGGCATGACGACGGGACCAGCGCCGGAGACCCTGGTCGGTCATGTCGTGGCAGGGCGGTGGCGGCTCGAACGGCTGCTTGGCACCGGCGCCATGAGCTCGGTCTTCGAGGCGCGCCACGTGCTCATCGGCCGGCGAGCGGCGCTCAAGATCCTCAGGCACGAGCTCCTCGATCGCCCCCACCTGCGCGCGTGGTTTCTGCGCGAGGCGCGGGCGGTCAACTGGGTCAACCACGTCAACATCGCCGAGATTTACGACCTGGGCGAGAGCACCGACGGGCTGGCGTTTCTCGTCATGGAGATGCTCGAGGGTGAGAGGCTGGCCGACCGGCTCGAGCTGGGCCGGCTGGACCTGTCCCTGGCGCTCGACGTCGTCGAGCAGGTCGCGGCGGCGCTGGCCCGTGCCCACGACCTCGGCGTGGTGCACCGCGACCTCAAGCCCGAGCACGTGTTCCTGGTCGAGCGCGGGGGGCGGCGCAACTTCGTCAAGCTCATCGACTTCGGGTTCGCCCACCACGGGCGCGAGGGCGACCTCGTGTCCGGCGGCGCCCTGCTCGGCACGCCCGGGTACATCGCGCCGGAGGTCCTTCAGGGGCAGGCGGCTGGTCCTCCGGCCGACCTCTACGCCCTGGGCGTGGTCTTCTTCGAGATGGTCACGGGGCGACAGCCGTTCCTCGCGGCCGACCCGGCGACGCTCATCGAGCTGCATCGTGTACGACCCGCGCCGACGGCAAGGGAGGTCGCGCCTGACGTTGGGGCCGACGTGAGCGCCGTGATCGCCAAGCTCCTCGAGAAGAATCCCTCCCGCAGGTACGGCGACGCGTACCGTCTTCTCGAGGACTGCCGGACGCTGGTGCGGCAGCGGGGGTCGATCCTGGACTCGTCCGCTGTCCTCATCCCCACTCCCTTCGAGGTCGAGCCCGGTCGGGCCACACAGACGGTTGCGCGCTGCGCGCTCAAGACGGCGCTGCTGGGCCGCATGGCCGCCGCCGCCTACCCTGGAGGGGGCGCCCCTCGTGAGGCCAGACGGCGGGCGGAAGGGATGTGGGGCGTCCTCGCTCGCCTCTGCCAGGTGGAGGGCGAGCTCGAGGCGGCCGAGGCAATCCTCGGCAACGCCCGGGCCCGGGCTCGCGAGGCCTCGGACGGTGTAGCGCTGCAGATCGCAGAGCTGTCGCGCCTCGCCTCGCGGATGGCCCGCCGCGTCGAAGGTGGCCGCGACGAGACCGCCCGGCTGACGCGCGAGAGGCTGGAGACAGGGCGCCGTCTCCGCACCGTGCGCCAGCAGGTGCGCGTGCGGGAGAGGATGGCGTCCGACGCCGACCTTGCCCTTCTCCTTCAGGACGCCGCCGTGGCAGCGGCACACAAGCAGATGATCGCCGACGCCATCGCCAAGGTCGAGGGGAAGATCGGACGGTGGCTTGCCGAGGCGGAGCGGGCCAGCCAGCACGCGGACCGCCTGCGCGAGCAGCTCCAGACGCAGAACCAGCGGCTGGAGGCCGAGCTCGCCCGACAGGAGACGCGAGTGGCGGAGCTCTACGCCGAGCGCGCGTTGCACCTGGCCACGCTCGCGCAGGCCGAGGGTTGGCTGCGCGAGCACCTGGCGCGGCGGCGGGAGGGTGGGTCGCTCATGGAGGAGCTGCGACGCCTCGACCGCGAGGACGCCTCGACGTCCGGGCGTCCCGGGACGAGCGACGCGGGAGGCCCGACGTGAACCGCACGCTCCTCGTGATCGACGACGACCTCCGTCTCTGCCTGACACTGGCGGATGCACTGGCCGGTCCGGAGGTCGAGGTCCTCACGGCTGCGACGCTCGGAGAGGGTCTCGCGATGTGCCGCAGCCGCCAGGTGGACGTGGTGCTGCTCGACCAGCAGCTTCCCGACGGCGAGGGTGCGGAGATCTGCCCGGCCATCCTGCGCCAGGACGAGGGCACCAAGATCGTGTTCATGACCGCCTACCCGTCGTTCGAGAACGCCGTGGCGGCGGTGCGGCACGGGGCGTTCGACTACCTGGCGAAGCCGTTCGAGCTGGAGGCGTTGCGGCTGACGGTGGGCAACGCCCTGCGCCTGCGGGCACTCGAGGCGGTGGAGGCGTTGGCCCAGCGCAGGGCCCGCCAGGACGAGGCACAGGCGAGGTTGGTCGGGCACTCGGCGGCGATGCAGGAGGTGAGGCAGTGGTGCGAGCGGGCGGCGAAGAGCCCGGCGCCGGTGCTGATCGTGGGCGAGACGGGAACCGGCAAGACGCTGCTTGCACGCTACATCCACTACCGCGGCCGGAACGCGAGCCGGCCGTTCGTGGCGCTCAACTGCGCGGCGCTGCCCGAGAGCCTGGCCGAGTCGGAGCTGTTCGGGCACGAGAAGGGGGCGTTCACCGGGGCGGCGAGCGGCCGGCGCGGGGTGTTCGAGATGGCGGCGGACGGCACGGTGCTCCTCGACGAGATAGGCACGATGCCGCTGGCGCTGCAGGCCAAGCTGCTCGGGGTGCTCGAGGACCGCCGGTTCCGGAGGGTCGGCTCGGAGGTCGAACGGGTCGCCTCGGCGCGGGTCGTGGCCGCGACCAACGCCGACCTCGAGGCCGCCCGCGCCGCCGGGCGGTTCCGCCAGGACCTCTTCTTCCGCCTCAACGTGATCCGCATCGACGTGCCGCCGCTGCGGGCGCACCGCGAGGACATCCCGGAGCTGTGCGCCCACCTGCTGGAGGCGATCGCGGGAGCACCGCGCCCCCTGGCCTCCGGCGAGGCAGAGCGCCTGGCCGCCTACGACTGGCCGGGCAACGTGCGGGAGCTGCGCAACCTGCTGGAACGGGCCGTGATCCTCGAGCCCGAGGGTCCGCTTGCACCCTCGCGCCTGCTTGTCGGGTCCGCCTCCAGTGGGAGCGAGGCGGCTGGGCCGGCCGGCCCGGTGTTGAGCCTCGAGGAAGTCGAGCGCCGCCATCTCGAGCTGACTCTCCGGCAGCTCGGCTGCAACCTCAGCCAGACGGCACGGGCGCTCGGGATCTCCCTCTCCACGCTCAAGCGCCGGGTGCGGGAGCTCGGCCTCAGATAGGTCAGGATCGACCGGCGGTCCTTTCTGGCTCATCCAGAGTGAGCCACCCTCGCCCCGATCACCGTCACCTCGGCGCAATCTAGTCGTTTCACTGCAGTAGCTTCGGCGGGTTCTGCTCGCCTGGCACGCGGCTTGCCCCTGCGCTGCGGCGAGGAGGGCGAGGCCACGGTGAGCGCAGCGAGGAAGACCGTGCTGGTGGTGGACGACGAGGAGCCCTTCCTGCTCAGCCTCGTCGACGCGCTCGCACCGCACGCCTCGCTCTTCCGGGTGGTCACAGCGCTCTCCGGCTTCGAGGCCCTCGATCTCGTGGGACGCGTGGGGCCGGATCTCGTGATCACCGACCTCAAGATGGCCGGCGTCGACGGGCCGGAGCTGATGTGGCGGCTCCACGCGATCCAACCCCGCCTGCCGATCATCGTCATGACCGCCTACAACTCGCCCCAGATCGAGAGGGAGATCGCCGCCCTCCGGCCCGTTGCCGTGCTCGACAAGCCGATCGACCTGGAAGTCCTGCTGCGGACGATCATCCGCACGCTGTTCCCCATCGTACCGGCGCACGCTGCCGCAGGCGCGGCGCTCGCCACCGTCGTGTTGCTGACATCGCTGCTGGCCGCCGCGCCCTTCAGGGAGCGGGAGCGACCCGCGACGCGCGGGCACGCGTGGGCGGAGACCCGTGCGGGGCTCGGGCTGGCCGGCCAGGACTGGAGGATCGCCACATGCAGCGACCCAAGAGCGTGATCCCCCCCGAGCAGGTGGAAGGGCTCCAGGGCAGCCTTGCCACCACCAACATCGTCGACCTCTTGCAGTTCCTCAACGCCAGCGCCAAGACCGGCGAGCTGCTCCTGCAGCCGTCCGGCAAGGGCCAGGAGGCCAGGGCCTACCTCGTGAAGGGCAACCTCGTGCACGTCGTGTCGGGGTCGCTCGCCGGGATGGAGGCGCTGATCGAGGTCATGGGTTGGACGAGCGGGACGTTCCACTTCTTCGAGTCGGTGCTCTCGCCCAAGAACACCATGCTCATGCCGACCCAGCAGGCGCTCCTGGAGGCGGTGAGGATTCAGGACGAGCGCGCGAAGACACAGCGGGCCGGCACGACAGCCGGCAACGAAAGGAGCGAAGACATGCCCCAAGCCCCGAGAACCTCAACCGACGTACTGGAGGAGCTGCTCAAGGTCCCAGGCGTGACCGCGGCCGTGGTCGTGGGTCGTGACGGATTCGTCATCGAGTCGTCCGGTGGCAGCACGGCGATCTCCCTCGACGACCTCGGCGCCGCCCTCGCCAACGCCGTCAACGGCATCGAGGAGATGGGCGGAGAGCTCAAGATCGCCAAGTTCCAGGACCTCTTCGTCGAGTACGGCCGCGCCGTTATCATGTGCCGGCCCGTTGGCGACGCGGTCATCGCCATCACGGCCCCGGACGCCTCCAAGCTCGGCATCATCCGCCACAAGGCCAAGCCGCTCGTCGACGAGCTGGCCAACTTCTTCTAGGAAGGGGATGAGCCATGGCGCTGGAGATCAAGCACACCTTCGACGAGAACACCTTCCGCCACTTCATCAACGGGCACGGGTTCGTGCTCCACTGCCACCACTACATGTCGCTCACCACCAAGCTGGCCGAGGACTTCGCCGATCTCGGCGCCGTCCGGGTGCTCTGCGAGGTGGCCGAGGACACCATCCGGCCGGTGCTCGAGAGCTACGTCAAGGAGAAGGGGATCACCTCCCCGGCCGAGCGGTTGCAGGTCGGTGCCGAGTACTTCTCCTTCATGGGCCTGGGCAGGATGACGGCGACCGGAACCACCACCGGCGGCGAGGTGAAGCTCCCCCACTCGCACGTCGACGAGGGCTGGGTCAAGAAGTGGGGCAAGCACGACAAGCCCATCAACCACTTCACCCGCGGCTTCGTGGCCGCCATGTTCGCCGTGGCGTTCGACAAGCCAGCCCGCAGCTTCGCCGCCACCGAAACCGCCGCCATCGTCACGGGCGCTCCGGAGAGCGTGCTCTCCGTGAAGGCCGTGTAAGGGAAGGAGAGCGTGCCATGACGGTAATGCGTGACCAGGTCGTGAAGCAGCTCGTGCAGGTCGAGGCCAAGCCGAACGAGGACGGGCTCATCCCCGCCTTCAACGTGCTCGTCAACCAGCTTCCGTGGACGTTCTGGAACACTGTGGCCGAGCGGATGATGGCGATCACCCCGCCGGACCGCAAGGCGGCGATGGAGGCGGCGCTCGTCAACTGCGCGTACGAGTGCGGCTACCACACCGGCTTTGGCATCGTCACCAGCCCCGAGTTCGAGTCGGTGGTGACACCGATGGTGACCGAGGGCGCCAAGGATGTGCTGCGCGGCGCCTTCGCGGTGTTCACCGCGTGGGGCTGGGCCAAGTCCGGGATCGTGCAGATCAAGGAAGGCGAGTCGATGACGATCCGTGCCGTCGACTACTACGAGGCCGATTCGGGTGGCGAGGGCAGGCGGGCCTACATGATCCGCGGCGTCTCGGCCGCCTTCATGGAGCTCGCGTACGCGGCGCCGTACCCGAACGGGATGAACACCTTCAAGTCCGAGCAGACGCGCGGCATGGAAGCCGGCGACCAGTTCGGCGAGTTCGCCGTGACGAAGAAGTGACGCACTGGCCGGGCCGGGGTCCTCCCCCGGCCCAGCCGACTTCAGATCGAGGGGGCGATGCAGGCGATCTACCTGAATCATGCGGCCACCTCCTTCCCGAAGCCACGGGAGGTGGTCGAAGCTGTCATGACATGGTTCGAGCAGCCTCCGGTAGACGCCGCCCGCGGAGGCGATGCCCAGTGCGACCCGATCCTCCCGTGCAGGAGGGAGCTGGCGAAGCTCCTCGGGGTCGCGGACCCGGCTCGGGTCGTCCTCCTGCCGTCCTCCACCCAGGCGCTCAACCTGGTGGTGGCAGGGCTGGTGACGCACGGCAGCCACGTCGTCACCTCGGTGCTCGAGCACAACTCGGTGCTCCGCCCGCTCGCCCACCGTGCACGCGAGCAGGGTGTGACGGTCACCCACCTCGGTGTGAGTGCGGAAGGCACCATCACCCCGGACGCGCTTGCCTGTGCGCTGCGGGCGGAGACCTCGCTCGTGGCGCTCACGCACGTCTCCAACGTCACCGGTTGCATCCAACCGGTCGAGGGTCTGGCGAGGGTCGCCGCCGATGCGGGGGTGCCGTTGCTGCTGGACTCGTCGCAGGCGGCCGCGGCGATCGAGATCCACCACCGCCGTCTGCCGGGACGTGTCTTCGTGGCGTTCTCCGGCCACAAGGGGCTGCTCGCCCCACCCGGCGTGGGAGGACTGGTGGTCCCCGACGACGGGCTCCTCCAGACCGTGGTGGGGGGCACCGGTGTGCGCTCGGAAAGCGAGCTGCATCCTCCCGAGCTGCCCTTGCGCCACGAGGCCGGAACCCCCAACCTGCCGGGTCTCGCAGGCCTTCTGGCCGGGGTACGTCTCGTGAGAGAGGTGACGGTGCCGGCGATCGGGGCACACCGGGCCGGGCTCGTGCGGACGATGAGGGAGGGCCTGAGCGCCGTCTCCGGCGTGCGCCTCCTGCCGCTCGCGGGGGGCGATGGACGCATCGGGATCGTGCCGTTCAGCCTCGACGGATGGGCACCGGATGAGCTGGGGTTCGTGCTGCGAGAGTCATTCGGTATCGAGGTGAGGGCCGGGCTGCACTGCGCCCCGCTGGTTCCGGCGGCGCTGGGCGTGGATCCGCGCGGCACCGTCCGGGCCAGTGTGGGGTGGAGTACCACGGGGGATGACGTGCACGCCCTCATTGAAGCCATCACGCAACTGGGAGCCCGGTAGATGCCGCGCTTCCTTGACCTCCGCGAGCTGCAGGGCTGCCTCGACCGCTCCGAGGCGATCGAGGTCGGCCTCGACGAGCCGGTCACCGAGGCGCTCATCCGGCGTCTCGGGCAGGAAGGCTCGCTGCAGTACTTCCCGCACTTCCCGCGCCCCTACTTCCGGATCGATCACGCCAGTGCGTGGTTGGTCCAGGGCATCGTCGGCACCCCGAAGCTGCGCATCCAGCTCTTTGGCGACCGAAGGGCCGAGGCCCTGGAAAGGCTGCGATGTCTGATCGAGGAGTGAAGCGCTTTCCAGCCGCGAACGCGCGGCCGGCTGTCTGGTCCTGAGGGGGCCGGGCATGGGAGCAACCATGGCACACGTGATCTCGCTCGTCTCGTCCAAGGGCGGTACCGGGAAGACCACCACCGCCCTCAACCTCGCCGTCGCGCTCGCCGAGAGGGGCCGGCGCACGGTGCTCGTCGACTTCGACCCACAGGGCTCGATCGGCCTCTCGCTGGCCAAGGGCGAGGGGGAGTGGACCGGCCTTGCCGAGGTCCTGCTCGCCGGGATGCCGCTCGACCAGGTCCTGGTGCAGACCAGGGTTCCGGCGCTTTCGATCCTCCCCAGGGGCCGGCTGGACGCGGTCGACGTGCGCGAGTACGAGATCCTCCTCAACTCGCCGGCCAAGCTCGCCGACCTCGTCGCCCAGCTTGGAGAGGGCCGGCAATACGTGATCGTGGACTGCCCGTCCGGGCTCGGCATCATCACCAGAGCGGCGCTGGCCTCTTCCGGCTTCGCGCTGGTGCCGCTGCAGGCCGAGCCCCTGGCGCTGCGTGCCGTGGGGCAGGTGCTGCGGGTGATCGACCACGTGCAGAAGCAGGAGAACCCGGCGCTGCGGCTGCTCGGCA
>JAAYVZ010000200.1 GCA_012516935.1 Holophagae bacterium
CGTTCCGCTTGCCGCGCCGGGCGTTGGCCGCGGCCGGCCTGGCCGTGGTGACGATAGTCGTAGGCGGACTGGGGTGGCGCGTGGTCGAGGGCCGGAAGACGGCGAGGATGGAGGGGGTCGGCCGCAGCGTGCGGGGTATCGACGCCCGCGGCGGAGTCCGCTGGGAGTACCAGACCGCGAGCGCGATCCGTCAGACCGAGCGGGCCGACGTGGACGGCGACGGCCGGCCGGAGCTCGTCGTCGTAGCGTACCCCTCTTCGCAGGAACGCTCCGACCCGGCGAGCCAGGGGGCGTCCGAAGTGCTGGTCGTGCGCGAGAACGGGCGGCTCATAACGCGCCTCCACCCCGAGGAGCTGGTGCCGGGCTGGGAGCACCCGTTCAGACGTCAGCTCAACTGTGCGGTGCTGGTGCAAGATCTCAATCGGGACGGTGCCGCGGAGGTCCTGCTCAACTGCATACACCCGGAGTTCTACCCGAGCGAGCTGTTCGTCTACTGGCCGCGCCACGACCGCTGGGAGTGGCTTTTGGACCACACCGGGCGTATCTACGACATTTTGCCGCTGCCCGATCGCGAGACGCCGCGGCTGCGCGTGTTCGCGGTCAACAACCGCCTCGGCATGCTGCCGGTTGCTGGTGAGCTGGCGATCAACCCGGCGCCGGCGCACCACATGGTGGCAGCAGACGTCGCCCAGCTCGTCTCACCGGATCGCGGGACGGCGTTTCTGGGGCCGGCCCGCTGGGTCGCGTACGTCCCGCTTCCCGAGGCCGAGGCCGAGTTGAGGCGGCTGACGGCCGGCCGGCCAGGCGTGTGGAGCGCCCCCGATGGTGGATGGGGGATCGTCCTCGAAGGCGGGCACACGGTGCGGCTCGACCGCCTGCACAACCCTGTGCCTGGGCCGAACGCGGGGCGCGACCTGGAGAAGACCCGCTTGGCGTTCTTCCAGCTCCTCGAGGGTCTCGCTCCGCGCGCCCAGCCGGCGACCCCTGTCGAGGTGCGGGAGCTCTCCGGCGAGTTCGCCCGGCAGATCGCTCCGTTGCTGGACGAGGCCCCGTACCGGGCGATCTTCGCGCTCGCCGTGGCGCGCGCCCTGGCGCGGGCCCAGGCCCCCGACGCTGCGGTGGCGTTCCTCCGCGCCGAGGCGCCGCCGGAGCCCCCGGAGGACCTCGTCTACCGGCTCGCCCATCTCGAGGCGGTGTCCGGCCACTGCGACCGCGCCAGGGCGTACCTGGCGCCGATCGTGCAGGCGTCACGCACGCCCCGAGGCAACTACGACGCGCGGCTGCTGCTCCTGCGGGTCGCGGTCGAGGCCCGTGACGTCGCCACCGTGCGCATGTGCGCCGAGAAGCTAGCCGAGTTTTCCAAAGACACCGCCCAGCAGGCAGTCCTGTCCGCCACCGCCTGGGGGCGCGCCGGGCTGTGGTGGGACGAGGCCCCGCCAGCGCGCGCCTCCATCCGCTCGACGCCGCACCTCCCGGAGGGCGACGCCCTGGCGGTGCTGCTGCGCTGGCGGCAAGGCCAGACCGCCGAGGGCGACATCGAGGCGATGCGCCGGCTCGCGAGGGCGGAGCCCGAGACCATGGCCGAGAGTCGGGTGGCGCTGGCCGCCAGCTTGCTGGGCCAGGGCCGGCCTGGCGAGGCGGTCGGTACCCTCGAGAGCCTCATCCAGACCCTGGAGTACGACGCGCGGGACGACTTCGCCAACCATCAGGCGCTCGACTTGGCCCGTGCCGTGCGCGTCAAGGCGCTCGCCGCCGCCGGCCAGCCGTCTGCCGCTGCCGAGGCCGCCGCCCTGCTGCCGACGCTCACCCCCGGTCTCCTCCCGTCGATCCTCGCCCGCGAGGTCGCGAGCCTGCCAGCACCGCAGCACTCCGCCCCCGCTCGCTGAGAGCGGCGGCCAGCCTCCGTCGTCGAGGACGACCAGGAACACGCCCCGGAACGCAAACGCTTCCCCCACCCGGGGAGAGGGTGGCGAGCACCCCCTCACCCTGCCTTCTCCCCCGCTGCCACGGGGACGAGGGAGCAAAGCCCCTCGCCCCGCAGAGCGGGGAGAGGGTGGCGAGCGCAGCGAGCCGGGTGAGGGGCCAGAGGTACTGGCCTCGACCTTGCGCCCCGCGCAGCACGGAGAAGGGGTAAGGGCAGGGCTTGCCCCGCCTATCGCACCGCCTGGCGTGACGGGCTACGCGGGGAGGAAAACGTTGCGCTTGGCAGCGAGGTCCATGATGTGGGCGAGATGCTGTCGATCAGCCTTGCCGAGGCTGTCGAGAAGCTGGCCGATCGCCGGGTTGGCCTGCCGCAGGACGTGACGAAAATGGAACTCAGCAGCAGAGTTCTCGATCTGGAAGGCGAAGACGAGTGCTTCCTCCACCGTGGGCGGGGGCTGCTGAGCGCGAAATCGCTCGACCTGTGCGCGGGAGGTGAAGAGCTCGCCGAGATCCAGCTCGACCTCGCCGAACTCCTTGGGGTTCTGGCGTACCAGCCGCCGTTGGTACTCGATCAGGTTCGCGTGCGCAGCCTCTTCGACGGCGAGAATGGCGAAGGCGGCGGAGGCCTCCTGGTCGGTAGAGAAGCAGGCAGCGAGCCACGAGTAGAGATCTCCCACGAGCTTTTCGAACTCGGCCAGCGGTCTCAGCGCCCGATCTGCATGCATTCTCGTCACTCCTCGGTCATCGTGCAGTGGTCTGGGAACACCGGGGGCGGGAAGACGCGTTCCCCTCACCCCAGCGTGTGCAGCAAGGTACCGTCTTTGAGCGCCGCGCGCAAGCGCTCGAGTTCCTGGTCGTCGAGCACACGGTTGTCATCGCGATCGTACAGCCGCACGGCCTTGCCGAGGAGCTCCAGCTCGCGCTCGGAAAGCGTGTCGTTGTCCGACTCGACCCGCGCGAACGCCTCGAGAAGTTCGAGCCCGATGGCGATCGCGCGGTCGTCGAGGCGGGAGCTCCCCTGTCGGTCCAGGAAGTCGAGCACGCGGTTGGTGAGCGCCAGCCCCTGTGCAGTCGGCTTGCGTAAGCGGCCGAGGAATCGCCGTGCCATGAGGCGCTGCTGCGCCGGGGCAAGGCCGCGATTCTCGAACCGACCGAGCACCCCGGCGAGCTCGAGCTTGCCCTCCTCGCCAAGCATGGCGAGCGACTTGGCAAGCCCCGGATCCTCCTCGTACGTTGCGGCCAGGAAGGCGTTGACCAGGGTGTGGGCTTTCTCATCGAGCTCGGCACGCGACATCACCATCGCTTCTGCTCCTTTTCATCCCTGTGTTCCAAGGCTGCGAGGCGGTCGGGCATTCCGCCGTATCCGTCACCGCGGCGGCGCGCTCCGGCGGCGCGCTGCGACGAGCCAGGCTAGCAAGAAGTACGCCACCGCCAACCCCCAGAGCGTCATCCACTCGATGCGCACCTCGGCCAGGGTGGCGCCCATCTGGTCGAGCCGCAAGAAGCCGGCCATACCGGCGGTCGACGGCAGCAGGTACGAGCCCAGACGAAGCGAGCGTGGGACCGCCTCCGGCGGCCACGAGAAGCCGGCCAGGAAAACCGCCGGGAGCGAGGTGAACAGCAGCGCCTGGATCGCCGTCTCGCGGCGGTGGAAAAGGTGGCTCACCGCGAGGCCGAGGAAGATCACCGCCAGCAGGAACGGCAGCGCGAACGCCGCGAGGGTGGCGGGGCGGCCGTAGTTCGGGAAGCCGAAGATCCGCACCACCGCCCCGAAGTAGAGGAGGGTGTGGATCGCGTAGAGGGAGAGGTAGAAGGCGGCCCGCCCGAGCGTCCCGGCGAGCGGTGAGGCGGGGGCGGTCTCCTCGCGCCGCTCGCTCGCGGTGCCGGCCAGCAGCCCGATGCCGATCAGCAGCGTCTGCTGGAGGATGAGCACCAGCACCGACGGCACGATGTAGCTCGCGTACCCCTCCGCGGGGTTGAAGAGCGGGCGCATCAGGAGCGGCACCGGATCGCGGCGGGCGCGCGCCTGCGCCGGGGAGAGGCCGGTGGCCTCCAGCCGGCGGATCTCGATCCCCGCCGAGAGCGTGCCGATCGCCTCGGCGAAGCCGGTGAGCGCCTGGCGGTAGACGAGGAAGTAGGCGGCGGCGGTGTAGACACCGACCGTGGCGCTCCCTCCCCGGCGGATCGTCCGTTCGAAATCGAGCGGGATCGCGAGGATCCCGCCGGCCCGCCCGGCGCGCACCAGCGCCTCGGCCTCCGCGAGCGTCGGCACCTCGTGGCGCACCGCGATCAGCTCATGGGTGTCGAGCATCCGCACGAGCTGGCGGGAGAGCGCCGAGTGGTCGGCGTCGACCACCACCGCCGGCACCTCCTTGAGGACCTCCGGCAGGTAGGGGAGGGGGTAGAAGAGGGCGTAGATCAGGACCGCGCCCACCAGCACCAGGAGCGCGCCGCGATCGCCGCGGACCGCGCGCAGCTCGTCGGCGAACGCCCTTCCGAACCCCTTCACAGGCGCCCCCAGAACCGTTCGTCGGTGGCCACGCGCCGCAGGCGGCCGAGGCTCGCCACCGGCAGGAGGAGGACGAAGGCGGCGAGCGCCGCGAGCGGCAGGCTCGAGACCGCCAGCGGCGCGCCGCGCATCGCCTGGTCCACCATCACCCGCAGGTAGTGGGTGAGCGGGATCAGCGCGCTCCACGTCTGGGCGGCGAGCGGCATCGCCGCCACCGGGAAGGTGATCCCGGAGAAAGCGAACGCCGGGCCGGAGAGGAACGCCGCCGCCGAGGTGGCGAAGCGGAGGTTGGCAAGCCAGGCGACGAGCGCGATGCCGACCGCCTCGACCGCGAGGACGAAGAGGAGCGTGGCGCCGATGATCGCGCCGAACGAGCCGGCGAGCGGCAGGCCGAGCTCCCGGAAGAGCACCGCCACCATCGCCAGCCCCATCAGCGAGAAGTGCACGGTCGTGAGGAGCAGCTTGCCGGTGACCGCTTTCCAGGTCCGCCCACCGGCGGTGGCCAGCCAGTCGGCCGCGGTGCCGTCCTTCAGCTCCGAGCCGAGCGCCTGCACGGCGGCGACGAGGATGAAGACCTGGAGCATCGTCGGCAAGAGCGCCGCCAGCAAGTAGGAGAGGTAGGAAAGCTGGGGGTTGAAGAGCGTGTGCCGCTCCATCCGGATCGGCTCGACCCGGGCCAGCGCCACGCCGCGCGGGGTGCCGCCGCCCTGCAGGCGCTTCAGCTCGGCGCCGGCGGAGAGCGTGCCGACGACACCGCGCAGGTCGCGGCGGATCAGGCTCGCCGGCAGGAGGAGCTGGGCGTTGTGGTGGCAGATCACCGGTACCGCCTCGCCGCGCCGGATGGTGCGCTCGAAGTCGACCGGGATCGTCACGAGCGCGTAGGCGCGGCCCTCGCGGATGAGCCGTTCGCCCTCCGTCTCGTCGGCGACGGTGAACGCCACCAGCATCGTCGGCGAGGCGTCGATCATCCGCACGAGCTGGCGGGAGAGCGCCGTGTGGTCCCGGTCGAGGACCGCGACCGGCAGCTCACGCGGGACCCCCTGCCAGAAGATCGCCCACAGCACCCCGAACGCCACCAGTGGCAGGATCACGAGCAGCAGCGCGTAAATCGGCTCTGCCGCCATCCGGCGGTACTCGCGACGCACCGTCGCCCGGATGCCGGGTCGTGCACTCATATCGGGTGGGCGCGGAGGTCCCGACCGTGCCGGAGCGGTGGGAGAGTCTTTCGTGTCATCGCGGGATGCGATCCCACTTCACGATCGCGCTCATCCCGGGCCGGAGCCCTGCGACCGGGGCGACGGGGCGCGCCCGCATCTCGAACGTCTTGAGGTCGAACCCGCCCTGGGCGCTGGTCGAGCGCCAGGTCGCGAAGTCGCCCTGCGGAGCGATGAAGCTCACAGCGAGTTCGATCTCACGACCGAGCGCCGGCACCCGGGCGGTGAGCCGGTCGCCGATCGCGAGCCCGGCGAGGCGGTCCTCGCGCAGGTTGAACGTGACCCAGACGTCGGTGAGGTCCACGATCGTGACGATCGGGTAGCCGGCGCCCACCAGCTC
>JAAYVZ010000030.1 GCA_012516935.1 Holophagae bacterium
CCGTTGCGGTTAGCCGATGTGCTCGAGCGCTGCCGCCGCACCCTGGTGGTCCCACCTCTCGGGCGACCCGGCGGCCGGCGCCGCCAGCAGCGCCGGTGCCACGAACGCGGCCCCCGCCGCCAGGATGCCCCGACCCCGCCGCTGCATGGCGGCGAGCGCCGTAGCTCGGCGCGCAAGCTCCGCAACCGAGCTTGCGCCGACCCAGGTTGGCGAGAGCGATGCAAGGACGCCAATTCTTGCCGCCACCGCCAGGGCCCTGCCGGCACCCTGGCCGGCCAGTAGCCGACGCAGCTCGTCGACGACTCGCTCCCTGGCCACCGCTGCAAGGCCCGGTGCCGCTGCTCCCACCTGCCTTTCGGCCTCGGAGGTCAACGCCAGCGGTGGGTGCGTGCTCATGATGCGTACGGCGCGGAGCACGCGCAGGGGGTCGTCGTTCAGGTTCGCGGCGCGCACCACGCGCAGGCGGCGAGCGGCGAGGTCGTCGAGACCGCCGGTGAGGTCGATCAGGGGGCCGCGCGGCAATCGCCAGAAGAGGGCGTTGACGGTGAAGTCGCGGCGCCAGATGTCGTTGGCGAGGCTGCCGGCGGCCCGCGACAGGTCTACCTGATGGCGGCCAATAACGACCCTCCAGGTCACGAGCGGCGGCTTCCCGAGTGGGAACGCGTTCCCCCCGAAGGTCCGAGCGATCTGCTGCGCCGCAGTGGCCGGGTCGCCGATGACGACGAGGTCGAGGTCGTGGGTTGGGCGTCCGAGCAACCTGTCGCGCAGCCCTCCGCCGACCAAGAAGAGCTCGCTTTCTACCACCTCGGCGAGGCGCCGCAGGAGTGCCGAGGCGACCAGGCGGCGGGCGGCGCCGACGGCGGTCATGGCTCGTCAGCCCAGATCGGCAATTCGATCGAGAACCGACTTCCGGCGCGGTTCTGGCTGCTGACGTCGATGCGCCCACCCATCGCCTGCATGAGCCGACGAACGATCGCCAGACCGAGCCCGGCTCCCTCCCTGGTCGGCGTATGGCGAACTCGGTAGAACTCGTCGAAGATCCGCGGTAGCTCTTCCGTGGGGATGCCGATGCCGGTATCGGTGACCTCGAGCACGGCGGCGCCGCCGCGGCGACGACAGCTCAGGCGCACCGTGCCGCCGCGAGGGGTGTACTTGAGGGCGTTGTCCAAGAGGTTGCGCAGCACCTGGCCGAGGCGGGTCGGGTCGGCGCGGGCGGTGACCGCCTGGAGGGGACCCAAGCGGATGTCCACTTCGCCCAGGCTCGCGAGTCGCCGCAGCTCCTCGAACACTGTCCTGAGCGCCGACGGCGCATCGACGGCCACGAGTTGCAACGGCAGGTTGCCGGACTCCAGGGCAGCGAGGTCGAGCAGCTCCTCGACCAGGCGCTGCAGGCGGCGCGACCCCTCCGTGGCCGCGGCGAGGAAGTCCCGCTGCTCGCGGTCGAGACCTCCGACCAGGTCGGTGCCCAAGGCCTCGAGGTACGAGCGGAGGATGGCGAGCGGTGTCTTGAGCTCATGCGCGGCATCGGATACGAAACGGGTGCGCAGGCGTGCCAGCTCCTCGAGCCGGCGATTGGCCGCCTCGAGTGCCGCCACCCTGGCCGGCAACCCGGCCGGGCAGGTCGACCCGCTTTGGGCAAAGCCAACTCCGAGCGCCGTGGCCACCGCCGCCGGGTCGCATCCCGCGAGGCGGTGCACGAGGAGGTGGGCGACGAGGACGGCGAGGCTCACCGTCTCCAACGCCGGTGGCTGGTGGAGCTCGAGGAGCAGCACAACCGGCCCCCCGGTCGGCAAGGGCCCCAGGAGCGGCAACACCAAGACAGCGGTGTCGGGGCTGTCTCCGGTCGACTGGGCGCCGGGCAGCACCGGCTCGCCCGAGGTTCGGGCCGCCGCCAGCCCGGGCCAGCGGGGCCCGGCCAGCAGCACATCATCGTGGGTTCCCGGCCGGGAGCCCGCGACCACCAGCCATTCGTCATCGTGCTCGGGGGTGAGCAGGAGTACGTCCGCGCCGCAGCTGGTGCTCAGCCACTCGATGGTGAGGAGTGCTTGCGTCCGGGGGTCACCACTGGTCAGCAGCTCCAAGGCGAAAGCCCGGACGCGCTCGAGGGCCGCTGGCCCGATCCGTTCGCCGGCCTGGCTGCAGACAAGACAGCGGCCGCCTCCGCTCGTCGGCGCCCACCAGGACGATGCCCACGTGCGTGTTACCATCGCCGCCATGATACGGCTCTTCCCTGACGGTCGGAGATAGGCCGTGCCCGAGCACGACGCCGACCGGCGTGCGAGGCCGGCGTGACCCTGGGAGCCTGGCGGAGAAAGCGGAAGGTCCGCGTTGTGGGTGCCGTGAGGCCAGATGCAAGGCGGAGCACCGAGGGTCGTGTGCTCCATCCACGGGGCGCGACAACGCCGCTGATTGCCCCACGCCGCCCGCAACCCACGGAGCGCAGGCGGGTTGCAGGGTGCATGCGGCGTTGCTCGTCGGCCACGATGCTCCTGCATCGCCTGCCCCTTCGTGCCTTGCCTGCCCCCGGCAAGGCTCCTGCGCGCGGAGCGTTCCATTGCTCTGCCAGGCTGCTCGCCCCCGTGCTCATGGCGCTCTCCCTCGCTGCCGCTCAGCCGGCGGTGCGGGTTTCCGTACCCGGCGGGGACCGTGCCGAGTGGCTGCGCGGCGAGCCACCTGTGCTGCTGACCCTGGCGCGCCACGGTGAGGGCTGGATCGGTATCGCGGCCCGACTGTGCGGCACCCCGCGAGCCGCCGCCGAGCTGCAGGCAGCCAACGACGGACAGGCGTGGCCGCTGCGCGACGTGCGGGTGCGGATCCCGATCACGCTGCTGCGGGGCGAGCGCGTTCCGGCGATGTTGACGGCGGTGTTTCCCGGTGACCGGCGGGCTCCCGAGGGGTGGGTCCACGTTGTCTCGGCGCCCTGGAAGGGTGACGCCGAGTCGTGGTGGGAAATGGCCGAGTGGTTCTGTGGCGATGGCGCGGCCTATCCGGAGGTACGGGAGGCCAACCCGGGGCTCGGGCTCTTCCCGGTGCGTGGCACCCAGGTGCTGATCCCCATCCGGCTACTACGGCCCGAGCTGCGCGCCCTGCAGCCACGGGGCGGGCCGTTCGCCCCGACACCGGTACCCACCCGTTCGCTGCTGACCCCGCCGCCTGCCACCCCGACACTCGCGGCGGTGGACACCCGGGGCGAGCCGACAGCTCTTCGGTCCACTCCCAGGGCAACTTCTGCGGCACCCGCGAGCCGTGTGCCGAGCAGAGCGTCTTCGCCTGCCCCGGCATCGATGGCCGAATACCAGGTTGCGCCTACCGATCGGGAACCTGTGCTCGAGTACGGCAAGGACCAGGTGGTCTACAGGCTGCGCCCGGGCGAGGCGCTGTACTCCGCGGTGGTGGTCCGCTTCACCGGCCAGCTCCTCGCCGCGGATGTCAACGCTACAGCGGCCGAGCTGGCACGGTTGTCGGAGATCGAGGACGTGACGGCGATTCCGGTGGGCTACCCCGTGCGCATCCCGTTCGACCTGCTGCTGCCGGAGTACCTGCCGGTCGGCGACCCCCGGCGCGAGGAGTGGGAGAAGGAGCGCGAGGAGCTGGCGGCGATCCGGCGCGCCATCGGCGCCGCCAACCTGGATGGAATCCACGTCATCGTCGATGCCGGGCACGGAGGCAACGACACCGGGGCGATCGTCGGCGGCGTGTGGGAGAGCACCTACGTGTACGACGTCGCCAGCCGGCTGCGGCGGGCGCTCCAGCGCGACACCCGAGCGACGGTGTGGATGACGGTGCGGGACGCTGGCCAGGGTGACGCCCCGCCCGAGCGCGACACGCTGCCGGCGGGGCGGCTGCAACAGCTCCTCGTGACTCCGACGTACGACCTCTCCGACGCCTCAACCGGGGTGCACCTGCGGTGGGTCCTGGCCAACTCGATCCTCGAGCGTCTCATGGTGCAGAAGGTGAACCCCGAGCGGGTGGTGTTCGTCTCGATCCATGCCGACTCCCTCCACCCCTCGGTGCGGGGTCTGATGGCCTACGTGCCGTCACGCCACCTCCGCGCCGCTCGGGCGCCGAATCCGGCCGGGATTTGGTCCTGCGAGGAGGCGCGTACGCTCAAGGCACCGCGGTTCCCGGCCGCTTTCAACTCACGTGCAGAAGCGCTATCCACGCAGCTCGGCGAGGCCATGGTGCGATCGGCCGAGCGCTTCGGCGTCGCCGTGCACCCATACCGCCCGGTGCGGTCGTCGGTGCTGCGCGGAGGCTCCAGGTGGGTGCCGGCGGTGCTGCGCTACAACCGTGTTCCGACCTCGGTACTGGTCGAGATCTCGAACCTCGCCAACGAGGAGGACCGGATGCTGCTGCAGACGGCGCGGTTCCGGGAGAAGCTGGCGCTGGCGTTGGCCGCCGGTCTGGGCGAAGCTTTCTCGCGATGATCGGCCGCTGCGGTGCTCTGTGCGGGCTGGGTCTCGCGGTGGTCGCGATCTCGTGGGGTGCGCCGCTGGCACGAATGACCGAGGCAGCGCCGCTGGCGGTCGCCATGTGGCGGCTCGTGCTGGCCACCGCGTTCCTGGTGGTGATCGCCTGCGGGCGGCGCGAGTTACCGCTGCCTCCCGGGGCGATCCGCCCTGCCCTATGGGCAGGAGCACTGCTCGCTGTGCACTTCGGTCTGTGGATCCCGTCGCTGTTCCTTACCTCGGTCTCTGCCTCGGTGGTGCTGGTGACCACCACGCCGCTGTGGGTGCTGTTGCTCTCGCCGCGTTTTCTGGGCGTTCCGATCCGGGCTTCGAACTTGGTTACGTTCGTGCTTGCGATCGCCGGAGTGGCGATCATCTCGTGGGGCGACTTCGAGCTCTCGCCGCGCGCCCTGCTCGGTGACGCCATGGCGCTCGGCGGCGCTTTCGCCGTCGCCGGGTACATCGTCATCGGCAAGCGGATACGGACCAGGGCGCCGCTTTTGGGTTATCTGGCTGCCGTCAACGGCATGGCTGCGGTGCTGTTGGTGGTGGCCGTCCTCCTCTCGGGTACGCCGCCCTGGCCTCGAACCGCGATCTCGTGGCTGCCGCTTTTGGGAATGGCGGTCGGGCCAACCGTGGTCGGCCACACCATGCTCAACTGGGCGCTGGCCCACCTCGAGGCGTACCGTGTCAACCTCGCGGTGCTGCTCGAGCCGGTCGGGGCGACGCTCCTGACCTGGGCGCTGCTGGGCGAGACACCGCCGCTGCACGTAGTGCCCGGGGCGGCGCTGGTGCTCGGTGGGCTGGTCTTGGAGATGCTTCCCCGCCGCAGTGAGGCGGCGGGGTAGAAACCCAGGGTAGTGCCTCCGAGGTGTCCGGCGCGAGTGTCGATCGTGGGCGGGAGACGCTCGGACCCTTTGCCGTTCCTGTAGACTCGCGGCCGGGAGGGGACGTGGGCTACTTCCGCATCGCTCGGCGGTTCGAGATCGAGACCGGGCACCGGCTCTCCAAGCACCTCGAGAGGTGCCGGTTCCCGCACGGCCACACCCGGATCGTGGAGGTGGTCCTGCGCGCCCGGACGCTCGACAGCTCCGACATGGTGTGCGACTACAAGGCGCTCAAGCACGTCGTGGCGCGCGCACTCGAGCGCTACGACCACGCCATGCTGCTGGCGGCCGACGACCCGCTGCGCGACGCGTTCGCCCCGTTCGCCGAGCGGGTGGTGCTGATGGAGGAGGGCGACCCGACGACCGAGGTGATCGCGCGCCACCTGCTCGGCGTCGTCAGCGAGGCGTTTCGGCCCGGCGCCGAGGTGCACGGCGACGACGGCGCCGTTTACCGCGTGCCGGAGGGCGTAGCTGTCGAGCGCGTGCGGGTTTGGGAGACACCCCACACCTGGGCCGAGTACGTGGCGGAGCGCTGAGATGCGCGGCTGGCTCCCGCTTCCCCCGGAGCTCACCGACGACGAGCTCGTCGGCTGGACCTCTCGTCTGATCCAGCCGGTCGCTGTCACCGGCGCCACCGGGTTCATCGGAGTCAACCTGGTGGAGGCGCTGGTGCGTGCCTCGCTCCGCCCGCGAGCGCTGGTGCGCAAGATGAGCCGGCTGCCGGCCGAGCTCGCGCCGGCCGTCGAGCCGGTGGTCGGCGATCTCCACGACCCAGGGGCGCTGCGGGAGCTTCTCCGGGGAGCCGCCACCGTGTTCCATCTGGCCGGGCTGGTCCGGGCTCCCGGCGAGGGCGCGTTCGATCGAGCCAACCGGGTCGGCACCGCGAGCCTCGTGGAGGCGGTCGCGGAGGTGGCGCCGGGGGCACGGCTCGTGCATCTCTCCTCGCTCGCCGCTGCCGGCCCGAGCCCCGACCCGAGAGGGCGAGCGCCAGAGGACGAGCCGGCGCCGGTCTCCGCCTACGGGCGCTCCAAGCTCGCCGGCGAGCGCGCGGTGCGCCAGCACCCGGGCCCCTGGGTGGTGGTGCGTCCGCCAGCCGTCTACGGGCCGCGGGACATCGACATCCTGCAGTTCTTCCGCCTGGCCGCCAGGGGCGTTGTGCCGATCCCGGCCGGTGAGCGCTTCGTGACGGTGGTGTACGTGGCTGACGTCGTACGCGCCGTGCTGGCGGCGGCCTCCGGCGCGGCGACCGGTCGGGTGCTCCATCTGGGTGAGCCGTCGCCACTGCGGATCAGCGAGCTGGTGGCGGCGATCGCCCAGGCTGGTGGCGTGAAGGCGAGAATCCTGCCGCTGCCTCCGTGGGTGCTGAAGGTGGCGGGTCGAGTAGGGGACGGGCTGCAGCATCTCGGGTTCCGCCGCGTCGCGATGACCTCGGACAAGGCCGACGAGCTGCTGGCGCGCCACTGGTCCGCCCACACCGCTGGGTCGATCGAGGCGCTCGGGCTGACCGGCTACGTACCTTTCGACCTCGGCGCCGCTTCGACCTGGGAGTGGTACCGAAAGCGTGGCTGGGTGCCGCATGCTAAGATGCGATACGTATGACGCACACGAGCGGCCCCCATCTCGGAAAGCCCGTTGACATCTTCCAGAAGTGCTTCGATTTCGAGGACGCAAACATGGTTCGCCAGGCAGGGATGTATCCGTATTTTCGGGTCATCTCGTCGGCGCAAGACCCACTGGTGGTGATGCAGGGCCGCGAGGTCGTGATGCTGGGCTCCAACAACTACCTGGGGCTCACCAACCACCCCGAGGTCAAGGAGGCGGCGCGCGCCGCCGTTTCCAAGTACGGCTCTGGCTGTGCTGGTTCGCGTTTTCTCAACGGCACGCTCGATATTCACGTGGAGCTCGAGGAGAAACTGGCGCGTTTCGTCAACCAGCCTGCCGCCCTGACCTTCTCGACCGGCTTCCAGGTCAATCTCGGCGTCATCTCCTGCCTGGTCGAGCGTGGTGACGTGGTGTACCTCGATAAGCTCGACCACGCCTGTATCATCGACGGCGCACGGCTGGGCTTCGGCACGGTCGTCAAGTATGAGCACAACGACATGGCCGATCTCGAGCGGCGCATGGCCCTGCGTGACAGGCGCAGGGCGTCGCTGATCGTCGTCGACGGTGTCTTCTCGATGGAGGGCGACATCGTCAACCTGCCCGCCCTCGTCGAGACAGCGGCCAGGCACGGGGCGCGGGTCATGGTGGACGACGCGCACGGGATCGGGGTTCTGGGCGAGCACGGTCGCGGTACGGCCGAGCACTTCGGTCTCGAGGACAAGGTCGACCTCGTAATGGGCACGTTCTCGAAGTCGCTCGCTTCGGTGGGTGGTTTCATCGCCGGCGAGGCGCGGGTGATCGATTTCATCAAGCATCGTGCCCGGTCCCTGATTTTCTCGGCTGCTCCGCCGCCGGCCTCGGTTGCCTCGGTGCTCAAGGCGGTCGAGATCATCGAGCGCGAGCCCGAACGCCGGCACCGGCTGTGGGAGAACACACGCTACATGGCCGGCGAGCTGAAGAACCTGGGGTTCGACACCGGCGAGTCGCAGAGCCCGGTCATCCCGGTTATCGTTGGCGGCGACTGGAACCTGGCCTTCCTGATGGCGTACCGGCTACAGGAGGAGGGTGTTTTCGTCAACCCCGTCGTGGCGCCAGCGGTTCCACCCGACCAGGCACTGCTGCGCACCTCCTACATGGCCACCCATACCCGCGAGCACCTGGACCGTGCCCTGGCGGCTTTTGCCAAGGTCGGACGCGAGGTCGGGCTGATCTCGTGAACCTGCCTCCGGTACGAGTTGCGCCCGCTCGCGGCTCAGGAGACCTTCGACGATTCATCGACCTGCCGTGGCGTTTGTACGCTGGCGATCCGTGCTGGGTGCCGCCCCTGCGCTCGAAGGTGCGCGAGCTGCTCGACGAGAGGCATCCCTTCTACGCCGGCGGTGCGGCCGAACGGGAGGTTTTCCTGGCCAGGCGCGGAGGCCGGGTCGTGGGTCGGGTGGTGGCCGTCGCGAACCACGCCTTCAACGTCTATCACAACGATCGCACGGGTTTTTTCGGCTTTTTCGAGTGCGAGGACGACCAGGTCGCTTCCCGGGACCTGCTGGCCGCGGCTGCGGACTGGCTGGCCGGCAAGGGGTGCGACGCCATGCACGGTCCGGTCAGCCCTTCGACCAACTACGAGGCCGGCCTCCTCGTGGAGGGGTTCGACACGCCCCCGACCGTGATGATGACGTACAACCCCAAGCGCTACCAGGAGCTCGTGGAGCAGGCGGGGTTCGAGAAGGCCAAGGATCTTTACGCGTTTATCTCGGAGGTGCACCCCGCGTCGCTCGACCGCCTGGCGAAGCTCGCCGAGCGTACGAGCAAGCGCGAGCCCGACCTCGTGTGCCGGCCGGTTGACCTCAAGCGCTTCGACATCGAGGTGGCGCGAATCCGGGACATCTACAACAGCGCGTGGGCGGACAACTGGGGGTTCGTGCCGGCGAGCAACGCGGAGTTCGCGGCGCTCGCGAAGGAGCTCAAGACGCTCGTGGATCCCGACCTCGTGCGGGTCGCCTACGTGGGCGACGATCCGGCGGGGTTCCTGCTCGCCTTGCCCGACGTCAACCCGGCTCTGAGGGTGCTCGATGGCTCGCTGTGGAACCCGATCCGTCTTTTCCGCGCCACCCTCATCGGGCGCCGTAAGGTGGGCCTGCGGCTGATCACGATGGGGGTCAAGGAGCAGTACCGGTTGCGCGGGATCGAGGGCGTGATGTTCTACCAGGGCCTTCGTTCGGCGCTCGACAGCGGCTACGCCTGGTGCGAGTACTCCTGGATCCTCGAGGACAACGAGCTCGCCAAGCGAACCGTTCGGCTGATGGACGCCAAGCTCGCGAAGGTATACCGGATCTACGCCAAAGCACTTTAGCCCGGGCTGCGAGGGCAACGGGAAAGGCCACGAGCTCGGCTCGGGCCCTCCGATCGGTGCGGAGCTGCCTTGGCCGGGAGGCTTGACGTCGGGCGGTCAGAAGTGGAAGACGAGGTCGAGCGTGGGGCCCGCCAGCGTCATGTCGTACATCACCTTCTGCTTGCCCTTGTGGTTCTCGAAGTCCCAGTCCCAGTACCGGTAGCCGACCGCCAGCGAGGCGGCGTCGGCAAGCCTGAAGGCGACCTTGGCCTGCGCGTGGTAGACCATGTCGGAGGCGAGACCGAACCCGCCGACGTCACCCCGCAGCGTGAACTTGACGCGATCGCCGGCCGGCACGACCAAACGGCCGCCGACGAAAGCGTCGGCCCACTCGGCGTCACCGGGGCGCTTGTAGGGTGCCGGGGTGCCCGGGTACACGACGTCGGAGCTCAGCTTCGAGTAGCGGGTGCCGAGCAGCAGCTCGAACGAGCTCCCGAACCGCCAGCTCGTGACGAGCTCGGCCAGAAGCTGGTCGGCGTCGACCTTGACCCCGGTCTTGGACGTGTAGTCATAGCCGACCGAGAGCACCTCGAGCCCGACCGCCCACTTGGCCCTTCTGACCTGAAACGAGGCACCCCCGCCCGTCGATAGGCTCGCGAACAGGCTGTCCTTGGTGTAGGCCTTCTGTTCCCCGACCGCATACGACGGAAGGATGAACCCCTCTTTGCCGATCCCGACCGCCGAGAGCGAGAGATCGTAGTGGTAGTCCCAATCCTCCTGCGCCAGGGCTGGAGCGGTTGCGCCGAGCAGCACCACCCCCGCCAGGATCACGGCCCACGTTCCGCGCTTGAGCGTCATGGCTTGCCCCTCCTGTCCTGACGCGATTCTGAGCCAGCCGAGGGTGAAAACGCAATGGGTCGTGCTGCCGGGGTGAGGGTGGGTCGGCCGTGGCCGGCCACCGCAACCCTTGGCTTCGGTTCGCATCGCTATGCACGGGTGGGGGTTGGCCGGCTCTGACCAGAGACCACCGGGTTCCGGAAGGTCGGGCTGGGGTTCGAAAATGGCGGCCCGGCACCACCGCACGATGGTGGTGTGAGCCACGGAGATCTGCAGCGTTGCGTCGGAGCTGCCGGAGCCCGTCGCCGGTGGCGTTGTGCTGCGGCCGAGCTCGGGCTTTCGACCACCCGCCGGCGGCTGTCGAGCAGCGAGGAGAGCCGATTCGGCTCGCCGGGTGGGTCCAACGGAGTACCATTCGCTCCTGCAGGGCGGTCGAGCTGTCCGCCCCGCGGTGGAGGCAACCAGAATGCCGAACTTCCGTAGCCACGAGTCGGTGCTCGACTGCATCGGACACACGCCGATGGTCCGCCTCAACCGGGTGTTCGCCGACCACCCGGCCGAGGTCTACGCCAAGCTCGAGTTCATGAACCCCTCGGGCAGCGTCAAAGACCGGATCGCGCGCTATATGATCGAGCAGGCAGAGCGGGACGGGCGGCTCAAGCCGGGGTACACGATCATCGAGAACTCCTCGGGCAACACCGCTCTCGCGCTCGCCATGGTGGCGCTCCAAAAGGGGTACAAGCTCAAGGTCGTGGTCCGTGATCGCTCGAGCCAGGAGAAGCTGGACCAGCTCCGGGCGATGGGGGTTGAGGTGATCATGGCCGACTCCAGCCTGCCCCCGGAGCACCCGGATTCCTACAACAACATCACACCGCGTCTGGCCGCGGCTACGCCCAACTGCTACTTCCCTGACCAGCACTCCAATCGGGAGAACAACGACGCCCACTACTACTCCACGGGACCCGAGATCTGGCAACAGATGCACGGTCAGATCGACTACTTCGTCAGCGGCGTCGGGACCGGCGGGACGCTCTGCGGCATCGCGCGCTACCTCAAGGAGCGTGACCCGCAGATCAGGGTCATCGCCATCGATGGCCAAGGCTCGGTGTACACGGAGTACTTTCGGAGCCGCGTACCGGGCAAGGCGAGCCATCAGCTCGTCGAAGGCCTCGGAGATGAGTTCATCCTGCCGACCATGGACTTCGACCTCATCGACGAGATGATGCAAGTGCCCGACCGGGAGGCGTTCAGGGAAGCGAAAGCGATCGCACACACCGAGGGGCTGCTGGTCGGCCCTTCGAGCGGTGCCGTGCTGTGGGGTGTCCGGCAGGTGCTCGGTCGGGGCAAGGAAAAGGTCCGCGTCTGCACGATCTTCGCCGACGGCGCCGCCCGCTACCTGACCAAGATGTTCAACAAGAGCTGGCTCGCCGAGCACGACTTGGTGTGACGGGGTCGACGGTGACGAAGGCGTTGTCACCCGGCCCCGACCGGTGGACCGCGGTGAGCCCGGTCGGCTGCAACGGCCTGGGGCCCGGCGATCAGCCGTTGCACACGCCACGCGCCACCCGGGCGCCATCGGGTGACGCCCGCCGCGTCCGGAACGGTCGGACGCGCCAGCCACCCGAGCGTCCGTCATGAGCCAGTACCCCGTGCCGTACCTTGCCCCGGGGACTGCCCCTGGCGCTTGTTCGCGCTGCTGCTCGTGACGAGGCTCTGACCGCGCCGACCACGCAAGGCGGTGGGGGTGGGATGCTACTATCCCCGGGCAGTGACGACGGAAGGGGCCCGACCATGAGGCGAAACCCAATGCTCACCTTGACCTTCCTATTGAGTGCGGGGGCAGCCGGCGCCCAGACGGTGCTCCCGGTGGCCAACGCATCTGCAACCGCGGTACAGGAGCCGGCCGTTGCGACTTTCGCCGGGCAGGCGATCACGGCCTCGGAGCTCGAGGCCGAAGGAGCTTCTCGGCTGCTCAAGGTTCGCAACGAGGAGTTCAAGATCAAAGCCGAGCTGGCACGGGAGCTGGCGTTTCGTCGATTGCAGGAGCGGGCGGCCAGGGCGCTCGGGATCGAACGCGCCGAGCTCTTTCGGCGGAACGTGACCGCCATGGCAGGCGAGCCAGCGAAGGAGGAGGTCGAGGACCTCCTCAAGCGCTACCGCGCCCAACTGCCGCCCGACGAGGCTCAGGCTCGCCAGCAGGTCGTGCAGTATCTGCGGGAGCAGCGCACCCGCGCCCAAGAGCAGGGCTGGCGGCGGGCGATGCTCGCGGACGCCAGGTTCCGACTGCTCATCGCCCCACCACGAGCCGATATCGGTACCGATGACCGGGACCCTTCGCGTGGCCCGGCCGAAGCACCGGTGACCGTGGTCGAGTTCTCCGACTACCAGTGCCCGTTTTGTGGCCGGGTCCAGAGCTCGCTGCATCAGCTCAAGCAGACCTATGGCTCCAAGCTGCGCTTCGTGTTCAAGCAGCTCCCGCTGGAGATGCACCAGCACGCGCGCTTCGCCGCCGAGGCCGCGCTCTGCGCCGGCCAGCAGGGCAAGTACTGGGAGATGCACGATTGGTTGTTCGCCAATCAGCAGAAGATTGCGCCGGAGGGGATCCGCGCCGCCGCTGTCGAGCTCAAGTTGGCCCCAGCCGCGTTTGCTGCCTGCCTGGAGAAGAAGACGTTCGCTCGCAAGGTCGAGGATGACGTGAGGTTGGCCGGGAGCCTCGGCATCACCGGTACGCCGGCGTTTTTGGTCAACGGCCGTTTCATCGAGGGTGCGCAGCCGTACGAGGCGTTTCAGGAGGTGATCGACGACGAGCTGGCGCGGAAAGCGCCGGCCGAACCGGCAAGGTAGCGGGCGATGAGGAGCTCCCTGCTGGCGGTGAGTCTGCTGGCGGTCGCCGCCCACGCCGCACCGCCCGTCCCGCGGTTCCCAGGTGCTGCGACCACGGTCGTCGTCAACCGCAACGACGGCCGGGTTGCCGCCGTCGTGGGGAGCAAGCTCATTCTGCAAGACTCGTTGGCCTCGGAGGTGGTGGCGAAAGACTACGATCTCCCCGGGCGTGAGCAGACGATCCGGGAGTTTCGTGGCAATACGCTGGTTTATTCAACGCGCAGCGTGGAGGATATGCCGTTCGTCTTGGTGGCGCTGCACGTGGATGGGCGCGAGCGCCTAGCCTGGCCGAACGAGGGGCTTTCCGAGCTCTTTCCGACCGAGGCGAGTCGTCTGACGCTCGACGGCAGAGGGCTGTATGGCGAGCTGGTGCTGGACGGGGCGGTGCGCGAGTACTTCGAGCTGTCCGACGACATCCCACTCGGGGCTGGCGTTGCGGCCACCTACCGCTTCGCGGGCGAAAGGCTTTCGGCGCGTGCCTCGGAGGCGTTCCGGCAGGTTGTGGCGCTGACGCCCGATGACCTGCTCATCGCCCTCAGTGGCGGGGGCGTGCTCCGCTACAAAGCCGGCGACGGCGTGCTCTGGAGGCAGGATATCGCAGGTGACCCGTGGCGGCTCGTGGACGTCGACGACAAAGGCCGCCAGCTCCTCGGTTTGGACAGCGGGAAGGTGTTGCGTTGCCTGGCGCTCGACCGCGGGGAGCTGCGCTGGGAGTGGAGCCTCACGGCGCAGGGTACGAGCCTGGGGGCGGCGCTCGGCATCGAGGACGAGGCGGCGGCCTCGACCCCTACCGTCAAGCGTCGTCGGGGCGACAGGAACGCGACGCAGGTGCCGACACCGGCACCGACTCCGGTGAGAATCCGCGATGCCCGCCTGCTGCGGGGCGGCCGCGTGCTGCTGTTCGGCGACCAGCCGCGGCGGTTTCTGCTCGTGCTCGACCCGGCCGGCAACCGCGTCGTCGGGGATGAGGTGCTCGGCGGTCTCGAGCGCCGCGGCTTCGGAGCCGTGGAGGCATGGTGGCTCGACGAGGCAACCGACCTGTCCGCCGCCTGGGAGATGCCGGGTACCGCGGGTGTATCGCTGCTTTTGCGCGGTACCGACGGCTGGTACGTGGTGCCGGTCACGCTGCCGGCCCAGTAGTCCCGCCGGCCGGGTTTTCGACCCGAACCGGATCGATGGATGCAGGGATCGGTGAGGTGGGATCCGGTCGGGCAGAGAACCCGGTGAGAGGCTTCCGCCGCTCGACGGGCAGGTGGGGGAAGCGGCCGCGTGGCAGCAGCTACTTCACAGCCTGATTCGCTGCTTTTCCGGGTCGGGGTGGCGGCGGAAGAAGATGCCGATCGAGCCGATGAGCCCGACGCAGGCGCAGCCCAGGCTCTCCTCGATCGTGGTGGCCATCGCCGCCCGTTGGTGGCGGTCGCCTGCCAGCTTGATCTTGATGAGCTCGTGCTGGGCGAAGGCGTCCCCGACGGCGGCGAGCACGCCACCCGAGAGCCCATCCTTGCCGACCTGGACCACCGGCCGCAGCTCGTGAGCCAGCCCTCGCAAATGCTTGCGCTGAGATCCGCGCAGCTCCATCTCGTCGCTCCTCACCCGCCGGTGCGGGTGGGAAAGCGTAGCATCCTCGGGCGCCTATCAGCACCACGAGGAGAATCCGAATATGGGCGTGGACGTGGACGGGAGGGTGGAGAAGCGGGCGACGACCCGATCGCGGACCGGGTTCGCTCCGTGACGGCGGGGCGCCGACCCCCCGCCGCGGTCGTGGAAGGTACAATCCTCGTCGATGAACGCCTCGACGCGGGGTGACGATGGGCAGTGAGGTCGTGGCTGCGGCGCTGGTGGGGCTGCTCCTCGGAGCTCTGGTCGTGTGGCTGGCGGTGCGGACGCGCGCTGCGCAGGCGCGCGCCGAGGAAGTCGTACGCAGTGCGGCCGCGGTCGCCGGGCTCGAGGAACGCGTCGTAGCTCGTGTCCAAGAGCTCGAGGGCTTACGCAAACGACTCGATGAGGCCGGCCGCGAGGTCGAGCTGCTGCGGCAACGCGTTTCCAACGAGAGCGAGCGACGCGCCGCGGCCGAGGAACGGGCGCAGCGTCTGGCAGCTGTCGAGGCGGAGCTCGGCGTGGCGCACGCATCCAACGCCACCCTCCAGGCGCAGCTCGCCGAGCTGGTAGCGCGAGGCGAAACGGAGCGTGCCGCCGCCGCGGAGCAGCGCGCACTGCTCGCGGAGGCGAGAGCCAAGCTGGCGGACGCCTTCAAAGCGCTCTCGGCCGAGGCGCTGCAGGCCAACAACCAGCAGTTTCTGGACCTTGCCAAGGCGGCGTTGGGCAGTTTCCAGGCCGAGGCCCGCGGCGAGCTCGAGGGCCGCCAGCAGGCGATCGAGGCGCTGGTGGCGCCGATTCGCGAGTCTTTGGGCCGGGTCGACGAGCAGATCCAGGCGATGGAGCAGGCCCGCCAGCACGCCTACGGCGCGCTCGGTGCCCAGGTGCAGGCGCTCTCGGCTGGGCAGGAACGGCTGCAGCACGAGACCGCGAGCCTCGTCAAGGCGTTGCGGGCGCCGACGGTGCGTGGCCGCTGGGGCGAGATCCAGCTCCGGCGCGTGGTCGAGATTGCCGGGATGCTCCCGTACTGCGACTTCGTGGAGCAGGAGACCGTCGGCTCCGGCGAGGCGCGTTTGCGGCCGGACCTCGTGGTGCGGCTGGCAGGGGGAAAGGTCGTGGTGGTCGATGCCAAGGCGCCGCTCAAAGCCTACCTCGATGCCTTCGAGGCGACGAGCGAGGAGGAGCGGAGGCAGCACCTGAAAGACCACGCCCGGCTGGTCCGCGACCACATGAGCAAGCTCTCGGCCAAGGCGTACTGGGAGCAGTTTTCCGACTCCCCGGAGTTCGTGGTGATGTTCCTCCCCGGCGAGACGTTCTTTTCCGGTGCACTCGAGCACGATCCCGGGCTGATGGAGGAAGGCGTCGCCCAGCGGGTGCTGCCCGCCTCACCGCTCACGTTGGTGGCGCTGCTGCGGGCCGTGGCCTATGGCTGGCGGCAGGAGACGATCGCCGCCAGTGCCCGGCAGGTTGCGGCGCTCGGCCAGGAGCTGTACGGAAGGCTGTGCGTCCTCGCCGAGCACTTCGAGCGCCTCGGCAGGAGTCTCGGTCGGGCCACCGAGGCGTACAACCAAGCGGTGGGCTCACTCGAGACACGCGTCCTCGTGCAAGCCCGCCGCTTTCCCGAGCTCGGCGCGGGCGGCGCGCCGGAGGCTCTCCCCACCTTGTCTCAGGTCGAGGTCGTACCGCGGTCGCTGCAAGCGACGGACTGGGAACGACAGGGAGCAGTGGACGTGGAAGAGGGGACAGGGGAGTCCTGACGGCGCCCGGGGGTCGTGTCGGTGGGTGTCGGGACGTCGACGGGGCCGCAGACGGGCGCGGTTTCTCTGCCACGGTCCTTGCCGGTCCCGCCAGCGGGTGCAGTGGAGCCCGACCCGGCTCAGCCCACATTCCAGGGTGCGTTCGATCGAGCGAGTGCCTGCACGGTGCTGCGGGCCAGGCGGAGGGTGCGAAACGACTCGGCGGCGGCCAGGCCTTTCGCAGCACCGACCCGGGCGGCCATGCGAGTGAACGCCTCGCGGGTGTAGGCGGGGTCGAACTGCGAGGCGTGCTCGCAGATGAGGGCGATCTTCTCGTCCAGGACGTCCGAGATGTCGACCCACTTGTCCGGCTCGTCGCTGGGACCGAGCCAGATCTCACTCACGACATGGGGCTCGAGCCCCTCGGCGGCGAGCTCGGGAAAGATGCTGTGCTTCTTCACCGCCGGGTAGATCGCGTCGAGGACCGCCTGCCCGGCGGCACGGTGGTCGGGGTGGTTGATATACAGGCCGTGCCTGAACCACATGGTCGGGTCGGAGGAGACGACGATGTCGGGGCGCACCTGGCGCATGACGCGGACGAGGTCTCGTCGCAGCTCCAGCGTCGGCTGTAGCAGGCCGTCCTCGTAGCCAAGGCGAATGACCTCGGCGCCCAGCTGCGCTGCGGCCCGCGCCTGCTCCTTGGCCCGGCGGGCGACGACCTGCTCGGGCGTGTCGAGCGGGTCGTTGGTACCCTTATCGCCGTCGGTGATCAGCCCGATGACGATGCGGTGTCCCTCCTTCGCCCACTTCAGCAAAGTCCCGCCGGCCATCGTCTCGGCGTCGTCCGGGTGCGCGTTCAGGGTCAGGATCGTCATCGCCATCGTCCGGAAAGGCTCCCCACTGCCGTGACCAACCGTCCATCACCAGATCCGATTCCCCGAGGTGGCGCAGGTGGGTGGGGAAGGTGGTGGCTTTCGACGCTCGGCTCCCGTTAATTGACACCCTACGCACGGCGTTGATAGGCTCGCCAGCGTGAACTCCGGTGCCTGGTCGTCGGCGGGTGGGGCCGAAAGAAGGTGCAACCGCCGGCCGGGTCGCGCGTAGAAAGGACCTACCATGTGGGCACGAATCCGCAACCTCTTCAAGGGCTTCCTGAGCCTGTTCATCTCCGGTCTAGAGCGAGCCAACCCCAAGGCCTTGATCGAGGCCGAAAAGGAGAACCTGCGCAAGCAGATCGCCCGCTTCAACGATAGCCTGGCGACTCATGCCGGCTTCTGCGAGCGGCTCATCCGGCAGATCAAGGGCCTCGAAACACAGGAGCGCGAACTGTCCGCCAAAGCAGCGGCCCACCTGAAAGCCGGCAACCGGGCAGTGGCAGGGCAGTACGCACTGCAGCTTCGGACCGTGAAGGAGCAGCTCGACGAGAACCGCCGTCAGCTCGAGGCGGCGGAGGCCACGTACAAGAAGCTGGTGCAGTCGCGTGACGTCGCGGTGCGAGATGCGCAGGCCAAGATCGAGACGCTCAAGAGGATGCTCAGCGAGACCGAGATGCTCGAGGCGCAGGCCGAGCTTCAGGAGATGGCACAGGGCATGATCTCTTCGATCGGTGGGTCGGGCGACACCATCAACCGCATCGAGGAAGCGCTGTCCGAACGCCGGGACAAGGCCGCCGGTCGCGCCCGGGTGGCGGCATCGTCGATCGACACCTCCAAGGTCGAGGTGTTGGCGGCCGAGCAGGAGGCGCTCGCCGACCAGGCGCTCTCGGAGTTCGCTGCCTCGTATGGGCTCGAGATGCCGGGGTTGGTGGCGGTGGAGGAGTCGGTGACAACGACGGCACCGCCCAAGGATATGGGGCCGGCTGCCAAGGAAGGGCAGTAGCCGGGATTCGGTTGTCGAGTCCTGTGCGGTAGGCGGGAGGCCGGTGAGGGCCGGCCCAGGAGTCTGAAGGAGGAGCCATGGAGCAGCAGAAGGTCGGGATGACCCCACTCGGGAAGATCGTCGTCTTTCTCTTCATCATCGGCTGCGTCGGCGGGGCGCTGTACTACTTCCGCGACTTCATCGCGCCTTCAGGCAGCGGCGACAAACCGAAGCAAGTGGACATCGGGAAGTTCCAGGCGCAGCAGGGCAGGGTCGAGGCGCCTGACACCAAGGGCATCACCACGGTCAACGAGTACACCTACGTCCCGGGGGAAAAGCTGCCGCCGGTGAAAGGCGTCTCAGCGTACAAGTGGAGCAGCGAGAAGATCGTGCAGTTCCCGATCAACGTCTGGATCGGCTGGCTGCCGATCGTGGCCGCCAACCACGGGTTCGCGCCCAACACCGAGTCGGTGTTTTTCAAGGAGTACGGCTTCAAGGTGAACCTCAAGCTCATCGATGATCCGGTCGCGGCGCGCGACGCTTTCGCGGCTGGGGACAGCCACATTCTGTGGGGCACCCTCGACATGATGGCGCTGTTCGCCTCCGACCTCATGAAAGACTCCCGCACCGCGCCGCGCGTGTTCCAGCAGATCGACTTCTCGGCTGGCGGCGACGGCATCGTCGTGCGCGGCAACATTCACTCGGTCAAGGACCTCAAGGGCAAGGTCATCGTCTATGCCCAGAACAGCCCATCGCAGTACTTCATCAACAACCTGCTGCTTTCGGCGGGCATCCAGCCCTCCGAGGTCACGCACAAGTTCACCTCGGATGCCTTCGGGGCGGCGACCGCGTTCGTCGCCGACAAGCGCCTCGACGCCTGTGTCTCGTGGGCACCGGACATCTACAACATCCCGGAGAAGGTGAAGGGCACCCGCATCCTCACGACCACGGCCGATGCCAACAAGCTCATCGCCGACGTGTGGGCGGCGCGCGCCGACTTCGCCAAGGATCACCCGGAGATCATCAAGGGGCTCGTGGCGGGGATCTTCAAGGGCATGGACATGCTCAAGGACCCGGCCCTCAAGCAGAAGGCGTTCGCGTGGATGGCCGAGGGATACCAGATGCAACCCACCGAGGTGGCCGGGATGCAAGACGATGCGCATCCCACCAACTTCCCGGAGAACAAGGACTTCTTCCTCAATCAGTCGAGCCCGACCAACTTCGAGCGGACATGGAAGAACATCACCTTCGTGTACCGGGAGCTGGGGCTGATCGGCACCCCGGTACGTTTCGACGAGGTGATGGACTTCTCGGTCATCAAGCAGCTCGACGCCGAGGGAGTGTTCCGCCACCAGCGCGACGAGTCGCGTACCTCGTTCGCCCCGACCTCGTTCTCCCGCGTCTCAGCCGAGGCGCCGATCCTTACCCAAACCATCCGCATCAACTTCTATCCCAACTCGGCCAACATCTTCGAACCACAGCACGACGAGCTCGGCAACCCGATGCCCAACACGCTGTACGACCCGAACGTCACTGCCACGCTCGAGAAGGTGGCACGCCTGGCGGGCCAGTACGAGCGGGCGGTGATCGCCGTCGTCGGCCACGCGGACTCGTCGATGAAGGGCAAGGGTGCTCGCACCGAGGACGTCAAGCAGCTCTCGCAAGACCGCGCAGCAGCCGTGAAGCAGGCGCTGGTCAAGAAGTTCAACTTCGACCCGAACAAGTTCCTGGTCGAGGGTAAGGGGTGGGACGTGCCGGCCGATCCGGACGATCCGCTGAATCAGGCGCTCAACCGGCGCGTCGAGATCTCGGTGTATCCGCCGGAGGCCAGGTAGGACCACCGGCCGCCCATCCGGTCGCTCGTGGTTCGCGGTTGGCTGTAGAGCCGGCAATGAGGGGGAGATAGACGGCGATGGTCGTGGAGACGGTGAAGCAGGAGGTGGCGCCGACCGGGCAGGAGGCGGGGCCGGAGAAGCCGGTGGTGCCGTCGGCGAAGACCGATTTCCGGCCGGTCCGACCCGGGGGTGTGCTGCGTATCAGGGAGTCGATTCCGGGCTGGCTGGCGTGGGTGCTGGGGGTGGTGCCGATCCTGGTGCTGTTGCTCGTGTGGTTCGTCGTCACGGCGGGGAGCGAGGCGGAGAGCCGGATCATCTCGCCGACCATCCTGCCGAGCCCGGTGGAGGTTCTCGAGTCGTTCCCATCGCTGTGGTTCGATCGGGCGCTGGTGCGCAACCTGGCGGTCTCGTTCGGCCGCGTGCTGCTGGGGTTCGGGCTCGCCGTGGCGACCGTTTTCCCGCTCGGCGTGCTCATGGGTGGGTTCACCAAGATCAAGGCGATGTTCAGCCCGCTGGCGGTGTTCGGGGCGTATATCCCGATCCCGACCCTGGTGCCGCTCACGCTCAGCGTCTTCGGCACCGCCGAGCTGCAGAAGGTGGTCTTCCTTGCGCTGGCGTTCGGGATCTACCTACTGCCGCTCATCGTCCAGGCCGTGGATACGGTCGACGACACCTACCTCAAGACCGCCTACACCCTCGGGGCAGGGCGCTGGCAGGCTGTGCAGAAGGTGCTGCTGGCCATTGCCTGGCCGGATATTTTTCAGGCGCTCCGGATGGGGTTCGGGGTGGGGTGGAGCTACATCCTGTTGGTCGAGATGGTGGACATGTCGAAGGGCATCGGTGGCCTGATCATGATCTCCCAGCGCCGTGGGCCCCGGGAGCACATCTATCTGGTGCTGGTGTTCATCGTCGCGATCGCCTTTCTCACCGACCGGCTGTGGGGGTGGGTCGGCAAGCAGCTCTTCCCGTATCGGGAGACCAAGCGATGAGCGCCCGCGTCCCCATCGTCGAGTTCCGCAACGTCTCCAAGACCTTCAACCCCGGTACACCGCAAGAGTTCACGGCCCTCAAGGACGTCACGTTCTGCATCGAGGACAAGCCCGACTACGGCGAGTTCATCGCTCTCGTCGGCCCGTCCGGGTGCGGCAAGTCGACGGTCATGAACCTCATCCACGGGTTCTCGGACGTCTTCCCACCGACGACCGGCGAGGTGCTGGTCAAAGGCGCGGTGCCGACGGGGCCGGGCCGCGACCGAGGCATGATCTTTCAGCGCTACAGCTCGTTCCCGCACCGCACGACGCTGCACAACGTCACCTTCGGCCTCGAGATCAACCAGCGTGAGCTCGATCTGTCGCGGTCGGCGATGGAGGATTTGGCGGCGCAGTGGCTGGCGAAAGTCGGGCTCAAGGGCCACGAGCGCAAGTATCCCCACCAGCTTTCGGGCGGGCAGCAGCAGCGGCTGGCGATCGCTCGGACGCTCGTCCTCAAGCCGCCGATCATCCTCATGGACGAGCCGTTCTCTGCCCTCGACGAGCCTACCCGTTACGAGATGCAACAGCTCATCATGGAGCTGTGGCACGACATCGAGACGACCGTGTTCCTCGTCACTCACTCGCTGTCGGAGGCCGTGTTCCTGGGCGATCGGGTGTGGGTGTTCACCCCCGCACCGGGGCGCATCGGCAAGGAGTTCACCGACATCATCCCGCACACCCGCGGAGCGGACCCGATCAAGGTCCAGGAGTCGTCGCAGTTCAAGCAGGCCGTAGCCGAGGTCACGGAGGTCTTCCGCGCGCTCGAGTCGTGTAAGGCGTAAGCATGTCTGAGGAGAACCTGGGTTTCTGGGACTACGTGAAGGCGGCATTCTGGCACAAGCCGCGCGTCGGGTTTCTGGGTCCCTTGCCGGTCAACGTCATGGCGCTGTTTGCCTGCATGGTGGCGAGCATTGCCACCCAAAACGCCGGGTTTCTGTTCCTTGGCGGCGCCGCGGAGATCGGCTACCTCACATTCCTGTCCTCGAACCCCTCGTTCCAGAAGCTCGTGCAGGGACTCCGCCTGCTCGCCAAGCAGGAAGGGTGGCAGCAGAAGGTACAGGCATCTCTCGTACGCCTGCGCCCCGACTCGATGGAGCGCTACCGACGCCTGTACGACCAGTGTCGTCTCATTCTCGGCATCTCCGACCGGGTCGCCCCCGACGACTTGTTCTCGATCCGCGACCTGCGTGCCGGAGGGCTCAACCAGCTCCTGTGGCTGTTCCTGCGCCTGCTGACCTCGTACGAGCTCATCGTCGCCAACCTGAGCTCGGTCAAACGGACGGAGCTCGAGTCCGAGGTCGAGCGGCTGAAGGAGCGCCTCGCCGTGGCCGAGCCCGAAAGTGCCCTCGCGCGCTCGTTGCAGGGCATCCTCGACATCCAGAGCAAACGGCTGGAAAACCTCAGCCGAGCCCAGTCGAGCCTCGAGGTCATCGACGCCGAGCTCGAGCGCATCGAGCAGCAGGTCCAGCTCATCCGCGAGGAGGCGGCGGTGACCACGAGCCCCGATGCCCTCTCGAGCCGCCTCGACGCCGTCACCGCCACGCTCAGCGAGACCTCCCGCTGGATGGACCAGCACGCCGAGTTCTTCGGCAGCATCATCGGCGAGGATGACGTCATGGGTGGGGCGGTGCTGACCGGGCTCCCCGAGCCGCCCTCGACACCCAAGCCGCCGCCGCCCCCGCGCCAGAAGCAGCGGCAGTAGGCCGAGCTCGCCACCGGCGCCGACGGTTCGCACGGCCTCGGCTCGCTCCACGGACCGCCTTCGCAGGACGTGGTGCAGCTCGAGCTCACGTGGTACCTGTGAGCTACCCGCGGCGGCGCAGGACCGCCCCGCCGACGCCCAGCAGGGCGGCGATCAGGAGTGCCAGGCTGCTGGCATCCAACGCCGGGATCGGCTCCACCCGAGCTCCCTCGCCGTGCACCGAGACCGTGGCGGGGTTGCCGGCCGGGTCGTTCGATGGGATGACGAAGGTGTCGTCGAACCTCCCCTCGGTGGTCGGCAAGAAGCGAACGGTGATCGTGCAGGTGCCGCCCGCCGGCTGCGGCTGCAGGGTCCGGCCCGAGCAGGTGTCGGCCGTGATGCTGAACGGAGCAGCCAGACCGTCACCCTGCCCGACCGTGCCGATCACCAGGTCGGCGTCGCCGGTGTTACCGACCGTCACGGTGCGGGAAGACGGCGAGGCGAGCGGCGTGCTGCCGAAGTCGAGGCTGCTCGTGTCGAGGCGGATGACAGGGGCGGCCAGCACCGAGGGCCCGCCGACGTCGATGATGAGGCCATCGGCGGTGCGCACATCGTCGCCGCGCAAGGTGTCGACGAAGTGCAGGAGGACGCGTGTGTCGGTGGCGGTCTGAACGACCTCGGCCCCGGTCGAGCCGCTGCGGTTGAAGTCGTACCAGTGTGGCGCCTCGTTGTCGGGTGTCGGGCCGTACTTGAAGTAGTCCGCGATCGAAGGATCCTTGGGGAGATGGATCGTCACGACGACGCCAGCGGCAGGCGCGCCCGTGACAGTGAAGGCGAAGAAGCCGTACGGGAACTTGGCCGCCGGGGCGTCGTCGGGGTGGGGGTTCGGTACCGCCTGGACGCCCACCAGCGACTGCCCGCTCGGCACCTCGAGGGTGACGTAGCCGGCGCCGGTGGCCGTTGAGAGCGATGCCACGTTCGCCTGCTGGTAGTCGGGGACCCCGTCGCCGTTGCCGTCGTACGACGGATCGTTCCCGCCCGGTCCCATCTCGCCGACATCGGGGACGCCATCGGTGTCGGTGGAGCCGGAGGCGGCGCCGAAGTACGCGGTGATCCGCCGGTCGGCATCGAGCGTGAAGGTGAATGGGTTGTCGGCGGATAGCATGTCGCCGGCCCAGCCGAGCAGCTTGAGATCGCCGGTCGCCGGGGACGCGGTCAGCGTCAGCGGCTGGGTGCCGGCGAACGCGTGGACGCACGTCCCGGGGCAGGCGATGCCCGGACCGGTGACGCTGCCGCCGCTCGCGGGCGAGACCGCCACGCGCAGTGTGTGGTCCGGGCTCTCCGAAGCCGCCGAGAGTAGGTTGCCGGCCGCGTCGTAGGTGTAGACGACCGCCCGGCCACCGCCGAGGTCGGCCCGGACCAGCCTTCCGGCGGCGTCGTAGCTGTAGCTCACGGTGTCGGCTCCGGCCGTCGCTGCGAGGAGGAGGGCGGCCACCGCCAGGCGTGTGAGCGCCGATGACGTTCGGGGCGAGGAACCGGTCGGTGCGACCGTCGGGCGGCCGTCGGCGTGGGCATGCTGGGAGCTCTGAGACAGGGAGCGCATCGGTCGTCCTCCTACCAGTTGGCCTGTTTGTTGAGGAGCCCGTCGAGGTACTCGGTGTGCTGTCGAATATGGTCGAACCAGGCCTTGCCGGTCGTTCGCGAGGGCTCCACGGTCTGGTAGGAGCGCTCGAAAAACGGCTCCATCATCCACTGCACCCCCTGGTCGACCGGCGCATACGTCCCCGTGGCTGGATCGAAGTGCAAGCGTGCCTGGCCGATCCCACGCCCGCCGAACCACCCCGCCGCACCGGAGATCACGACGGGCCCCGCGATGTCGCCCACGGCGAGGGTGGCCACGTCGGTGCCGAGCATTTTGACGCCGTAGGAAACGGTGGCCCGCAAGATGACCTTCTCGTAGGCAATCCGCGCCGCGATACTGCCCATCCAGTTGCGCCAGTTGCCGAGGGTGCGCTGGAACAGGCCTGGGCCGGCCGGCTGACCTTGCTGTGCGACCATCGCGGGAGGGCTCGGGGCGCTGTCACGGGGGCGAAAGACGACCGGTCCGGAAGAAGGGAAATTGCGGGGGCGAAAGACGCCGCGCGGCTTGGGCGAGGGGGGACTCTCGATCGTCGGTTCCGGCGGAAGCGGCGGTCCCTTGATGATCAGGTGATCGTGCTCGATTTGATCGGCGATTTCCTGGATCGGCTTGCTATGGACGTAGGTTCTGATGTCCTTCTCCCGGAGGTACACCTCGCCGAACTTGTAGACATGGTCCTCGTCCGGGACGAGGTAGCCGCAATCACGAAACCCCAGCTCCGCGCCGCGCTCGAACCAGAGCTGGAGCGCCTCCTCGATTGACGTCGCCACGAACCCCGTGTCGATCGGGTCCAGCCCCTGAGGATCGACGCGGTTGACGGGGTCGCCGCCGGCGTACGCGTACAGGTTGAGGCCGGCGGCCAGACCCAGCGGATCCTCGGTAACGAAACGTCGGGCGTCCGGGTCGTAGTAGCGAGCCTGCATGTGGTACAGGCCGTTCTCGTCAGCGAGCACGCCGCGCTTGCCGACGAACCGGAACGGGCTCGCCAGCGCTCCGGCCGCTGCGGCCACCTTGCCGTACGGGTCGTAGGCGTAGGCCTGCAGGACGGTCCCCGAGCCGTCGGTGATCGCCACGACGCTGCCGCGCTCATCGCCGTGGTAGACCGAGATCGTACCCGCCGTGTCGAGCGAGTAGAGGAGCAGACCGGCAAAGACGTTGTAGCTCTGGATGGCGCCCGAGCCGTCCAGCGTGCAGTAGACCGTCCCACCCTCGCGGACGTAGCCGGTGGTCGAGCCGTTGTGCGTCTTGACGACGCGGTTGCCGGCGCCGTCGTAGGCGTACGTGGTGGTATTGACCCCGTCCGACACCGACACCAGCCGGTTGAGGGCGTCGTAGGCGTACGTCGTGGTCGCGCCCTGGCCGGTCTTCGAGGTCAGGTTACCCCTGAGGTCGAACGCATAGGAGGTGACCACGCCGTCGACGGTGGCCGTGAGCACCCGGTTGGCGGCGTCGTACGCGAAGGTCGCCAGGGAGTCCACCGACTCGAGCGCTGCCGGCTCGTTGCGCTCGACCGAGGCGATGCGGCCCACCGCGTCGCGGGTGTAGGTGTAGCTAGCGATCAGCGTGCCGGTCGATGTCTGGCTGCGGCGTGTGGCGAGGCGGCCGGCGGCGTCGTAGGTGGAGAGCTCCTTGGTGCCGTTGGGGAGCGTCACCTGGACGACGCGGCTGGCGTTGTCGTACTGGAAGACCGTCTGGTTCCCCAGCCAGTCGGTGGCGGTCGCGAGCCGCCCGGCCGCGTCGTGGGCGTAGGTGACCACGTGGCCGTCGGGATAGGTGAGCGTGCGCAGACGGCCGGCCGCAGTGTACGCGTACGCCATGGTCCTGCCTGCCGGGTCGGTGCGTCCAAGCCGCCGCCCGCACAAGTCGTAGGTCATCGTCGTGGTCCCGGAGCCGTCGGTCACCGACGTCACGTTTCCCGCCGCGTCGTACCCGTAGCTGACGGTCTGGCCCGGCATCGTCACCGTCGTCAGGCGGCTGGCGTTGTCGTAGGCGTACGTGATGACGGTGCCGTCGCGCTGCGTCCACCGCTGCAGCCGCCCCTGCCCGTCGTAGGCGAACGACTCCGTCTTGCCGTTGGGGTCGAGCCTGGAGGTCAGTCGGCCGGCCGCGTCGTACGCCAGCATCCAGAAGTGCCCGAGGGGGTCGGAGAGGTACAGCGGCCGCCCGCTGGGGTCGTTGATGAAGGAGATCTCCCCGCCGTCGGGCAGTGTGGTCCCGATCAGTCGGTTGGCCTTGGAGTAGGCGAACTTTTGTGTGCCGCCGAGCGGGTCGGTGATGGCAACCACTCGCCCCGCGGCATCGTAGGTCGTCGCGTGCTGGTTGCCGAGCGGATCGGTGCTGCGCACCGGCCGTCCCTCGGCATCGTGCTCGCTGGTCCAGGTGGCGCCCAGCTCGTTCGTGACCGAGGACAGGTTGCCGTTGGCGTCGTGGCCGAAAAGCACGCGGTGGCCGAGCGCGTCGGTCACGCTCGTGAGGCGGTTGGCGCGGTCGTACTGACGTGTGACGGTGATGCCGTCGGCGTCCGTCACCGAGACCACGTTGCCGTCCACGTCGTAGGTCGTTGTCGTGATGCCGCCGAGGGGGTCGGTGACCTTGACGGGCCGCCCCGCCCAGTCGTACTCGAATCTCGTCGTGGCGCCGGTGGGAACGAACGTCTGCGAGGCCAGGTTACCGTTGTCGTCGTAGGTGAACGTCGTGACGTTGCCCAGGGGGTCGGTCCGGGTGAGCGGGTGACCGGCCTCGTCGTACGTCCACTGCATCGTCGCACCGCCTGTCGGCAGCGTGACCTGGGTGACGCGTCCAGCGCTGTCGTGCGCCAGGGTCACGCGGACGCCGGTCGGGTCGGTGACCGTTTGCGGCAAGCCGCTGGCGTCGTACGTGCTCTTCCACTCGCCGCCGCCCAGGTCCTTGACCACGGTGGGAAGGCCGCTGGCGTCCACCGTGATCGAGGCGGTACGGCCCTCGGCGTTGGTGACCGAGGTCAGGTTGCCCTTGACGTCGTAGCCGAACGTGTCGGTGGTGGTCCCCAGCGGTCCGACGATGGCGGTCGGCCGGTTCAGGGTGTCGAAGGAGATCTGCATCTGGGCGCCGGTGCGGTCCTGCACGATGAGCGGGTTGCCGGCCGCGTCGTGGAACGAGCCCGAGGCCTTCCCGTTCTTGTCGACCGCGCCGGTGAGCTGGCCGCGGCCGTCGGCGCCGAACGACGCCTCGTGCCCTTCGCCGTCGACGACCCGCACGAGGTTGTAGGCCCGGTCGTAGACGTGGGTGACGGCGTGCCCGGACGGCGGCGTGATCGTCGTCGTCGTGCCCGCGGCGTCGACCGCGTAGGCGTAGGAGGTCACCCCTCCGGCCCCGTCGGTCTGCTGGACGACGCGCCCTGTGCCGTCGTACGCGTTGGTGATGACGGTGACGCCCTTGGCGTCGACGTGCGTGACAAGCCGGTGCACGCCGTCGTAGGTGAAGCGCCAGAGCCGGCCGCGGGGGTCGGTGATTCCGCTGAGGTTACCGGCGGCATCGTACTGGAACGCGACGGTGCTGCCGGGCCGGATCGGCGACGCAATCGCGGTGATCCGCCCCGCGACGTCGTGGGTGAACGTGACCTGCCTGCCCGCCGTGTCCGTGATGTGGTCGATCTGCCCGGGGACGGTGGTCGAGTAGGTGAGCACGATCCGGTTGCCGTTGAGGTCCCCGATCGCCAGCAGCCGGCCGCCGGCGTCGAACTCGTACGTGTTCTGGTTGTGTAGCGTCGCTACCCATCGCGAGGGCTCGGGCCGCGTGAGCTTGACCGGCGTGTTCGAGCCCACTGGCGTGAACGCGCCGGTACCGTCGTCGTGGAAGCGGTCCACGTGGCCGTCGCTCCACTTGATCGACACCTGGGTCGCTGGGGGCACCGGGGGCGTCAGGACGGTGTTGAACGCGTGGGTCCAGCCCGGACCGAGCGGCCCGTTGTAGCCGGTGTCGAGCGAGTTGTAGGTCACCTCGAAGCCGAACGGCACCCCCTTGCCGGGCAGGTCGAACAGCCGCTTCGAGTAGATGTAGTTGCCGAGCCCGGCGTGGACCGGCTCGCCGACGAGCTGCAGCGCGAGTGCCCGGCCGAGCTGGCTGTCGGCGTCGACAGGTGGGTTGTCGACGTGGGTGAACTGCACGGTGACCCGATCCTCGGCGCTCGAGATCTTGGCCATCACCTCGTCCGGGCCGGTGACGTTCCCGGGCGAGGAGAGGGTGGCGCGGGCGATTCCGCTCTCGTCCGTGACCGCTTTGGCCGGCTGGAGGATGCCGAACAGGCTCGAGAAGCTCACCGTCTCGCGGGGCATCGCGACACCAGAGTTCTTCTCGTAGACGCGGGCGGAGAGCGCGACAGGGGTGCCGTCGGCGGGAGCGGACGTGGGTTCCGCGGTGAGGGCCACCCACTCGCCACCGCCGATCTTGTAGTAGTCCTCGGCGTCGTTGCCCCAGCCGATGCCCCACCACCCCGACAGGTGCATGGTCGTGACCTTGCGCCAGCGATCCTCGTTTCCGGCGCAGGTAGCCTTGACCTTGAGCGTGAAGACCGCGCCGGGTCCCCACGCCCCGGCCGAGAGGTGCGCTGGGCAGGTCGAGGTCTCGCTCCACTGGCCGCCTCCCCAGGAGCGGCAGAAGCAGTGGTCGTTGACCGTCGACCCGGGAGGCGGCGTCCACACCGAGGTCCAGTGCACCGCCGTCCCGCTCACGGAGACGTTGTGGAGCGAGTCGGCCTTGGGCTCGTAGTCCACCAGCTCGAAGCAGCCGGGGACGAAGACCGTGACGCTGCTCGTGCCGACCAGCGCCCACTGCGAGTAGGCGCACCCCAGGCCTGCCGGAGGACCGCCGACGATGGTCGCCGTGATCGTGGCGATGTCGCCCTGGTTGACGACCTTGGGGCTGATCCTACCGGTCGCCCACAGGCCCCAACCCATCGCGTCCTCGCAGGCGGGCGGCGGGTCGAGAGCAAGAACGGGGATCGTCACCCCGAGCCACATTGCGGTTGCCAGCCCCAGCCAGGTCATCGGTTGTCGTCGCACTGTCGCCTCCACCTCGTGATTGCTCCTCGCGCATTTCAATCGGGATGCGGCCGGCGCCTGGCGCGGCGACCTCCGCTCCCGGTGTGCGGGCCGCTGTGAGCGTCTGCAGGAACGGCAGCAACTCGGCGAGCGAAGAAAACCCCCGGCGCTGCCGGCTCAGCGGGTCCTCGACGCTGCACCGCCACGGCTCGGCGTCGCCGCCGTCGCGCCACAGGCGGAGGATCAGCGTCGCGCCGTCTCGCCTCTTCGGGGTCTCGCTCGCCACCGTTCCAGCTCCTCGCGGCGAGTCTCGGGGCCGAGCGTTGAGACACCGTTGATGGCCGGTGGGGTGACGTACCATGTCGGGCGCGGGAGGTGGGCTACGGCGCGCAGAATGGGGACCGAGCGAGGAGCTGGCCAGGTGGAAGCGCCGGGCATTCGGGTCACGCTGCTGGGTGGGTTCGGGCTGGCGAGCCCCGCCGGCTCTCACCGTCTGGAGTCAGCCAAGACAGAAGTCCTGCTCGCCTATCTCGTGCTCGCGCCGGGCAGCCACGCGCGCGCCAAGCTGCAAGGGTTGCTCTGGCCCGACCTGACGGAGGAGCGGGCCGCGCGCAATCTGCGGCACGCCCTCTGGGACATTCGCCGCACCTTCGCGGCCGCCGGTGCCGGGATTCTCGTCGCCGACCGCTCCCGCGTGGCTATCGCGCCGCACGCCGACGTGGTCGTCGACGCACGGGAGCTGATCACGGCCTACGAGGCGCTGCGCGGCGGGCGCCAGCCGGCGCCGCGCCTGGCGATCGACGCGCTCCTGCAGGGCGAGCTGCTCGACGGTGTCTTTCTCGGCGACGCCCCCGAGCTCGAGCAGTGGCTGCTGGCCGAGCGCGAGCGTCTGCGCGCCGTCGCCTACGACGTGCTGCGCGCCCTCGTCGCCCTCCACCGGCAGCAGGGCGACCTGACGACCGCCCTGGCACAAGCCCGCGCGCTCATCGAGCTGGACCCCTGGCGCGAGGAGTCGCACCGAACGGTCATGGAGCTACTGACCCAGGCCGGCGAGCCGGCCGCCGCGCTGGCGCAGTTCGAGGAGTGCCGCCGCGTCCTCGCCGAGCAGCTCCAGACCACCCCTACGGCCGACACCGTGCGCCTGGCCGAGCGCATCCGCGCCTTCTCGGGGAGCGTCACCGGCGCGGCCGACCCGCCGTTGATCCGCCACAACCTCCCGGCGCAGGCCACGCCGTTCGTGGGGCGCGAGAGCGAGATCGCGGCCGTCGAGCGGCTGCTCCTCGCACCCGAGTGCCGCCTTGTCAGCTTGCTGGGTCCCGGCGGCATCGGCAAGTCACGACTGGCGTTGCAGGTCGCGCAGCGGCAGGTGCTTGGCGGCTGCACGGGCAGGGCTTTCGCCGACGGCGTCTGGTTCGTGCCGCCCCAGGAGGGGGGCGAGGCCGGCGGTCTGGCGGCGGCGGTGGCGCGCGCGCTCGCGCTCGGGGAGTCGCCCGGGCTCGGGGCGCTGGCGCTGGAGGCTCGTCTCGAGGACTACCTGCGCCACCGGCGTGTGCTCCTGATCCTCGACGGGCTCGAGCACCTCCTACCCGATGCTGGCGCCCTCGCTGCGTTGATCGCGGTGGCGCCCCTCGCCAAGGTGCTCGTGACCACCCGCGAGCGCCTCGGCCTGCCGGGTGAGTGGGTCGTCGAGGTCGGCGGTCTGGCGCCACTGGCGGCCGAGGACGACCAGAGCCCGGCCGTGCAGCTCTTCGTGCAGAGCGCACGGCGGGCGCGGTTCGGGCTCGAGCTCGCAGTCGAGGAGCGGGCAGCCGTAGCCGGGCTGTGCGCCGCCGTCGAGGGGTCGCCGCTCGCCATCGAGCTCGCCGGGGGGTGGGCCGGGAGCCTGACGGTGCGGGAGATCGCCGCCGAGGTCGCGCGCCACCCGGGCTTTCTCGGCAGCCGGGAGGGAGGCCTGCGGGCAATTTTCGACTCCTCGTGGTCGCGGCTCGGCCCCGAGGAGCGGCGGGCGCTCGCGGCGCTGTCGGTCTTCGTCGGAGGGTGCACCCGTGAGGCCGCCGAGGCCGTGGCAGGCGCCTCGATCGACAGGCTCCGCCGGCTCGTGGACACCTCGTTCGTGCGCCACGAGCCGTCCGGACGCTACACCGTCCATGAGGTGCTGCGCCGTTTCGCTCAGGACGAGCTCGCGACCGACCCGGCAGCGCTCGAGCGGGCGCGCGCCGCGCACGCGACGTACCTCGCGGAGCGCCTCGGATCGCTCTCGTCCGGGGCCGTCGGGATCTCCCAGCGCGAGATACTCGACGAGATCGGCCTCGAGCTCGACAACCTGCAGGTCGCTTGGCGATGGGCGGTCGCCGCCGCGCGAGCCGACCTCGTGGAGGCGTTCCTGGGGAGCCTGCAGACGTACGCCGAAGCACGCGGCTGGCTGCGCGCCGCCGAGGCACTCCTCGGTGAGGCGCTTGTCCGGTTCGGCGCGGACGGCGCTGGGCTGGCCGTGGCGCTGCTAACCGCGCGAGGGAGCCTGCGCAACCGCATGGGCGCTTACGCCGCGGCGGTCGAGGACCTCGATCGGGCGCTCGCCCTTGTGGAAGGCGCCCAGCCGCGTGCCGCGGCGCTCGCGCACCTGGGCGCAACCGCCTACCTCCAGGGCCGCCACGGCGAGGCCCGCGAGCGGCTCGAGCGCGCCATGGAAGACGCCGGCGTGCCCGGGCTGCGCGCGATGTGCTCGAGCCTCCTCGGGCGGGTTGCCCTCGAGCAAGGCCGTCACGACGACGCCGAGGCCGCGTTCGAGACCGCCTTGGCGCTGTCTCGCCAAGCCGGCGACAGCCACGGCGCCGGTTGGGCGACGAACCAGCTCGGGCTCATGGCGTACTTCCGCGGTGCCCTCGACGCCGCGGATCGCCTGTTCGAGGAGGCCCTCGATCTCGCGCGAACCGCTGGGGACCTGGCGCTCGTCAAGGAGGCAGCGATCGGCCTCGGCTACGTCCGCGAGGACCGCGGCAACTTCGGCGCGGCTCGTGGGTACTACCGGGAAGCGCTCGCCGTGAGCCGCGAGAGCGGCGACCGGCGCGGCGAGGCGCACACCCTGATGGTCATCGGCGAGACCCACCGGCGCTCGGGCGAGCTCGAAGCGGCCCGGAGCTTCTACCGCGACGCCCTCGAGATCGCCGGCGAGATCGGCTCGGCGTACCTCGTCGGCCTGCTCACCGGCAACCTCGCGTACCTCGAGGCCGCTGCCGGCCGTCTGGACGAGGCGGCCGCCCACGTGCGCGAGGTCCTGCGGGCGTACCTCGAGGGCGGTACCGTCGCTACCGTCCTGCCGGCCCTCGTCAGCGCCGCCGAGGTGCTGCACCGTCGGGGAGCGAGCGCACGCGCCGTCGAGCTGCTCGGTCTCGTCTTCGCCCATCCCGCCAACCGCCAGGACCACTCGATCGAGGCCGAGCGCGTCCTCGTCCTGGTCGGCGCGGCCGTGCCGCCGCGCACGGTCAAGCGCCACCTCGCCGCCGGCGCCGCCCTCGACCTCGACGAGGTCGTGCTCTCACTTGCCGAGGAGGGTTCGCTCGAGGCAGCGCCGGACGCGGCCCGACCGGCGAGAAACGGGCGAGAAAGAGCGCCGAGCGGGTAGACCCCGGGCCGTTGCCGGGGATCGCGCGACGGGTCCGACGGCGGTCCAATCCGCTGAACGAGCGCTCCCCTCATCGGGGCACCATCGACCCCCTCGGCTATACTCGGGTGAGGTCGGGGCGAGCGCACGGTCGCACGTGGATTCCGGCATGCGATCGTCCTGGTCACGGAAGGAGAGCGCCATGGGGTTCATCGACAGCATCCTCGCCAAGCTCGGGCTCGGGTCCAAGACCACGGTGCCGGCGGAGGCTCCGTCACAGCCTGCGCCGATCGAGCTACCCTCACCGACTCCGATTGAGCCGGCAGCACCGGTCCCGATCGCGGTGGTCGACGTCGTCGCGCAGCTCGAGAA